>JAJSZB010000269.1:0-9862 GCA_050613715.1 Streptomyces sp. IBSBF 3018
CCTCGGCCCCGTCACCGGCAAGTCCACCCCACCGCCGACCCCCTGACCCTCATCCGCCGCACACGAGCACGTCCACCAGGCATCGTTCAACAACGCGTGGGCCCGGCACGCCGCCTACAGCTTCATCTTCAGGCCGACCTCCCCCGCCGGGGTTCCCGGTCAGGGCGTCAGAATCCACAGGGCGTACGACCCGGCCGGCCCCGCGGGGCAGGAGAAGTTGACGGCCTGTCCGCTGGTCACCTTCTGGTTGCCCGCGTACACGCAGATCCACTGCAGCGGGTACGTCTCACCGGTGTTCACCCACTGCCCGGTCTCAGTGACGGCGGGAGTGACGGCGGCCGGGGCGGCCGCTACCGCCGCGGCCCCCAGGGACAGCGGCGCGACGCCGAGCACGAGTGCCAACGCCGTTGTCGTGGCTAGTCTCCGCATGGTGCTGCCTTTCCGCGTGGGAGCGATCAGGGACTGTTCGGGAGTGCCACATGCGCCGGCCAGAATATCGGAGAGCGCTCTCAGGCGATACGCGCGCCCGGAATCACCGTCGATTCCCGGCCGTGACATCGGACGGCCGGCGTAAGACTCCCGCCACCACGACACGCTGAGCGGCTACGTGGTGCTGAGCGGCTACGAGGTGCTGAGCGGCTTCCCCGCCGGCCGCGGCTTCCTCCGGCAGGCGGTCGGGGTCGTCCCGAGCCGGCGGGCCATGTGCAGGCGCAGGCCGGCAGCGGTGAGGGGGTCGACCTCGGACAAGGTGCACCGGACGGTCCCGCTCCTCGACGGTCAGCCCCAGCCGTCCAGGGTCCGCTCCCATCGGGCGAGTTCAGCTCTGGCCTGCGCCATGGCCTGTTCGGGGGTCGGCCGCCGGAACCAGCCGTGGCCGCGGCGGATCTCGGCGGCCCGGTTCTCCAGCCACCGGCGCTTGCCCTCACGCCCTCCCTGGCTGGAGCCTTTGACGAGGCAGCAGGACGCGCCGGTGATCCGCGGTCCGTCGTCGAACGCGTAGGTACGGCTGTCACCGGTGCGAGCGGCGGTTGCCAGGGCTTTGGCGAAGGCCGCCGCGTAGGCGGGCTGGTCCTCGCACCGGCCGGCGTGGGCCGCCCTGGGAGGGCCGGCAGGGCCGTACCCCGGCAGTGCCATGCGCCTGCGATCGTGCTCGGGGACCTCGTCGCCCAAGGCACGGTCGATCGCCTGCGGACGGCCGTCCCCGACCTCGTTCCTGATCCACCACTCGGCGTCGGTGAGGCGCCGCAGGGCCGCCAGCACGCCCGGTGGAATCTCGTCGCCCCATCGTTTCGCCACCAGGCCGGCCCTGATCCTGGTGGCCCGGCGCCGGGCCTGCTCGGTGCCGCCGGCCATCGGCGGCAGCCGGTTCGGTGCGGGCCCGCGGCGGGCCGGCCCGGCGCCGCGGGCGCTCGGCGGCGCGGCGGCCGGTTCGGCGAGCGCGGACGCTATGCGGTCCCGGTTGTCGATCCACCACCTGGCGGAGGTCTGACGGAGCACTGCCGCCCAGGCGGGATCGTTCGCCACGCTGTGCCATCGGTCCCGCCAGCGTGCCCGGACGAAGCGTTCGCGGATGTCCCTGGCCCACGAGACCTGCCGCGGGCTTCCGTCACCGATGGGAGGTAACGCGCCCAGGTGCCGTTGTTCCGTCACGACTTCCCTCCGAAGGGCTCACACACCGAGTTCCCGGTTGCCGCGGGCCGTCCCCGGCAGTGCGCTGATGCCCCGCCGCGGCGTGGAGCACACGTGCCGATGTGCCGCTCAGCCGCCGTCCGGTCCGGCATCCTGCCGGCGGGAGGCCGCCTGCCCCGTCGCGCGGCCGGAAGGGATTCAAGCCGGAGGGGATCGAAGAGCCTTCGCCATGACCACTTCCCTGCGCACACCGTCCGGCAGCAGGTCGCCCGGCTCGCCGGTGTCCTGGAAGCCGTGGCGTTCGTAGAGCGCGGCGGCCGCCCGGTTGTCCGGCATCACCGACAGCCGCAGGACCGTGGCGCCGCGCCGCGCGGCCCACCGCGCGATCTCCGCGATCAGCAGATCCCCCACGCCCCGGCCCCGGGCCGCGGGACTGACCCACATCGAGATCAGCTCGGCCGTGCCCGGCTGCCCGCCCGGGACACCGCTGGCCATCCCGACCGGCCCGTCCGCCCCTGCCGCGACGACGTTGCGCGACCCGGGAATCGCCAGCCGGTCCCTCCAGCGCTCCTCCCGGTCGCCGTCCCCCTGCCACTGCGCCAGCGTCGAACCGAACGCGTACGGCGCCTCCGCCAGCGCGGCCAGCCGCAGGTCGCGCCACACCGGCCAGTCGTCCGGTCCGAGGAACCTCAATTCGATCATGCAGGGACGATGCTCCGCGCCGGGCGCCGGCCGCAAGCGGGTTTCGGAGCAGCCGCGGGGGGCGACGCAACCGGGGCCGCGACCAATCAGCCGGGAGCGGACCGGAGCCGACCGGACCGAACCGCGGCCACCAGCGCCCCGTGGTCCTCGGCGTTCCGGTCGGCATAGCGCTCGGCGAACTCCGCCAGCGCCCGGTCGAAGACGTCGCCGGACCCGAGGTAGGCGGCGATGGCAATGCGGTCGCCGGAGCGGGCGTGCGCGCGTGCCAGGGTGGCGCCGCACAGTTCGCCGAAGGCGCGCAGGCCGGCCGGCCCCATCGTCTCCGGCTGGGCGATGCCCTTGCCGTCGCGCAGCTGCCGCACGTAGAAGTCACGCCGGCGTCCGTCGATCCCGTCGGCGCGCTCCCAGCCGAGGAAGATGTCGCTGGTGGCCTGCATCAGCCGCTGGCCGGCCACCACGCGCTCGCCCTGGGTGCGGAAGTCGCAGCGCGGGCCCGGCGCGAAGCGCTGCGCGCCGCCGGGCGCGGCCGCGTCCAGGCGGGACGCGAGCACCGACTCGCCGGCCTCCTTGGCCTGCAGCAGCAGCGGATCGCCGTCGTCGCGGCCGAGCAGCAGCACGACCCAGCACCGCGTCCCCACGCTGCCGACGCCCACCACCTTCCGCGCCATGTCGGCCACGCGGTACTGCTCCAGCAGGTGCCGGCGGTCCGAGGGCAGGGTGCGGGCGTAGCGGGTGAGCAGACGGCGCAGGCGGCCTTCGAGGCGTCCCCGCTCGGCGTCGGACAGCAGATCGCGCAGCGGGACGAGCAGCGGCGGGTCGGAACTGATCCGCCGCTCGCCGCCGATGACACCGGTGAGCTTGTCGAACGCCTGGAGGTTGTCCCGGGTGCGCGCTTTGGCCACGGCCCTGTCCCAGCCGCGCCGGGCCCGCCCGCCCAGCTCGGGGGCGAACCGGCGGCGTACCCACTCCTCGTCGAACCCCGCGTACCAGACCGGCAGGTGACCCATCCCGGCGTAACGGCGCATCTGCTCCCGGTAGGCCCGCACGGCGGCCCGCACGATCAGCGAGCGCTCCTTGCCGGAGAAGGCGTTGGCCCTGGCGGCGATGACCAGGCTGGCGCACAGCCGCTTGACGTCCCATTCCCAGGGGCCGGGGTGGGTCTCGTCGAAGTCGTTGATGTCGAACATCATCCGGCGCTCCGGGGAGGACAGCAGCCGGAAGTTCAGCAGGTGGGCGTCGCCGCACAGCTGGGCGGTGACGCCCGTGACGGGAGCGGCCCGCAGGTCCATGGCCATCAGGGCGGCCGCGCCGCGGTAGAAGCGGAAGGGGGACTCGGTCATCCGGCCGTAGCGGATCGGGACCAGTTCCGGCAGCCGGGTCGCGGACTGCGCCTCGACGACGTCGACGGGGTCGGGACGGTCGGCCGGCGGGTCGAAGTCCGCGTGCGCCGAACGCGGGACCCGCCGCCGCGCCGCCCTGCCCGCCTCGGCCCGTTCCGAGGCGGAGCGGCGCGGCGCGGCGGCGCGGGGGCGCGCGGCGGTCATCGCAGTTCGCTGCCCCGGCGGTAGGGGCCGGCGCACAGCGCCCAGATGATGAACGCGTCCATCGCGATGAGGGTCAGTGCCCACAGCGGGTAGTGCGGCAGCCACATGAAGTTCGCGACCATCGACACCCCGGCGAGGACGACGCCGACCACCCGGGCCCACAGCGCGCCCCGGAACAGCGACAGGCCGGCGAGCACCACGAGGATGCCGAGGATCAGGTGGGTCCAGCCCCACCCGGTCAGGTCGAAGGTGTACGCGTAGTTGCGGGTGGTGACGAAGACGTCGTCCTTCGCGATGGCCGAGGCGCCCTCGAAGATCGCCATCGCTCCGCTGAAGATCATCAGCACGGCGGCGAAGGCCGTCCAGCCGGGCGCCCAGTCCACTTTCCCGTGACCGCGGTCGCGGCCCCGTACGTCGTCGTCGTGCACGTGCGCAGTCGTCATGGGCGGGACCCTCCTGGTGAGCGGCCCTCGTCAGCCGGGGCCTATGGGTGACTTTGAGTCGATTTGTACCTTTCTCATACCCGTCTCCGGCGCTCTCATACGAACGTCCGTACGCCGTTTCCGCTCACGCCTGCGCCCTCGCCGCTCTCGCCCGCCCGCGGCGCTCAACGGTCCCGCACAGCCACGCCTCGACGCGATCAGAAGCCGAGCTCGATGTAGTCGATGTCGGTGAACTCCACCTCCAGGCCGGCGGCGCGGCGGCCGCGGTCCTTGAAGTAGATCTCCTGCAGACCCTCCGCGGCGATCGCCCGGAGCTGCTGCTCGGTGGCGCCGCCGGCCTGCGCGTCGAACAGGCGGGCCGCGTAGGCGGGGGGCAGGTGCTGGGTGATACGCCGCATCCGGGAGTCGTCCGTGGAACCGGGCGCCGCGGTGTACCCGAACCGGGCACGGGTCTCGATCACGATGCCGGTCGCCGTCGCGGCCTGCTTCCTCGCCCGCCGCTGGACCCGGGGCTGCCAGTCCTTGCGGACCTCACGCTCCAAACGGGCCGCCAGCTCCGCGCGGGGGCGGCGCAGCGTGCCCTTGAGATAGCGCTCCACGGTGCGCTGGGTCACCCCGAGCCGGGCGGCCACCGCCGCGGTGGAGCCCTTCTCCGCTCTGACCAGGAACCGCATCCGCGCGCCGGCGGACTTCGGGATCGGCCTGGTCGCGGTGTTCGCCGCCGCCCGCCGGAGCGCGTCCTCGATCTCGCCCACGGCCTACTCCCCGTCGTCCGGTGCGTCGTCGCCCTTGATGTGCCGGGCCGGGTTGTGCTGCTGCTCCAGGAGTTCCACCGCCCAGAACAGCTCCCGCGTCCCCTCGTGCTTGACCATCCCCGGCGACACCCCCAGCCGGAACGTGCCCGGCGCCGGCTTCCCGGCCGCGTCGTACGGCAGGACGTCCAGCGGCGACGGCCCCGGCGAAGGGTAGACCGCGCAGTCCGACAGCAGCGCGACCGGCAGCAGCGCGTCCTCGCCGAACACCACCGCGCCCGTCGGCGGCGGCGTGCTGCCGGTGGCCAGCGCGGTCTTCACCAGCTTCCGGTGCATGTTCACCCGCGCCGCCGAGATCACCGCGGCGCGGATGTCCGGGCGCCAGGTCGGGCGCTCCAGCGCCGGCCACCGCTCCCCCGGCCGGTGCTTCGTGCCCTGCGGGCGCTCGCGCAGCTTGCCGATGCCGCCCTTGACCGTGGACTTGATCGCGGACAGCACCGCGGCCATGCCCGGGTCGCCGGCTCTGTGGCCGGTCATCGCGTCCAGGAACGCCGCCGGCGTGAGGTCGGCGGTGACGCCGAGGTCGGCCATCGTGGCCTTGTACGCCTCCGCGAGGTGCTTGTACCAGGGGTCCAGGTACGGGCCGGCCTCGCGCCGGACGTACGCCTCCAGCGGGCGGAGCTCCACCGGCAGCCGGAACCGGTCGATCAGCTCCTGCGCGTAGGCGACGGTGGGGGTGGCGTACCAGGCCGGGCCTGTCGGGCGGCCGCCGTGCGGGGTGAACGGACTGGGCAGTCGCGGGTCCAGTTCGATCCCCGACAGGTCCACCAGCCACGACCCCGGCACGGCCCTGTCGAACCGCGGTTCCCTGACGTACTCGGGGCCGGACAGGCCGACCACCAGCCGGTTCGCAGCCGCGAGGAACGCGGTGTTCACATCGATGCCGACCGCGAACGGGCGGCCGCACTCGGCATCGGTGAGCAGCTCGGTCGGGCGGATCCAGTCGAACGCCTCCTCGTCAAGGACCTGGTCCGGAGTCCGCTCATGAGCACGCGGGAACAGCGCCGTGACGACGGGGTGTTCGTCGGGGGCCTCCGGCGGCGCCGGGTCCACCGCGACGGTCAGCGAGCCCGGCACCGGCCCGGACACCCACGCCCCCGTCGCGTCGTCCCGAACGGCGCGGGTCGGCGGCCGCAGCGCGCTCATCAGCTCCAGGCCCGCCACCGCGGTGGAACCGCGCGGGGTCAGCACCCGGGAGGCGTACGTCGACAGCACCCGCGCAAGCTCCCCCGGCGGCAACTGCCCCGCCTCACCCCAAGCACGGGGATCCAGCGCGTCCCACGGCAGGACCGCCAGCTGCACGCAACTTCGCTGACTGCCCTGCGCCGGGCGGTAGATCCGGGCCCACGGGCCGAACCCCCGCCGGGTCAGCTGCCACTTCGCCTTCGTGATCTGCTTGACGACCTTGTGGTCCTCCGGCAGCCGCATGCCACGCCGGTCCTCCAACCGCTCCGGCAGCCCCAACCGGTCCGCGGCCGCAGCGGTCAGCACGATCAGCGGATCGGAGTCCTTCCCCGACGTGTGCAGCCGGGGCGCGCCGAGCCGCGCTTCGGCCAGCGTCCACTCCACCAGCTCCGGCACGGACCTCGCCGGGCACTCCAGCACCAGCCCGCCCGCGCAGTACAAGGAACCATCGCCGTCCAGCACCCCCAGCGGGCCGTGCGCGAACCGCGGATCGACCGCGGCCACCGGCGACGCCGCGGCCGACCCCTTCCGCGCGGCCGGGCGAAGCGGCACCGACGTGCTCCCGCCGGCGGCCGCCGGACGCGACGCCGCCCTCGTGCTCGTGCTCGTGCTCGCGCTCGTGCTCTTCGGCGCCGGCGCCGCCGACCGGTCCGGTACCGCGGGCAGGACGGCCGGTGCGCTGTCCGGGCCGGCGAACGTCTCCGGCTCCGCGGGAACCGGCGGCACCGCGGAGGACGGCGGCGCGGGCGTGGCGGGCGGGCCGGGGAACCGCTGCGCGAGACCCTCCAGGAGGCGGGCGTACGCGGCGCGCTGCGGCGACCGCGGCTCACGCTGCCCCGCCTCCCAGCTCCCCACGGCCTCACGCCGCGTGCCGAGCGCGGAGGCGACCTGAGCCTGACTCAAGCCCGCGGCCTCCCGCAGCCGCCGGCGCTCGTCCGGCGGCGGCAGCTCCTCGGACGGAACCTGCTCCAACAGCGCGTCGACCGCACCGAACAGCTCGTTCTCCGTGGCCACGCGGCTCACCTCCGCGCACACCCTAGCGCGGACCACACACCGAATCGCACCCAAATCGCGCATGCCGTGACGGTGTCGCCTCGGCCGTCCCGCGACCGGTCCCGCGAGCGGGCCAGGAGCGGGGCAGGAGCGGGCCAGGAGTGGTCCAGGGGCCTGAACGGACCGCCCCGGCACGGAATCGCTGGGAGACTCTGCCGGTGAGCGATGCGAAGGAGAACTCCCGTCAGGGACTGGTGCGGCGGGGGTTCGTGCTGGAGTACGTGACCTTGGGGTGGAACGTCGTCGGGATCGTGGTGCTGGCTGTCGCCGCCGTCTCGGCGCGGTCGGTGGCGCTGGCCGGGTTCGGGCTGGACTCGCTGATCGAGATCGGCGCCTCGGCGGTGGTGGTCTGGGAGCTGTCCGGCACCGGTGAGGCGCGCCGGCGGCGTGCTCTGCGGCTCATCGGTGGCGGCTTCGCCCTGCTGGCGGGATATCTGCTGGTGCAGTCGACGTGGGCGCTGGCCAGCGGCTTCCGGCCGCATCACTCGCCGCTGGGGATCGCCTGGACCGCGGTGACCGCCGCGGTGATGTTCGCCCTGGCCTCCGGCAAGGCCGCCACCGGCGCCGCGCTGGACGACCCCGTGCTGACGACGGAGGGCCGGGTGACCCTGATCGACGGGCTGCTGGCCGCCGCGGTGCTGCTCGGTCTGGTCCTGAACTCCCTCGCCGGATGGGCGTGGGCGGACCCGGCCGCCGGGTACGTGCTCGCGTTCTACGCGGTCCGCGAGGTGAGGGAGATCTTCCTCGGCGACCACTGATCGGGCCCGGGCGCGTACGGGGGCGGTGCGCGGTCCGGGCGGCGGGGCCGTTGCGCCGGCCAGGGGAAAACGCGCGGGCGCGGGCGCGGCACCCGCCCCGACCGACGCCGCGGCACCTACAGTCCCCCCGGCACGGCCGGTGCGGCGCACGGCCGGTACAGCGGACACGGCCGGACGGACAGCCGGAGGACCACCATCACCGAACCCACACCGGACACACACGTACAGCGACAGCAGGGAGCCGGGCCCGGAGCGGGCGCGGGCGGCGTCGCGGACGGCGGGAGCGAGGGGCAGCCTGACCGGGAGGACGAGCTGCGGCAGCTGGTGCGGCGGCCGGACTACCGCCGCGCGCTGGTGTTCTGCGCGGTGATCGGCATCCCCGTCTCGCTCGTCGCCTTCTGGTTCCTGGCCGCGCTGCACGAGCTGCAGCATCTGGTCTGGACGGACTGGCCGCACCACCTGGGACGGCGCGAGCCGCCGTGGTGGTGGCCGTTCGCGCCGTTCGCCGTGGCCGGTCTGGCGGTCGCGGCGATCGTCAGATGGCTGCCCGGGCGCGGCGGGCACATCCCGGCGGGCGGGCTCAGCGCCGCGGGGATGGTCCCGGCGGCGCTGCCCGGCGTCATCCTGGCCGCCGCGTGCAGCCTGCCGCTGGGCGCCGTGCTCGGGCCGGAGGCGCCGCTCATCGCCCTCGGCGGCGGACTCGCGCTGCTGCTGCGCGACCTGGTACGCGTCCCCGCGACGCCGCAGGGGTCGGCCCTGCTCAGCGCGGCCGGGTCCGCCGCGGCGATCTCCGCGATCTTCGGCAATCCGCTGGTGGGCGCGGTCCTGCTCATGGAAGTCGTCGGTGTGGGCGGGCCGCGGCTGTTCGCGGTGATGCTGCCCGCGCTTCTCGCCAGCGGCGTCGGCGCGATCGTCTTCAGCGGTTTCGGCCACTGGACCGGCTTCCGCACCGGCAGCCTGAGCATGTCGCTGCCCGCGCCGCCCACTCTCGACACCGGCGACGTGGTGTGGACGGTGCTCATCGGCGTCGCGGTAGGCGCGGCCGTCCACCTGCTGCTGGTCGGCGGACGGTTCACCGCGCGTTTCACCGCGCGGGCGCTGCACCGCAACACCCTGCTCTGCGCGCTCGCGGCGGGCGGCTGCGCCGCCGCGTTCGCCGGCCTGACGCGGCACTCGCCCGCGGAGGTGGCGCTGTCGGGGCAGGCGGCACTGTCGGCCCTGGCCGCGCACCCCCACGCCTGGTCGGTGGGCGCGCTCGTGGCCGTGCTCGCCTTCAAGGGGCTCGCCTACGCGCTCTGCCTCGGCAGCCTGCGCGGCGGCGCGATCTTCCCGGCGCTCTTCCTCGGCGGCGCGGCGGGCGTACTGCTCGCGCCGCTGCCCGGGCTCGGGCTGGTGCCGGGAATGGCGGCCGGGATGGCAGCCGCTGCCGCCGCCGCGCTCCGGCTGCCGGTGAGCAGTGTCGTGCTGGTGTCCCTGCTGCTGGGGCACACCGGGTCGATCACCGTGGTCGTGCTCGGCACGGTCGCGTCCTTCGTCACCGCGGAGCTGCTGCCGCGCGGCCCGTCGATCGCCGATCTCGGGTGATCCCACCTGGGGCGGGACGGCACGGCCTGCGTACGGTGACGGTGGTGGTACGCGCTGCGGTCGGCGCGGCGGGTCGTCGACAAGATCCGGCGGGGGCGTGAGAGGGGACGAGGGTGACCGTGTGTGGTCGGGTGGTGTGGCTGGGTGGGGGT
>JAJSZB010000026.1:0-13645 GCA_050613715.1 Streptomyces sp. IBSBF 3018
GCGGGGAACTGCGCGACCGGCCCACCACCGGGCCGGTGGTCCGTCTGCGACAGCAACAGCCCCCTCGGGCCGGTGACGACCCGCAGACGCGCCGTGGCTTATCGCGCAGTTCCCCGCGCCCCTGGGGTTAACGTCCAGCGCCGAGCCGGCCTCCGGGGGCCGTACCCGCGCGACGTCCGGCGTTGACGCGGCGGGGGCGGGGGGGACGGCTCAGCGCCAGGCGTCATGAGTCGAACTCGCGCCAGAAGCCCGCACGGATGGCGTAACGATCGTTCTCGTCGATCTGATCGTCCTTGTGCGCCAGCAGCCCGAACCTCGCCGCGTACCGCAGCAGCTCCCCGTCGATGCGGTGCGGCACCCGCGGATAGTGCGCGGACATCTGCTGCCGCAGCGCGGGGTCCGCGACCCGCGCGATCCAGCGCCGCGCGAAGACCTGCCCGACCTCGTACGGATCGCCGCTCACCGCGGTGATGTCCGCCTCCCGGTCGGCCCACCGCTGCTCCGCCGTGGTGAGCTGCGCGAGCGTCGGCAGGCCGCTGGTGTCGGACTGGTCAGCGCGCTCGGCCCAGCCCTTCTCCGAGGACCAGCGCAGTGTCGCGCCGGCCGGCTGCTGCGGGGCCGGCGGCAGGTGCGGGCGGCCGAGGCCGGCCAGGTCCTTGGGCGTCGGGACACCTTTGCCGGGCGCCGCGTGCGGCTCGTCCCGGTGCTCCTCGTCCGCCGGCGCGGAACCGTTCTTCGCCGGGTGCGGCTGTCCCGGCGCGGTCGCGGGCGCCCCGGTCTCCGGCAGCGGCGCGGACAGGATCGCGGCGATCTCCGGCCGGATCTCGGGCCGGGCCGGCGGCGGGCAGGCGCCGGGGACGTCCCTGGCCCTGATCGCCGCGGTGATCCACTCCCGGTCCAGCACGCGCCGCTCGTCCGCCTCGGCGACCAGGTCCTCGGACTGGTTGTAGTCCCCGTCGGCGGCCTGCACCGCCCACAGGTGGACGGCGACCCCGTGCTCCTTGGCCGACATCATGCCGGGCAGCAGATCGCCGTCGCCGGTGACCAGCACCACGTCCGAGCAGGCCCGGTTCCTGGCCAGTTCGGACAGCTCGGCGTGCATCGCGGCGTCGACGCCCTTCTGCGCCCAGCGGCCGTCCGTACGGGTGAGCGCGCCGAGCCGCACGGTCACCCGGGGCATCACCCGCAGCCGGCGGTGCTCGGGTTGCGGAACGCGGTCGGGCGCTCCGTCGAACCAGTAGATCCGCAGCAGCGGCTGCCCGGTCTCGCGTTCCGCGCGTTCGCGCAGGCCAGCGACCACGGCGGCATGATCGACGACGATGCGGGAACGCGAGGGTTCACCGGCCAGCAGACTCGCCGCTGCGCCCAGCAGGTACCCGGCGTCCACCAGGACGACGCAGCGGTCCACGTTGCACCTCTTCCGGTCGCCCCCCAGCACGGATGTCCCCCGAGTCTGCCCGAAGCACCGGGGCTTATGACCCCGAACCCGATCTTCGGCGTGGCGGTTTGTGCGATCGTGCATGCCCGTCGGCCGCCAACTGCCCGAAATGCGTGCTTTGTCGCCTCGTGCAAATCTGATGGCGGCCCTACGGCCACACGATTACCTCACTTCACCAGGAAGGCACGATCGTGGCGAAGAACAAGAACCAGAACCGTCAGCAGCGCGCGCAGCAGGACGAGCGGTCCGGCAACCCCGCGATGGAGTCGCAGGAGCACGCCCCGCGCGCCGCGGCGGCCGACGACCACGGCATGCCGGCGGCGAGCCGGGTGGCGCGCAAGCAGCAGAAGAAGTTCGGCCACAACTGATCGCGCCGCGCGCGCACTTCCACACGACGCGGGGGCACCCTTCGGGGCGCCCCCGCGTCCGCGTCGGAGCCCGGACCCGGGACGGCTGTCCCGCGCCCGAGCCATGCCCGAGCCGCGTCCGCGTCAGCCGGCCTGCTGGCCCGCGGCCAGGCACGCGGGCCCGAGCAGCGCCTTGAGGTCGCCGAACAGCGACGGATCGGCGGTCACCCGGTGCCGGTCCAGCCGCAGCACCGTGGTGCTGCGGGCGCCCTGGAGCCTGACCCGCACCTCGGTGTTGCCCTTGTGGCTGTCCAGCACCTCGCCGAGCCGGGCCACCAGTGGCGGGGTGACCTTGACGGTCGGGATGGAGAGCACCACCGGCGCGTTGGCGCCGACGTCGGTGAGGTCGGGGACCATCAGCTCCATCGCCACCAGCCGCGGGATGTCCTCGCGCTTGTCCAGCCGCCCCTTGACGAACACCACCGCGTCCTCGACCAGTTGGGTGGACACCAGCTGGTAGGTGGCGGGGAAGAACATGCAGTCGACCGAGCCGGCCAGGTCCTCCACGGTGGCGATCGCCCACGCGTTGCCCTGTTTGGTCATCTTGCGCTGGAGGCCCGAGATGATGCCGCCGATGGTGACGATCGCGCCGTCGGCGTAGTCGCCGGCCAGCGCCGCGATCGCCGCGTCGGTCTTGTCGTTGAGGATGTGCTCGATGCCGAACAGCGGGTGGTCGGAGACGTAGAGGCCGAGCATCTCGCGTTCCTGGGCGAGCAGGTAGCTCTTGTCCCACTCGATGTCGGAGAAGACCACGTCCATGCCGAAGGCCGGGCCGGAGTCCTCGTCCTGGTCGCCCATCCCGCCGAAGAGGTCGAACTGCCCCTCGGCCTCCTTGCGTTTGACCTGCACCACGTTGTCGATCATCGACTCGAAGTGCTCGGTCAGACCGCGCCGGGTGTGCCCCATCTCGTCGAACGCGCCGGCCTTGATCAGCGACTCGACGGTCCGCTTGTTGCAGACCACCACCTCGACCTTGTCGAGGAAGTCCGGGAAGGTGGCGTAACGCCCCTTGGACTTGCGGCACTTGACGATCGACTCGACCACGTTGGTGCCGACGTTGCGGACCGCGGTGAGGCCGAAGACGATCGTGTCGTCGCCGCGCGGGGTGAAGTTCGCGTTGGACTCGTTGACGTCCGGGGGCAGCACCTTGATGCCCATCCGGCGGCACTCGTTGAGATAGAGCGCCATCTTGTCCTTGTCGTCCTTCACCGAGGTGAGCAGGCCCGCCATGTACTCGGCCGGGTAGTTCGCCTTCAGGTACGCGGTCCAGTACGACACCAGGCCGTACGCCGCGGAGTGCGCCTTGTTGAAGGCGTAGCCGGCGAACGGGACCAGCACGTCCCACACCGCCTGGATGGCGTTGTCGGAGTAGCCCCGCTCCCGCATGCCGGCCTGGAAGGGGATGAACTCCTTGTCCAGGACCTCCTTCTTCTTCTTGCCCATCGCGCGGCGCAGCAGGTCGGCCTGGCCGAGGGAGTAGCCGGCGAGCACCTGGGCGGCCTTCTGCACCTGCTCCTGGTACACGATCAGGCCGTAGGTGATGTCCAGGACTTCCTTGAGCGGCTCTTCCAGCTCGGGGTGGATCGGGGTGATCTCCTGCTGCTTGTTCTTGCGCAGCGCGTAGTTGATGTGGGAGTTCATGCCCATCGGGCCCGGCCGGTACAGGGCCGAGACGGCGGAGATGTCCTCGAAGTTGTCGGGCTTCATCATGCGCAGCAGGGAGCGCATCGGGCCGCCGTCGAACTGGAAGACGCCCAGGGTGTCGCCGCGGCTGAGCAGCGCGTAGGTGTTGGGGTCGTCCAGCGGCAGCGCCAGCAGGTCGATGTCGATGCCCTTGTTGGCCTTGATCGACTTGACCGCGTCGTCCATGATCGTCAGGTTGCGCAGGCCAAGGAAGTCCATCTTCAGCAGGCCGAGCGACTCGCAGCTCGGGTAGTCCCACTGGGTCACCACCGCGCCGTCGTTCTTCGGCGAGAAGATCGGCACGTGGTCGATGAGCGACTCGGACGACATGATCACGCCGGCCGCGTGCACGCCCATCTGCCGGACCAGGCCCTCGATGCCGCGCGCGGAGTCGATCACCTTGGTGACGTCCGGCTCGTTCTCGTACATCGCCCGGACCTCGCCGGCCTCGCTGTAGCGCGGGTGGTCCTTGTCGGTGATGCCGGACAGCGGGATGCCCTTGCCCAGGACGTCGGCGGGCATGGCCTTGGTGATCCGGTCGCCCATGGAGAACGGGTAGCCCAGCACCCGGGCCGAGTCCTTGATCGCGGCCTTGGCCTTGATGGTGCCGTAGGTGGCGATCTGGGCGACCTTGTCGGAGCCGTACTTCTCGGTGACGTACCGGATGACCTCGCCGCGCCTGCGCTCGTCGAAGTCGATGTCGACGTCGGGCATGGAGATGCGCTCGGGGTTGAGGAAGCGCTCGAAGATCAGGCCGTGCGGGACCGGGTCGAGGTCGGTGATGCCCATCGCGTAGGCGACGATCGAGCCGGCCGCGGAGCCGCGGCCGGGGCCGACCGCGATGCCGTTGTTCTTGGCCCACATGATGAAGTCGGCGACGACCAGGAAGTAGCCGGGGAACCCCATCTGGATGATGGTGTCCATCTCGTACTCGGCGAGCTTCTGGCGGTCCTCGGGGATGCCGCCGGGGAAGCGCCGGGCCATGCCGCGGGCGACCTCCTCGCGGAACCAGGACACCTCGTCGTACCCCTCGGGCACGTCGAACTTCGGCATCAGGTTCTTGAACTGGAACATGCCCTCGGTGTCGACCCGGTCGGCGATCAGCAGCTGCGTGTTGCGGCAGCCCTGCTGCCAGGCGTCGGAGGAGTCGATGGCGTACATCTCGGCGGCGGACTTCAGGTAGTAGCCGGAGCCGTCGAACTTGAACCGGTCGGGGTCCGACATGTTCGAGCCGGTCTGGATGCACAGCAGCGTGTCGTGCGCGCTGGCCTCCTCGGCGTAGGTGTAGTGCGAGTCGTTGGTGACGACGAAGGGGGCGTTGAGCTTCCTGCTGATCTCCATCAGCCCGTCGCGGGCCCGGCGGTCGATGTCGATGCCGTGGTCCATGATCTCGACGAAGAAGTTCTCCTTGCCGAAGATGTCCTGGTACTCGGACGCGGCCTTCAGCGCCTCGTCCATCTGCCCGAGCCGGATCCTGGTGGAGACCTCGCCCGAGGGGCAGCCGGTGGTGCCCATCAGGCCCTCGGCGTACTCGCTGAGCAGTTCGCGGTCCATCCGGGGCTTGCGGAAGTAGCCCTCGAAGGAGGCCCGGGACTGGGCCCGGAAGAGGTTGTGCAGGCCGGTCTTGTTGCGCGCCCAGATGGTCATGTGGGTGTACGCGCCGGCGCCCGAGACGTCGTCGTTCTTCTGGTGCGGCGCGCCCCACTTCACCGGCTTGTTGTAGCGCCGGGACTCAGGCGCCAGATACGCCTCGATGCCCATGACCGGCGTCACACCCGCGGCCTTGGCCTGGTGGAAGAAGTCGTACGCGCCGTGCAGGTTCCCGTGGTCGGTGATGGCGACGTGGGACATCCCCATCTCGTTGCACGCCTTGAACATGTCCTTCAGCCTCGCCGCTCCATCCAGCAGCGAGTACTGGGTGTGGACGTGCAGGTGAGTGAAGGGCTGGTCGGTCACGGGCTGCGACACCTCCGGCAAGCGGTCCTCTGACGGCGTGGGGAAGTCTACGACCAGGGTCCGACAGCGGGTCCCCGCCACGGGCGGCCCGGCGCCTCCCCCGCCCGCGGGGGACGAAACGGATCAGTCCGGTCCGTTTCCTCCCCGCGGGATCAAGTGGAAGCCGTGCGCGCCGGAAATCCCTCACCGATGTCCGGGAGATCGCGGAACGCCGCGGTTCGGGCCGGCCCGGAAGCGGAATTCCACCCGGCCGCGCAGGGGCGATATTGCGACGGACGAATGGCCGAAAGGCATCTGTCGGGACCACAGGACAGAGGCTTGAGTGATCACGCGCCGCCCAGGGGAAAGGGGATCGGCGCAAGCGGATGACGATATCTTTCGTCACTCTGCGTTCATTTGGTTCTCAAACAAGGGGAGGGACCTTGTCCATCAAGGGAATTCGACGGCACATGGGAGCGAAGGCGGCGGGCGTGGTGCTGTTCGCGGGCGCCGCGGGCATGCTCGCGGCGGGCAACGCCGGCGCGGCCACGTGGACGGCCTACACCACCGACAGCGGCGCGACCGGCGCTCATGCGGTCTACACCCCCGACAAGCTGTCCGCGTGCGACACCCAGAGCGACGGTCTGCGGGCCTACGCCTCGGTGACCTGGCGCGACAGCGCCGGCAACTACCAGGGCGCGAGCATCGACGACGCCAACGGCAGCGGCACCTGCACGACGAAATACATACCGTCGCTGACGCCTGGCACCCATTTCACGCTCAGCGCCTGCCTGAAAAACGGCTCCGGCGGCGCTCTGCAATACTGCGGAACGAAGACCGGCACCATCTGATCGGCGCTCGCCGCGCATGTCCGGGGGACACGGAAATCGTCCCCCGGACGCGAGGCACACGGCCGGCGGCCGGGGTCGGGAACCGCGCGACGAATCCGTCATCGAGACGCGCCTCGCCACCGGTCCGGGGACGGCCGCTGTCGTTCCCGGGCCGTTCCCGGGTCGTTCCCGGGTCGTTCCCGGGTCGTTCCCGGGTCGTTCCCGGACCGCAGGCCGGTGGCCGGTCCGGGAACGGCAGCCGGCGGCCGGACGGCGGGCCCGATTCTCACGGGATTCTGAGACTCCTGTGGCGCCTGTCGTGACACACTATGCGCCTATGGAACCGGCAGGGGCGGGACTGAGGGCAGTGCGGGCGGCGGTGTTCGCCGCGCTGTGCGTCGTCATGTCCGGCACCACCCATGTGCTGCTGTCCCGGGAGCCGCTGCCGCTGCCGGTGATCGCCGCCGTGGCCGCCTCGGTGTTCGCGGTGGCCTACGCGCTCGGCGGCCGCGAGCGCGGCTACGCGGCCATCGCCGCCGTGCTGATCCCGCTGGAACTGGCCTCGGACACCCTGTTCAACGCCGGCCAGCGCACCTGCTACGGCCCCGGCGGCGGCCCGGTCACCGGCTCGTGGCGGTCGCTGCACGAGGCGATCGTCTGCCAGGGCGGCGACGCCGGCGCTTCGCTCGCCCGCGGCACGATCACCGGGAGCACGCTCACCGGCGGCGGATCGCTGGCCGCGCGCACCACCGCCTCCACGGCCGCCGGCCTGTCGGTGAGCCCCTGGCTGCTGCTCGCCGCGCACGTCGCGGTGGGCCTGGCCGCGGCCCTGCTGCTGCGCTCCGGCGAGGCGTGGCTGCACCGCAGCCTGCGCACCGTCTTCCGGCCGCTGCTCCGCCCGCTGCTGGTCGCGCTCGCCGCGCTGGCGGCCCGGCTACCCGAGCGCCGCCCCGTGCGGCCCGCGGCCCGCCGCGCGCGGCTCCTGCCCGCGCTCCCCCTGCTGCTGCACTCCCTGGTGCGCCGGGGTCCGCCCGTCCTCGCCGCCTGACCCGGCACCGACGAGCGTTCCCCTTTCGCCTTTTTCACCCCGTTTCACCTCGGAGAATCCACCATGAGCAGCAGGAACAGCAAGACCGCCAAGGCCGCCGCGCGGGAGCGGCTGCGCGAGCAGCGCGAGAAGGAGGCCAAGCGCGCGAAGATCCGCCGCCAGGTCACGGTGGCCGTCGGCATCGTCGTGGTGCTCGGCGCCGCGGCCGGCATAGCCGTCGCCGTGAACCAGGCCAACAAGCCCGGCTACTGGGAGGACGCCGCCAAGCAGAAGCTGGTCGCGCCCGCGAACACCTCGGGCAAGAACGGCACGATCATCGTCGTCGGCGACAAGAACAACAAGAACGTCGTCCACGAGTACGAGGACCTGCGCTGCCCGATCTGCGCGGCCTACGAGCAGGCGGCCGGCGACGCGGTGCTCCAGGGCGCCAAGGACGGGAAGTACCAGATCAACTACTCGTTCGCGGCGTTCATCGACAACAACGGCGGCACCGGCTCCAAGAAGGCGCTCAGCGCGATGGGCGCGGCGGTGAACGTCTCCACGGAGGCGTTCGAGGAGTACCACAAGCTGCTCTACTCCAAGGCCGTCCACCCGGACGAGACCAACGACGCGTTCAGCAGCAGCGACAAGCTGATCTCGCTCGCGCAGCAGGTCCCCGCGCTCAAGGGCAACGCCAAGTTCTCCGACGCGGTGAAGAAGGGCACGTTCGACAAGTGGGCCCTGACCGTGCGCGACGCGTACAACAATGACCCGGCGTCCAGCAAGGGCACTCCGTACGTGCTGGTCAACGGCAAGCAGGTGCAGGTGATCGGGCAGACCGCGGACCAGGTGACGGCCGCCTTCGCCGCCCAGCTGAAGAAGTAGCCGGTACGCGTCCGGCCCGCCGCGGAGAGCCGCAAGGCCCGGCGGGCCGGAAGCGCGGGACGGGACCGCGGCTCCTCCGGTCTCCCCGGCCTCGCGCATCTCTCGGTGGGCCTCGCCGGCGCCCCGGACCTCCTGCGGAGGACGCGACCCTCGTCACAGGGCTGCCCTTGACGGGTTCGGGTACGCGACCATCGCATGAGGCCGGGAACCCGGGCGAAGGAGAGGTGAGTGATGGAGAGCGCGCTGCGCCCGGTGCTGGTGATCGGCTCCGCGGTGCTGGTGACGCTGGTCGTCGGCTGGATCGGCGACAAGCTGATGCAGGCGGCCGACGCACGGCACCCGGAGACGCCGCTGTGGCAGCTGCTGCGGCGCTGCCGGATACCGCTGCAGACGGTGCTGTGCGTGGCGATGCTGCGCGGCGGCTACCGCGCCACCCGGATCTGGCCCGAGCACGCCGCCGCGGTGGAGCAGGTCCTGGTCCTCGTGCTGATCGCGGCGTCGGCCTGGCTGGTGGTACGGGTGGCCGCCGCCGTCATCGACGCCTCCTACGCCCGGTACGCGGCGACCTCGCGCAACGTCCCCAAGGTGCGCCGGCTGCGCACCCAGCTGACGCTGATCCAGCGGACGTTCACCGCGGTGGTCGGTGTGATCGCGGCCGCCTCGATGCTGTTCACGTTCCCCGAGATGCGGACCGTCGGCGCGTCGATGCTGGCCTCGGCCGGTCTGATCGGCATCGTCGCCGGCGTCGCCGCGCAGTCCACGCTGAGCAACCTGTTCGCCGGGCTGCAGATCGCGTTCGGCGACATGGTGCGGATCGGCGACACCGTGGTGGTGGACGGCGAGTGGGGCGAGGTCGAGGAGATCACGCTGACGTATCTGAGCGTCCGCACCTGGGACGAGCGGCGGATCACGATGCCGGTGTCGTACTTCACCAGCAAGCCGTTCGAGAACTGGTCGCGCGGCGACCCGCGGATGACCGGCACGGTCTTCTTCCACCTGGACCACTCCGCGCCGGTGGACGCGATGCGCAAGCGGCTGCTGGAGATCCTGGAGCAGACCTCGGAGTGGGACCACCGGGCCTGGGGCCTGGTGGTGATCGACACCACTCCCACCACCATCCAGTTGCGGGCGCTGGTCACCGCCAAGGACTCCGCCGACATCTTCAACCTGCGCTGCATCGTGCGCGAGCAGCTGATCGACTGGCTGCGCTGCGAGCACCCGTACGCGCTGCCGCGGATCGCCACCGCGCCCGCGCCCGGCCGGCACGAGGACCGGGCCCGCGAGGCCGCGCCGATGCCCAACCCCGACCACCTCGGCCCGGGCCCGGGCCCGCAGTAACCGGACGCGGGAGACCGTACGGGCGCGGGTGGCCGGCCCGCGGAAGCCCGTACGGCCGCGGGAGCCTGCCGGCGCGGAAGACCGTACGCTCACAGCCCCCTTATCGACCGTAGGTCGAGATGGCGCAGCACCCGGTCGACGATCTCGGGGTCGGAGCCCGGCTCGCTGCGCGCGGACAGCACCTCGTGGCGGGCCGCCGACAGCATGTCCTCCTGGATGCGGCGCATCGCCTTGACCCGCTGCACCCGGCGGGCGTGGCTCTCCCGCCGCTCCTCGTCGATGATGTCCGGGGAGATGCGGGCGCCGAGGTCGACGGCCCGGTGGTGGAGTATCTCGGCGAGGTCCTCGTCGAGCGGCTCGACCGCCTCGATCTCCTTCAGCCGGGTGCGGGCGGCCTTCATCGCGCGCAGCGCCAGGGCCCGTTCGAGGTCGTGCTCGGAGGCCGAGTCGCCCTGCACTCCCAGCCGCCTGACCAGGAACGGCAGCGTCAGCCCCTGCACGACCAGGGTGGCCAGCACCACCACGAAGGCGATGAAGAGCAGTTCGGTGCGGGCCGGGAAGGGATCGCCGTCGTCGGTGGTCAGCGGGATGGCCAGGGCCAGCGCCACCGACGCGACGCCGCGCATCCCCGACCACCACATGACGACGGTCTCCCGCCAGGTCAGCGGGATGTCCTCGTCCATGTCGCGCAGCTTGTGCAGCTTCTTGGCGATCCACGCGGCCGGCAGCAGCCACAGCAGCCGCAGGCCCACCACGACCGCGACCACCAGCCCGGCGTGCCGCAGCATCGGCCCCCAGCTTCCCCGGCCGACGCTGAAGACGTGGTGCAGCTCCAGGCCGATCAGGCCGAACGCGATGCCGGTGACCAGGGTGTCGACGATCTCCCAGAAGGTGTTGCCGGCCAGCCGCGCCTTCACGTCGTCGGCCTCGAAGGCGTACTCGGCGAGGAACAGCGCGGTGGTCAGCACCGCCAGCACGCCGGAGCCGTGGAACTCCTCGGCCAGCGCATAGGAGGCGAACGGCACCAGCAGCGACAGGCCGATCTGCAGCGTGGCGTCCCCGACCACGCCCATCAGCTTGTTGGCGCCCCAGCCCAGGGCCAGGCCCACCGCCACCGCGACGACCGCCGACAGCACCAGCTCCAGGGCCGCGTGCGGGGCGGAGAAGTGGCCGGAGACCGCGGCGGCCACCGCGACGTGGTAGAGCACGATCGCCGTGACGTCGTTGAAGAGGCCCTCGCCCTCCAGGATGGAGATCATGCGCCGGGGCAGGCCGAGGCTGCCGGCCACCGCCGTCGCCGCGACCGGGTCGGGCGGCGCGACCAGCGCGCCCAGCGCACAGGCGGCGGCCAGGCCGATGCCGGGCACCACCGCGTCGGCGACCGCGGCGACCGCGGCCGTGGTGACGAAGACCAGCGCGACCGCGAGCAGGAAGATCGCCCGCCGGTTGGCCGCGAACTGCCGCCAGGAGGTGCGCTGCACCGAGGCGTAGAGCAGGGGCGGCAGCAGCAGCGGCAGGATCAGCGAGGGGTTGATCCGGACGTTCGGGACCTGCGGCACGGCCGCGAGCACGCCCCCGAAGAGCGTCATGAGCACCGGCGAGGGCAGGCCGATCCGGTCGGCCACGGGCACCATGACGATGGCCGCGAGCATGAGCGAGAAGAAGAGGGCGAGCTGGTCCACAGCGTCAGCGTCTCAGACGCCCCGGCCGCGGCCCGGCACCCGGCCCCTTACGTGACCTGCGCCGCGGCGGCCGGCGACGGGGTGCGGCGTCCGCGGGACGGGCTCGGAACAGGCGGGTCGGCACCTTGGGAACAGACCGGCCGTCACCCTGGGAACAGCCGGGTCATCGCCCGGTGCGGGATGCCCGCGTCCATGAACTGCGGGCCGTGCGCGGCGTATCCGAGCCGCTCGTAGAAGCCGACGGCGTGCGCCTGGGACTCCAGATACACTCCGCGCAGGCCGAGCCGCCCGGCCTCCCCCTCCAGCGCGCGGACCAGCCGGCCGCCGGTGCCGGTGCCGCGTGCGGACGCCAGCACCGCGAGCCGGCCGAGCACGGCCAGTTCCGGGTCGCCGCCGTTCTTGCGCGCCGCGTCCTCGCCGAGCAGCAGCCGGCCGGTGCCGGCCCCCTCGGCCAGCACGTGCACCGCGCGGGCGTCCTTGCCGTCCCACTCCAGCTCGGTCGGCACCCCCTGCTCGACCACGAAGACCGCGTGCCGTATCGCGTGCACGGCCGCCATGCCCTCGGGGTCGTCGGCGGCCACCACCCGGACGGCGGGACCGGGCCCGGGGGCCGGGCGCGCCGCGGACGTCACCGCGCCCACCGGGCCGTCCCCCCTCACCGGCCTCACTGGCTGTCCTCCCGCACGGTGTCGAGCGCGTGCCGGAGGTCGGCCGGGTACACGCTCTCGAACTGCGCCCAGGAGCCGTCGCCGGGGTGCTCGAAGCTCAGCCGCACGGCGTGCAGCCACTGCCGGGTCAGGCCGAGGCGCTTGGCCAGCACCGGGTCCGCGCCGTACGTCAGGTCGCCCGCGCAGGGGTGCCGGTGCGCGGACATGTGCACCCGGATCTGGTGGGTGCGGCCGGTCTCCAGCTTGATGTCCAGCAGGCTCGCCGCGCGGAACGCCTCGACCAGGTCGTAGTGGGTGACCGAGGGCTTGCCGTCGGCGACGACCGCCCACTTGTAGTCGTGGGTGGGGTGGCGGCCGATCGGCGCGTCGATGGTGCCGCTCAGCGGGTCGGGGTGGCCCTGCACCAGGGCGTGGTAGCGCTTGTCCACCGTGCGGTCCCGGAACTGCTGCTTGAGCAGGGTGTACGCCCGCTCGGACTTGGCCACCACCATCAGTCCCGAGGTGCCGACGTCGAGGCGGTGCACGATGCCCTGGCGCTCGGCCGCGCCCGAGGTGGAGATGCGGTAGCCGGCCGCGGCGAGCCCGCCGATCACGGTGGGGCCGCTCCAGCCGGGGCTGGGGTGGGCGGCGACGCCGACCGGCTTGTCGACCACCACCACGTCCTCGTCGTCGTGGACGATCTCCATGCCGGCGACCGGCTCGGCGACGATCCGCACCGGCGCGGCCGGCGCGGGCATCTCGACCTCCAGCCACGCCCCGCCGTGCACCCGCTCCGACTTGCCCGCGGCCGCGCCGTCGATCGAGACCTTGCCCGCGGCGGCCAGCTCGGCGGCCTTGGTCCGGGAGAAGCCGAACATGCGGGCGATGGCGGCGTCGACGCGCTCGCCTTCCAGGCCGTCGGGGACCGGCAGGGAACGGACTTCGGGAAGCGTACTCACCTGGTCGAGTATGCCGGACCGCGGCGACCCCCCGGTCCCGCGCCTGTGGACAGTCGGCGTCGGCCCCGGTGGCGCGGCCCTGGTGACGGGCGCCGGCGGTTCCGGTGACGGCCGGCGTCAGTCCTGGTGGCGGGTGCCGTCGGGGTCCACGCCGCGGAAGGACAGCAGCACGATGAGGGCGCCGCCGACGCAGATCGCGGAGTCGGCCAGGTTGAAGACCGCGAAGTGCTCGGGCGCGATGAAGTCGACCACGCGGCCCTGGAAGCCGCCGGGCGCGCGGAAGACGCGGTCGGTGAGGTTGCCGAAGGCGCCGCCGAGCAGCAGGCCGAGCGCGATCGCCCACGGCACGCTGTACAGCCGCCGGGACAGCCGGGCGATCACCACGATCACGCCGACCGCGATCACCGTGAAGACGATCGTCATGCCCTGCCCGAAGCCGAAGGCCGCGCCGGCGTTCCTGATCGCGTCCAGCCGCAGGTAGTGGCCAAAGACGTCGACCGCGTCGTGGTGCTCCAGGCTGTGCACGACCCAGATCTTCGACAGCAGGTCGAGGGCGTACGCCAGCGCCGCCACGCCTATCAGCACCATGATCCGGCGCCTGCGGCGGGCGGGGTCGGCCGGGGCCGCCGCCCGGACGCCCTCAGGGGAGTCCGCCGCGGGGTCCTCCGGGGTGTCCGGCGTGGTGATGGTGCGCTCCGCTTCCGTCACGTGAGTCCCTCAGCCCTTGTGCTCCGTGCCCGCCAGGCCGAAATCCTGACTGAAGACGAGGGTACGGCACACCCGCCGCGCGGCGGGTGTGCCGTACCCTCGTCTT
>JAJSZB010000026.1:13655-33279 GCA_050613715.1 Streptomyces sp. IBSBF 3018
TTTGTGGGCGGGGCCGGCGTGGGGTTTTTGGTTTTGGGGGGGGGGGGGCGGGCCCCCCGGGGGGGGGGGGGGGGCCCCGTGACACCACGGGACCGGGTCCCGCCCGGGGTCGCGGCGGGGCGCCGTCACGGCCGGGACGGGCGCCGGCGGCGGGCCGGCGGCGGGTCGGCGGCGGGCCGGCGACAGCCCGGGGGGCAGCGGCCAGCGGCGGGGTCAGTGGCGAGTGGCGGGGTCAGCGGCGCTCCTGCTTCTGCTTGTCGTCCAGGCAGAGGGTGGCCCGCGGGAACGCCTGCATCCTGGCCTTGCCGATCGGGTTGCCGCACACCTCGCACAGGCCGTACGTGCCCTCGTCGAGCCGGCGCAGCGCGCGGTCGGCCTGGCTGAGGGTCTCGCGGGTGTTGGCGGCCAGCGCCAGCTCGTACTCGCGGGTGATGTTCTTGCTGCCGGTGTCGGCCTCGTCGCCCGCGCCGTCGCCGGAGTCGCGCATCAGGCCCGCCACGGCGGCCTCGGAGGACGCGATCTCGGCCTTCAGGCGCTCGATCTCGCCGAGCAGCTCCGCACGGGCCTCCTCGACCTCCTCGACCGTCCACGGGTCCTCGCCCGGGAGCACGGCCAGCACGCCCGGCTCGGCCGAGGGGCGGGCGGCGGGGACCGGGGACCCCGTTGTCGCGGCCACCTGGGCCACGGTCTTCTTGGCTGCCACCTTGCGGGCTCCTGTCTTGGCCGGAGGGGTCTTCTTCGCGGTCTGCTTCTTCGCGGCCTTCGTCGCCGTCGTCGCTGCGGTCCTGGCCGCGGTCCTCGTCGCGGTCCTCGTCGCGGTCCTGGCTGCGGTCTTCGTCGCCGCCGTCTTCTCGGCCGTCCTCTTCGCGGTCGTCGTCGCCTTCGCCGTCTTCTTCGGAGCCGGCGACGCCTTCTTCGCCACGGCCTTCTTCCCCGCCGGGACCTTCTTCACCGCACTCTTCTTCCCCGGAGCCTTCTTCGCCACCGGGGCCTTCTTCGCCGCGGTCGCGGTCTTCTTCGCCGCGGTCGCGGTCTTCTTCGCCGCCGCCTTCCCCGGCGTCCTCCCAGCCTCACTCCTCCCGGCGGTCGCCGTCTTCTTCCCGGCCGTCCTCTTGGCGGCCGGCTGCTGCTCCGCGGCCTGCCCGGCCGCCCTGGCCGCCGTCTTGGCGGCGGCCTTCTCCACGACCATGGCCGCGTCCCCTTCACCTGGGTGATCTTGTTCGCGAATCGTGCCGGAAACGGTAAATCGGGCATCGATCCGCGGCAACGGGGCGCGCTGCCCGGCCTGCCCGCACTCCCCGGGGGGAGAGCGGCCTGCATGCGTTGTGCCCAGCTCACGGCCAGGTATTCCGGCCGGGCCCGGCGTCCTGCCGGTCCCGCGGGCGGGCCTGGAGGTTCGCCCGTACCGCGCGCCGCCATTCGGGTCACCCGCCCGCCCCGGGCGCGCCCCGGCGCTCCCGGGGCGCTCCCCCGCGCGGCCGCCGGCCGGCCTGTGGAAAACCGGTCCGTGCCGGTGCGCCGCGCCCCGTACACTGGGCGCAGCGAAAGGCGTGGATGGGACGAGTAGCGCCGCACGCAGCCAAGAGCGATCCGGGGACGGTGGGAGCCCGGGGGCGTGCGCGGTGTGAAGATCACCCCGGAGTCGCCGGAAGAAAGCCCCGGGCCCGGCCCGCGGGCCGCTAGAACCGGCTTCGCGAACCCCAATGAGGGGGCGGTGGACCGGGCTGCCGGCGCACCGCCAAGGAGGGTGGTACCGCGGGAGCGCCCAGCAGTGCTCTCGTCCCTCCGACGGAAGTCCGCGACAAGCGACGAGCGTCCGCCGGAGGAAGCAGTCCGATGAGCCAGCCGCACCAGCCGGGGTACCGCCAGGTGCCCGCCCAGGTCGACCTGCCCGCCCTCGAACACGAGGTGCTGGAGCTGTGGAGCGAGCGCAAGACCTTCGCGCGCTCCGTGCAGCAGACCGAGGGCCGCCCGGAATGGGTCTTCTACGAGGGCCCGCCGACCGCCAACGGCATGCCCGGCGCCCACCACATCGAGGCGCGCGTCTTCAAGGACGTCTTCCCGCGCTTCAAGACCATGCAGGGCCACCACGTGACCCGCAAGGCCGGCTGGGACTGCCACGGCCTGCCGGTCGAGCTGGCGGTGGAGAAGGAGCTGGGCTTCACCGGCAAGCAGGACATCGAGGCGTACGGCATCGCGGAGTTCAACGCCAGGTGCCGCGAGTCGGTGACCCGGCACACCGACGCCTTCACCGAGCTGACCACGCGCATGGGGTACTGGGTCGACCTGGACGACGCCTACCGCACGATGGACCCGGCGTACGTGGAGTCCGTCTGGTGGTCGCTGCAGCAGATCTTCGACAAGGGCCTGCTGGTCCAGGACTACCGCGTCGCGCCCTGGTGCCCGCGCGACCAGACGGGGCTGTCCGACCACGAGCTGGCGCAGGGCTACGAGACGGTGGTCGACCCGTCGGTCTTCGTCCGCTTCCCGCTGACCTCGGGGCCGCTGGCCGGCGAGGCGTCGCTGCTGGTGTGGACGACCACGCCGTGGACGCTGGTGTCCAACACCGCGGTCGCCGCGCACCCGGACGTCACCTACGTGGTCGCCACCGACGGCGAGGAGAAGCTCGTCGTGGCCGAACCGCTGCTGGGCAAGGCGCTCGGGGAAGGATGGGCCGCGACCGGGCAGAGCTTCACCGGCCGGGAGATGGAGCGCTGGACCTACCAGCGGCCGTTCTCCTACGTGGACATCCCGGACGCCCACTACGTGCTGAACGCCGAGTACGTCACCACCGAGGACGGCACCGGGCTGGTCCACCAGTCCCCCGCGTTCGGCGAGGACGACCTGCTGACCTGCCGCGCGTACGGCCTGCCGGTGGTCAACCCGGTGCGCCCCGACGGCACCTTCGAGCCGGAGGTGCCGCTGGTCGGCGGGGTCTTCTTCAAGAAGGCCGACGAGGCGCTGGTCGCCGAGCTCCAGGCGACCGGGCGGCTGTTCAGGCACGTGCCGTACGAGCACAGCTACCCGCACTGCTGGCGCTGCCACACCGCCCTGCTCTACTACGCGCAGCCGTCCTGGTACATCAGGACCACCGCGGTCAAGGACGCCCTGCTGCGCGAGAACGAGCGCACCAACTGGTACCCGGAGAATGTCAAGCACGGCCGCTACGGCGACTGGCTGGACAACAACGTCGACTGGGCGCTGTCCCGCAACCGCTACTGGGGCACCCCGCTGCCCATCTGGCGCTGCGAGGAGGGCCACCTGACCTGCGTCGGCTCGCTGGCGCAGCTCACCGAGCTGACCGGGACCGACCAGTCGGGCCTGGACCCGCACCGCCCGTACATCGACGAGGTGGTCTTCGACTGCCCCCAGTGCGCGCGCACCGCGACCCGCGTGCCCGAGGTCATCGACGCCTGGTACGACTCGGGTTCGATGCCGTTCGCGCAGTGGGGCTACCCGTACCGCAACAAGGAGGTGTTCGAGCGCACCTACCCGGCGCAGTTCATCTCCGAGGCGATCGACCAGACCCGCGGCTGGTTCTACACGCTGATGGCGGTCGGCACCCTGGTCTTCGACCGGTCCGCGTACGAGAACGTGGTCTGCCTCGGTCACATCCTCGCCGAGGACGGCCGCAAGATGTCCAAGCACCTGGGCAACATCCTGGAGCCGATCCCGCTGATGGACCAGCACGGCGCCGACGCGGTGCGCTGGTTCATGGCGGCCGGCGGCTCGCCGTGGGCGGCCCGCCGGGTCGGCCACGGCACCATCCAGGAGGTGGTCCGCAAGACGCTGCTCACCTACTGGAACACCGTCGCCTTCCAGGCCCTGTACGCCCGCACCTCGGGCTGGGCGCCGTCCGCGGCCGACCCCGCGGTGGACGACCGGCCGCTGCTGGACCGCTGGCTGGTGGGCGAGTCGAACGCCCTGGTGCGCGACGTCACCGACGCACTGGAGTCCTACGACACCCAGCGCGCGGGCAAGCTGCTGTCGGCGTTCGTGGACGACCTGTCCAACTGGTACGTGCGGCGGTCGCGGCGGCGCTTCTGGCAGGGCGACCCGGCGGCGCTGCGCACCCTGCACGACGTGGTGGAGACGGTGACCCGGCTGATGGCGCCGCTGGTGCCGTTCATCACCGAACGGGTCTGGCAGGACCTGGTGGTGCCGGTGTCCCCGGACGCACCGGACTCGGTGCACCTGGCGACCTGGCCGGTGGCCGACCCCGCGCGCATCGACCCGGCGCTGTCGGCCCGCATGCAGCTGGTCCGCCGGCTGGTGGAGCTGGGCCGCGCGACCCGTGCGGAGTCCGGCGTCAAGACCCGGCAGCCGCTGTCGCGCGCGCTGGTCGCCGCGGCGGGCTTCGAGGACCTGGACGCGGAGCTGCGCGGGCAGATCGCCGAGGAGCTGAACGTCTCCTCGCTGGCCTCGCTGTCGGAGGTGGGCGGCTCGCTGGTGGACACCACCGCGAAGGCCAACTTCCGCGCGCTGGGCAAGCGGTTCGGCAAGGGCGTCCAGGCGGTGGCGGCGGCGGTCGCGGCGGCCGACGCGGCGGCGCTCTCGGCGGACCTGCGGGAGAAGGGCGCGGCGTCGGTGCCGGTGGACGGCGAGAGCGTGTCGCTCGCCCCGGACGAGGTGATCATCACCGAGACCCCGCGCGAGGGGTGGTCGGTGGCCTCCGACGCGGGCGCGACGGTCGCGCTCGATCTGGAGATCACGCCGGAGCTGCGCCGCGCGGGGCTGGCGCGGGATGTGATCCGCCTGGTCCAGGAGGCGCGCAAGACCTCCGGGTTCGATGTGGCGGACCGCATCCACCTCCGTTACGCCGCGTCGGACGCGGAGTTGGCGGAGGCGCTCGAGGCGCACGCGGACCTCATCGCGGAGGAGGTCCTCGCGGACTCCTTCCACGCGGGCCCGCCGGAGCCGGGCTTCGGTCCCGTCTACGAGGACGCGGCCCTCGGCTTCACCTTCCACGTCCGCAAGGCGTAGTGCGCAAGGCGTAGCGCCTTGGGCCAGGGGCGCGGGGAGCAGTTGCCCGCGCCCCTGGGAGCCTGAGGTCCGGCGCCCCGGCGGAGCGCGGAAAGAGGGCCGGGCACCGCTCGGGGAAACGGTTCCCCGGGGTGCCCGGCCCTCACATCGCGCCCAGCGCCGACGGCGCGGAGCACACCAGCCGTGCGCGACGCACACGGTCGGCGCAACCGCGCCGGAGGCGACTAGTTGTCGTCCTCGTCGATCAGAAACCCGCGCATCGGCGTCGGCGCCTGCTGCAGCGGCGACGGACCCTGCGGGCGTACCGGCGCCATCGGCTGCGTCATCGCCGGCGACATCTGCTGCTGGCCGCCGTACGTCGGGCCGGGGCCGTGACCGCCCATGCCCTGGCCGCCGCCGTAGGACGGACCCGCGCCGTTGCTGTGGCCCATCGCGCCCGCTCCGGCCGGAGCCATGCCGCCCATCGAACCGCCGCCCATGGAGGACGAGGACGGGAGGGACGGCGCGGAGGGGGTGGTGCGCGGCGGGGCCAGCGAGTCGTCCGCCTGGTTCTCCAACTGGCGCAGCTGGGACTCCAGGTAGGACTTCAGCCGGGTGCGGTACTCCCGCTCGAAGCCGCGCAGGTCCTCGACCTTGCGCTCCAGCGTGGCGCGGGCGGACTCCAGCGAGCCCATCGCGACGCGGTGCTTCTCCTGGGCGTCCCGCTCCAGCGCGTCGGCCTTGGCGCGGGCGTCGCGCTCCAGGCCCTCGGCGCGGCTGCGGGCCTCACCGACGATCTTGTTGGCCTCGGAACGCGCCTCGGCGATGGCCTGGTCGGCCGTCTGCTGCGCGAGCGAGAGCACACGCGCGGCGCTGTCGCCGCCGGGCCCCTGCTGCTGCATCGGGTGACCGCCCATCGGACCCATCGGGCCGGGGCCGCCCTGCTGCTGCATCGGGTGCTGGCCCATCTGACCCATGGGACCGGGACCGCCCTGCTGCTGCATGGGGTGACCCTGCTGCATGGGGTGCTGGCCCATCTGCTGCATCTGGCCCGGGCCGTGCGGCTGGCCGTGCTGCTGGGCGCTGGGACCTGCGGGCAGCTGGGGTGCTCCGCCGGGCAGCTGGGGCGGACCCATCTGCTGCGGCATCTGCTGGGGCACCGGCTGCGGTCCGGATATGGCGGCGGGCACCGGCCGGTCCTGCTGCTCGGGCTTGCGCATGCCCTGCTGCTGGTTCTGTGCCGCGGCACGGGTGGCCGCGGCCAGTTTGGCGCGCAGATCCTCGTTCTCGCGGAGCAGCCGGGTCAGCTCCGCCTCCACCTCGTCGAGGAAGGCGTCGACCTCGTCCTCGTCATAGCCCTCTCGGAGGCGGACGGTCGTGAACTGCTTGTTCCGAACGTCCTCGGGGGTCAGCGGCATCTCTTCACCTCAACGTGATCGTCGACATATCGGGAGCCCACACCGGTCATCGCAAGCCCCCTACGACGGTAAGCAGGATGTACACGATGATCATCAGTACGAAGAAGGACAGGTCGAGCGCCACGCCCCCGAGACGCAGCGGCGGAATGAACCGCCGCAGAAACTTGAGTGGCGGATCGGTGACAGTGTAGGTGCCTTCCAGGAGCACCACCATGGCCTTCCCAGGATGCCATGAACGGGCGAACTGGAAGACCCAATCCATCACCAATCGGAAAATAAGGACGACCAGGAAGCACGCAAGCACGATCCACAGCACCTGGAGTGCGATGTCCATCGCGCTTCCGTCTCCCCACTCGTCGTCGGCCTGACGGCCGGGTCTGCTCTGCGGTTCGTTCAGCTCTGGTTGAAGAACCCGCCCTCGGCGATCCGGGCCTTGTCCTCCGCCGTGACATCGACGTTAGCAGGCGAGAGCAGAAAGACCTTCTGCGTCACCCGCTCGATGCTCCCGTGCAGACCGAAGACCAGGCCGGCGGCGAAGTCGACAAGTCGCTTCGCGTCCGTGTCGTCCATCTCCGTCAAGTTCATGATCACCGGGGTGCCCTCGCGGAAGTGTTCCCCGATGGTACGGGCTTCGTTGTAGGTCCGGGGGTGGAGTGTCGTGATCCGGTACGGCTCACGTTCTGACACGACCTTGGGCATGATCACCGCTGCGTTCTTCTCCAGGCTGTGGCGTTCAGGTGTGATGGATGCCACTGGGGCGATCCGCGGTTCCCGTGGCGCCGGGGCGTGCACGAGCCGGGGCGGCTCGTCCTGCGGCGGCGGCTGGTGCTGGACCGGCGGCGGAACGTGCTGCCGCCGCGGCGCGCGCTCGGGCTCGGGGGCGGGCCGGCCGCTGGGCGGCGTGGCCATCTCCGGCTCGAACTCGTCGTCGGGGTCGAATCCAGGCCCGTCGTATCCGTCGTCCTCCACGAGGCCGAGGTAGACCGCCATCTTGCGCATCGCGCCGGCCATGCTCTGCGTCCTCTCAGCGGGGTTGCGGTCCTCGGCCGCCGGTAGGACGGCCGCCACACCATATTTATGCTGTGGTCCGACTTGTTTGGTGACGTTACCCGAGCCCAGGACGGACTCCGAGTACCGCCGTCCCGACGCGTACATGTGTCGCTCCGGCCGCCACCGCCTCGTCGAGATCCTGGCTCATCCCTGCCGAGACCATGTTCGCAGCCGGATGGTCCTCGCGCAGGCGGGATGAGATATCCATCAACCGATCGAAGGCGGCGCGGGGTTGACCCGCATACGCTCCGGCCAGCGGCGCGACCGTCATCAGCCCGTCCAGGCGCAGCCCTTCGGCGGCGGCCACCGCGTCGGCGAGCGCGCCGACCGCGTCGGGGGCGACCCCGCCGCGCGCGCCCTGCGTGCCCGACTCGGCGTCCAGCGCGACCTGGATCAGGCAGCCGATCCGCCGCCCGGCGGCGGTGGCCGCCTGGGACAGCGCGCCGACCAGCCGCGGCCGGTCGACGGAGTGCACATGATCAGCGTAACGGACCACGGAACGGGCCTTGTTGGTCTGCAGCTGGCCGACGAAGTGCCAACTCAGGGGCAGATCCGCGCAGTCGGCGGCTTTTCCGGCCGCCTCCTGGTCGCGGTTCTCCGCCACCTCGCGCACCCCGAGCCCGGCCAGCAGCCGCACGTCGGCGGCCGGGCGGGTCTTGGTGACGACGATGAGCGTCACCTCGTCGCGGGCCCGGCCGGCCGCGGCGCAGGCGGCGTCGATGCGCGCCCGCACCCGGGCGAGGTTGGCGGCGAGCTCCGCGGACCGCGCGGTGAGTTCCGCGGATCTGCCGGCGGGTTCGGCGGAACCGGCGACGGGTTCCGCGGATCTGCCGGCGGATTCGTCCGGTCCGCCGGGGTCGTTCGCGGACGAGTGCTCGGACGAGTGCTCAGGGGTGCTCACGGCGTTCCGTCCAGCCAGACGTAGCCCGCCAGCCGCCCGGTGGTGCGGTCGCGGCGGTAGGAGAAGTGATCGGTGGACTCCAGGGTGCACACCGCGGGCGCGTCCACGGCGCGCACTCCGGCGCGCGCCAGTTGCGCGCGCACCCCGGCCGCCACGTCGACCGCCGGCGTGCCCCAACTGGTCTCGGCGTACGCCTCGGGCACGACCGCGGCGACCTCGTCGCGCATCGCGGCCGGCACCTCGTAGCAGCGGCCGCAGACCGACGGTCCGATGATCGCGGTGATACGACCGGCGTCCGCGCCCCGCGCGACCATCGCGGCCACCGCGGCGGGCGCCACCCCGGCCACGAGTCCGGGCCGGCCGGCGTGCGCGGCGGCGGCCACGCCCGCGACCGGGTCGGCCAGCAGCAGCGGCACGCAGTCCGCGGTGAGCACGGCGAGGGTGAGGTCGGCGCGGGTGGTGACGAGCGCGTCCACCGCCGGGACCGGGCCGTCGCCCCAGGGGGCGTCGACCACCGCGACGTCGCGACCGTGCACCTGGTTCATCCAGACCACCCGGCCCGGGTCGCGGCCCAGGGACTTGGCGGCCAGTTCGCGGTTGGCGGTCACCGCGGCGGGGTCGTCGCCGACCGCGCCGCCGAGGTTGAGGCTCTCGTACGGAACGGCGCTCACCCCGCCCCACCGGTCGGTGAAGGCGAAGTGCGCGCCGTCCGTCGTCGTGTGCTGCCCTATCACTGCCGGGCGGTCACTTCAGGAAGTCGGGGACGTCGAGTTCCTCGGCGGACTCCTGGTGGTACGGCCGGGCCGGCGGCACCACCGGGGGCGTCACCGGGGGCGCCGAGGTCTCGGCGGACGGCTTGGGCTCGGGGTCGCGCTCGGCCGGCGCGGCCGGCGGGATGCTGCCGAGGCCGCCGAACGACGGGGCCGGACGCGGGGTCTCGGTGCGCGCCGGGGCGACCGGGGTGGCGTCCTCGCGCGCGGTGTAGGAGGAGCCGAGCACCTTGTCGCGGCTGCCCTTGGTCGGCGGCTGCCCGCCGTCGAAGCCGGCCGCGATCACGGTGACCCGCACCTCGTCGCCGAGCGCGTCGTCGATCACCGCGCCGAAGATGATGTTGGCCTCGGGGTGGGCGGCCTCGCTGACCAGCTGGGCGGCCTCGTTGATCTCGAACAGGCCGAGATCGGAGCCGCCGGAGATGGACAGCAGCACGCCGCGGGCGCCGTCGATGGACGCCTCCAGCAGCGGCGAGGAGATCGCCATCTCGGCGGCGGCCACCGCGCGGTCGTCGCCGCGGGCCGAGCCGATGCCCATCAGGGCGGAACCGGCCTCGCTCATCACGGACTTCACATCGGCGAAGTCGAGGTTGATCAGGCCCGGGGTGGTGATCAGGTCGGTGATGCCCTGGACGCCGGAGAGCAGCACCTGGTCCGCCGAGCGGAACGCGTCGAGCACGCTCACCTGGCGGTCCGAGATGGACAGCAGCCGGTCGTTGGGGATCACGATCAGGGTGTCGACGTTCTCCCGCAGTCCCGCGATGCCGTCCTCGGCCTGGTTGGCCCGGCGGCGGCCCTCGAAGGTGAACGGGCGGGTGACCACGCCGATGGTCAGCGCGCCGAGCGAGCGGGCGATGTTGGCCACGACGGGCGCGCCGCCGGTGCCGGTGCCGCCGCCCTCGCCCGCGGTCACGAAGACCATGTCGGCGCCCTTGAGCACCTCTTCGATCTCCTCGCGGTGGTCCTCGGCGGCCTTGCGGCCGACGTCCGGGTTCGCGCCCGCGCCGAGTCCGCGCGTCAACTCGCGGCCGACGTCGAGCTTGACGTCGGCGTCGCTCATCAGCAGGGCCTGCGCATCGGTGTTGATCGCGATGAACTCGACGCCCTTGAGACCGACCTCGATCATCCGGTTGATGGCGTTGACGCCACCGCCGCCGATGCCGACGACCTTGATGACTGCGAGGTAGTTCTGCGGTGCTGCCACGTCGAAGGCCTCTCGCCTCGAGTTACGAATCGTGTGGGACGGTCGGTACGCTCGCCGTTGCCGTTCCGAACCCTGACCCTCAGGTTTAGGGTTACCAGTGTGCCTGTCCCATGTGTTTCCCTGGGACGAGACACTAAGTCGACAAGGCGTGGTGGTTCAACGAACACGCCGAACCTCCCGTTTTTCTTTTCACCCTATGTGATCACGCCCGGCGGCGCGCCGCCGGGTCCGAAACCGCTCGGGACCGGTGCGGCGCCTGGCGCCCCGGTCGTCAACCACCTGACGCGGCAGGGGCGGTGGGCGCACTGACGTCGTAACGGTCGGCGTCCGGCTCGGCCTTCATCAGCGCGGCCAGCACCCCCGACTTGAGCGGGCCGTCCTCGTCGCTGCCCCACACCACCTCGCGGTGGCCGGAGAGTTCGACGGTGATGCCGTCGTAGGAGCGCACCCGGATCGCGGTGGCGTGGCCGCGCAGGGCGTCGGGCAGGTCGCCGGCCACCGTGATCGCCGCCTGGAGCAGCCGCTGGGTGCCGAACTGCCGCAGGCTGGCGGCCGCTTGGGCCCGGTCGGGGGTGAGCTGCACCACCGGGACGCCGGCCGGGGCGTGGTCCACGGTGGCGAACCGGACGCCCCCGCGGTCGACTTCGGTGTACCGGGAGCCGGTGCGCAGCACCGCGGACGGGGTCCGCTCGGTGACCTTCACGACCACGGTGTGCGGCCAGGAGCGGCTCACCGAGACCTCGCGCAGCCGGGGCAGCGCGGCCAGCAGCCGCTTGCGGACGGCCCCGGTGTCGACCGAGACCAGCGGGCCGCCCAGGGGTACCCGGGCGGCGCGCTCGATCTGCTGCGACGTCAACTCACCGGTGCCGGTGACCGTCACGCGGGTGGCGCGGAACCACGAGGAGCCGTAGAGGGCCCAGGTGCTCGCCGCCGCGACCAGCGTGAGGGCGACCAGGGTGATCAGGACGGTCCGCCGTCCCGGCATGGTGAACCGGGGGCGGCGCCCGTTTCCTCCCGGCCGCGGGCCGGCCGCGGGGACCTCGCGGGTGGGCGGGCGGCCCGTGCCGAGCGCTCCCGCTTCCGTTCCGGTCACCCCGGCCTCCCACGTCGACTTCTTGCTTCGCGCGTTCATCGTGCCAGCTCGGCGCCGTGGCGCCGCGGGACACGCCCCGGGTGCGGGGACGTCGTGGCCCGCCGCGCCCCCGGGGAGGCGCCGCGCGCCTTCCCGGGGCCCGGGCTCAGCGGCGGGCGGACACTGCTTCGTAGACCATGCGGACCAGGAGCTCGTCGGCGTCACGGCGGCCGAACTCGGCGGCGGCGCGGGACATGTCGTAGAGCCGGTGCGGGTCGGTGAGCACCGGCAGGACGTTGCCGAGCAGCCACTCCGCGGTCAGCTCCGCGTCGTCGACCAGGAGCCCGCCGCCGGCCTTGACCACCGGCTGGGCGTTGAGCCGCTGTTCGCCGTTGCCGATGGGCAGCGGCACGTACGCGGCCGGCAGGCCCACCGCGGACAGTTCCGCGACCGTCATCGCGCCGGCCCGGCACAGCATCATGTCGGCGGCGGCGTAGGCCAGGTCCATCCGGTCGATGTACGGCACCGGCCGGTACGGCGGCATGCCGGGCATGTTGTCGGACTGCGGCAGTTCGTTCTTGGGGCCGACCGCGTGCAGGATCTGGACGCCGGACTGCTGCAGGCGCGGCGCGACCGCGGCCGTCACCTCGTTGAGCCGGCGGGCGCCCTGGGAGCCGCCGGAGACCAGCAGCGTGGGCAGGTTCTGGTCCAGGCCGAAGGCGTGCCGCGCCTCGGGCCGGGCCGCGGCGCGGTCCAGGGTGGCGATGGTGCGGCGCAGCGGGATGCCGATGTAGCGGGCGTCGCGCAGCTTGCTGTCGGGGGTGGAGACGGCGACGGCGTGCGCGTAGCGGGAGCCGATCTTGTTGGCCAGGCCCGGCCGGGCGTTGGCCTCGTGGATGACGATCGGCACCCCGAGCCGCTTGGCCGCGAGGTAGCCGGGCAGCGCGACGTAGCCGCCGAAGCCGACCACGCAGTCCGCCTTGGTGCGCTCGATGACCTGCTCGGCGGCCTTGATGGTGCCGCGCAGCCGGCCGGGCACGGTGATCAGTTCTGCGGTGGGCCGGCGCGGCAGCGGAACGGCCGGGATCAGGGCCAGTTCGTAGCCGCGTTCGGGCACCAGCCTGGTCTCCAGGCCCTTCTCGGTGCCGAGCGCGGTGATGCCCACGGTCGGGTCCTGCCTGCGCAGGGCATCGGCGAGCGCGAGCGCCGGCTCGATGTGGCCGGCGGTCCCCCCACCGGCGAGTACGACATGCACCGAAATTCACCGCTCTCCCGACGGCCGCCGCCCGGCGGACCGTCGCATCATCCTTCTCATCGCCCCGGTCAGGGAGTTGTTCCGGCCCCGCACGGCCAGCGCCGCTCGTGCCGCCGGCTCGTTCCTGGCGAAGGAGATCAGCAGCCCGATCGCGAACATGGTCGGCAGGATGGCAGATCCCCCGTAGGAGAACAGCGGGAGCGGGACGCCGGCGATCGGCAGCAGGCCGAGCACCGCACCGATGTTGATCACGGCCTGCACCGTGATCCAGGTGGTCACGCCACCCGCTGCGAACCTGACGAAGGGGTCCTCCGTACGACCGGCCACGCGGATACCCGCGTAGCCTAGTGCCGCGAAGAGGGCCAGTACCGACAGCGTGCCCGCAAGGCCCAGTTCCTCCCCGGTCACGGCGAAGATGAAGTCGGTGTGCGGCTCGGGGAGTTCACCCCATTTCTCCACGCTCGCGCCGAGGCCGGAGCCGAACCAGCCGCCGGAGGCCAGGGCGTAGATGCCGTGCACCGCCTGCCAGCACTGGTCGCCGGCGCCCGGCGAGGTGGCGGCGATGCAGTGCAGCCGGCCCATCCGGTTGGGGCTGGTGGCGACGAACAGCACGGCCAGCGAGCCGGCCGCGGTCAGCACGCCGGCGAACAGCCGGGTGGGCGCGCCGGCCAGCCACAGCATGCCGAACAGGATCGCGGTGAGGATCATCGTGGTGCCCATGTCGCCGCCGAGCATGATCAGCCCGAGCAGCATCACCGCGACCGGGACCAGCGGCACCAGCAGGTGCTTCCACTGGGTCAGCAGGTGCTTGTCGTTCTTGCGGGCGAGCAGGTCGGCGCCCCACATCACCAGGGCGAGCTTGCCGAACTCGCTGGGCTGCAGCTGGAAGGGGCCGCCGACCGAGATCCAGTTGGTGTTGCCGTTGACCGTCTGCCCTATCCCGGGCACCTGCACCAGGCACATCAGGAACACCGCGCCGAGCAGCAGCGGGTAGGCCAGCGCCCGGTGCAGCCGGACCGGCGCCCGGGCGGCGAACCACAGCAGCAGCCCGCCGAGCACCACCGCGAGCAGCTGCTTGCGGAAGTAGTACGTGGAGGCCAGTCCGTAGCGCAGCGCCTGGATCTGCGAGGCGGAGTACACCATCACCAGGCCGAGCACGGTGATCAGCGCGGTGCCGCCGACGATGACGTAGTACGCGGTGAGCGGCCGGTCCCAGGCTTCGCGGATGCGGCCGGGCAGCCGTGCGGCGCCGCGCAGCGCGCTGGGCGCGGCGCCGCGCGGGCGTGCGGGGTACAGGCTCATCCGGCCCCTCCTTCGTGCGCTGCCGCGGCGCCCGCCCGGGAGCGCGCTACCGCTGGTCGTCCGGTCCGGACGGCCCGGACTGTCGGTGCGGCCCGGCCGGTCCGTCCGGTCCGTCCGTCAGGGCGTGCACGGCGTCCGCGAAGGCGTCGCCGCGCGCGTTGTAGTTGGCGAACATGTCCATGGACGCGCAGGCCGGGGCGAGCAGCACGGTGTCGCCGGGTCGGGCAAGGCCGCGGGCCGCTTCGACGGCCGCGGCCATCGCCCCAGTGTCGGTCCGTTCCAGCTCGACCACCGGGACCTGCGGGGCGTGTCGCGCGAGCGCTTCGCGGATCAGCGCCCGGTCGGCGCCGAAGAGCACCGCGGCGCGCAGCCGGGGGCCGGCGGCGGCGGCCAGTTCGTCGAACTCGGCGCCCTTGGCGAGCCCGCCGGCCAGCCACACCACGGGTTCGTACGCGGCCAGCGAGGCCGCCGCGGCGTGGGTGTTGGTGGCCTTGGAGTCGTCCACCCAGCGCACCCCGTCCACCACGGCGACCTCGGCGATCCGGTGGGCGTCGGGCCGGAAGGCGCGCAGCCCCTCGCGGACCGCGGCGGCCTCGACGCCGTAGGCGCGGGCGAGGGCGGCCGCGGCCAGCGCGTTGGCGATGTTGTGCGGGGCCGGCGGGCGGACGTCCTCGACGGCCGCCAGCTCCTGCGCGGTGCCGGCCCGGTCGGCGACGAACGCCCGGTCGACCAGCAGGCCGTCCACGACGCCCAGTTCGGACATCCGGGGGGCGCCGAGGGTGAAGCCGATCGCGCGGCAGCCCTCCTCGACGTCGGCCTCCCGGACCAGCCGTTCGGTCTCGGGGTCGGCGGTGTTGTAGACGCAGGCGACCTGGTTGCCGTGGTACGCGCGGCCCTTGTCCGCGGCGTAGGCGGCCATCGAGCCGTGCCAGTCCAGGTGGTCGGGCGCGAGGTTGAGCACGGCCGCCGAGTGCGGGCGGATGCCGGGCGCCCAGTGCAGCTGGTAGCTGGACAGCTCCACGGCGAGCACGTCGTACTCCGGCCGGCCGGGGCCGGGGAGCACCACGTCGAAGAGCGAGACGCCGATGTTGCCGACCGCGGCGGTGCGCAGGCCGGCCGCGGTGAGGATGGCGGCGAGCATCCGGGTGGTGGTGGTCTTGCCGTTGGTGCCGGTGACCACCAGCCAGGGCGCGGCGCCGGGGCCGCGCAGCCGCCAGGCCAGCTCGACGTCGCCCCACACCGGCACGCCGGCCGCGGCGGCGGCCGCGAACAGCGGGCTGGCGGGCTTCCAGCCGGGCGTGGTGACGACCAGTTCGGTGCCGGCCGGCAGCGAGTCCCCGTCGCCGAGGCGGACGGTGATGCCGAGCGCCTCCAGCTCCGCGGCCTCGGCCTGCTGCCGTTCGCCCGCGCCGGCGTTGACGACGGTGACGCGGGCGCCCAGGCCGTGCAGCGCCTTGGCGGCGGGCACGCCCGAGACGCCGAGTCCGGCGACGGTGACCGCGGCGTCCTTCAGCCGCGCCGCGGTCTCCTCGGCGCTGCCGGCGTCCTCTGCGCTGCCAGGTTCCTCGACACTGCCAGGCTCCTCGACACCGCCGGACTCCTGGGCGCCGGCGGCGTCGCGCAGCGGCCCGGTCACGACGCCGCCACCCACGCGGCGTAGAAGATGCCGAGGCCGACGGCCATGCACATGCCCTGGATGATCCAGAACCTGACCACGACCAGGACCTCGCTCCACCCCTTGAGTTCGAAGTGGTGCTGCAGTGGTGCCATCCGGAAGACGCGCTTGCCGGTGAGCCGGAAGGAGCCGACCTGGATGATCACCGACAGGGTGATCAGCACGAACAGGCCGCCGAGGATGGCGAGCAGCATCTCGGTGCGCGAGCAGATCGCCAGGCCGGCCAGCGCGCCGCCCAGGGCCAGCGAGCCGGTGTCGCCCATGAAGATCTTGGCCGGCGAGGTGTTCCACCACAGGAAGCCGAAGCACGCGCCCATCAGGGCCGCCGCGACCACCGCCAGGTCCAGTGGGTTGCGCACCTCGTAGCAGGCGTTGTTGGCGCTGACCGGGGTGCCGCACCACTGGCCGTACTGCCACACGCCGATGACGGTGTACGCGGCGAAGACCATCACCGAGGCGCCGGTGGCCAGGCCGTCCAGGCCGTCGGTGAGGTTCACGCCGTTGGACATCGCCAGGATCATGAACAGCGCCCAGATCACGAAGATCACCGGGCCGATGGACCAGCCGAAGTCACTGGTGAAGGAGAGCTTGGTGGACGCGGGGGTCTGGCCGCGGGAGTCCTTGAAGTTCAGCGCCAGCACCGCGAAGGCGATGCCGACGGTGAGCTGGCCGCCCATCTTGGCCTTGGCCCGCAGGCCCAGGCTGCGCTGCTTGACGATCTTGATGTAGTCGTCGAGGAAGCCGACCAGGCCGAGGCCGGTGGTCAGGAAGAGCACCAGCACGCCGGACGCGGACGGCTTGTCGCCGGTGATCAGCTTGGTCGCCGCGTACGCGATCAGCGTCGCCAGGATGAAGGCGATGCCGCCCATGGTGGGCGTGCCGCGCTTGCTGTGGTGGGCCTTGGGGCCGTCGTCCCGGATCATCTGACCGTAGCCCTTGCGGGCCAGCAGGCGGATCAGCAGCGGCGTGCCGATCAGCGAGAGGAACAGGCCGAGCACACCGGAGACGAGGATCTGCTTCATCGGGCGGCGACCTCGCTGCCCCCGGCGCCCGCGGCGCCCTCGGTCAGCGCCATGGCGACGGCTTCGAGCCCCACCGACCTCGATGCCTTCACCAGTACGACGTCACCGGGCCGCACTTGACTGCGCAACAGCTCGACCGCCGCTTCCGCGTCGGACACGTGCACCGACTCCTCACCCCACGAACCCTCGTTATAGGCGCCCATTTGCAGCCAGGCGGCTTCGGTACCGCCCACGGCCACGAGCTTGCTGACGTTGAGTCGGACGACCAGCCGTCCCACCGCGTCGTGCTCGGCGAGCGACCGCTCGCCGAGTTCGGCCATCGTGCCCAGCACCGCCCACGTCCGGCCTCCCCTGGCCTGTGCGGACCTGCCCATCGCGGCAAGTGCGCGCAGGGCCGCCCTCATGGACTCGGGGTTCGCGTTGTAGGCGTCGTTGATGACCGTGACGCCGTCGGGCAGCTCGGTGACCTCCATCCGCCAGTGCGAGAGCGAGTCCGCCTCGCAGAGCGCGGTGGCGATCTCCGAAGCGGGCATGCCGAGTTCACTGGCGACGGCGGCCGCGGCGAGCGCGTTCGACACGTGGTGCTCACCGTACAGGCGCAAGGTCACGTCGGCGCACCCGGAGGGTGTTCGCAGCCGGAACACGGCCTGACCGCGGTCGTTGAGCCGGACCTCCTCGGCCCGGATCGCCGCGTCCTCGCCCTCCCCGAACAGCACCACCCTGGCCTTGGTGCGCGAGGCCATCGCCCGGACCAGCGGGTCGTCGGCGTTGAGGATCGCGACGCCGCCCTCGGCCTCGGCCGGCAGCGCCTCCACCATCTCGCCCTTGGCCTGGGCGATCTGCTCGCGGCCGCCGAACTCGCCGATGTGCGCGCTGCCCACGTTGAGCACCAGGCCGATGCGCGGCGGGGTCAGGCCGGTCAGGTAGCGGATGTGGCCGATGCCGCGGGCGCCCATCTCCAGCACCAGGTGCCGGGTCGAGGCGTCCGCGCTGAGCACGGTCAGCGGCAGCCCGATCTCGTTGTTCAGCGAGCCGGGCGTCCACACGGTGGGCGCCCGTCTCTGCAGCAGCTGGGCGATCAGGTCCTTGGTGCTGGTCTTGCCGGCCGAGCCGGTCAGCGCCACCACGGTGGCGTCCAGCCGCTCCAGCACGTGCCGGGCCAGCGCGCCGAGCGCGGCCTGCACGTCGTCCACCACGATCGCGGGGGCGCCGACCGGGCGGGCGGCGAGCACCGCGACCGCGCCGTCGGCGACGGCCTGCGCGGCGAACGCGTGGCCGTCCACCCGCTCGCCGGCGAAGGCCACGAAGAGCGCGCCGGGGACGACCTCGCGGGAGTCCCTGACCACGGGCCCGGAGACCCGCACACCACTGTCCGGTATGTCGTGCATGCTCCCGCCGACCGCAGTTGCGACCTCGGCGAGGGTGAGGGGGATCACGGCTGGTTCTGGTCCTTCTCGATTGCGGCGCGCAGCACCTCGCGGTCGTCGAAGGGGCGTACCACTCCGGCGATGTCCTGGCCCTGCTCATGGCCCTTCCCGGCGACCAGCACGACGTCGCCGGGCCGCGCGCGGGCGACGGCGGCGGCGACGGCGGCGGCCCGGTCGGGTTCGACGACGACGTGCCCGCGCTCGGCGGGCGGCACCTCCACCGCGCCCTGGAGCATCGCCGCGAGGATCGCCAGCGGGTCCTCCGAGCGCGGGTTGTCGGAGGTGAGGACGGCGGTGTCGGCGAGCCGGGCCAGCGCGGCGCCCATCGGCCCGCGCTTGGTGCGGTCCCGGTCGCCGCCGCAGCCCAGCACGGCGTGCAGCCGGCCGCGGGTGGTGGTGCGCAGCGCGCGCAGCACCGACTCGACCGCGTCGGTCTTGTGCGCGTAGTCCACCACGGCCAGATACGGCTGGCCCGCGTCCACCCGCTCCAGCCGGCCCGGCACCCCCGGGACCTCGGCGATGCCGTCCGCGGCCGCCTGCGGGTCCAGGCCGGCCGCGGCCAGCGCGGCGATCGCGGCGAGGGTGTTGGCGACGTTGAACGGCCCCGGCAGCGGCGCCACCGCCCGCACCCGCTCGCCCTTGGGGCCGAGCGCGGTGAAGCGGCTGTCCAGCAGCCCGGCCTCGACGTCCTCGGCCCGCCAGTCGGCGTCCAGCCGGCCCTCGGCGGAGAACGTCACCAGCGGCACCCCGGCCTCGGCGACCAGCCGGCGGCCGTACGCGTCGTCCAGGTTCACCACCCCCAGCCGGCTGCGGCGCGGGGTGAACAGCTGCGCCTTGGCCTGGAAGTAGTCCTCCATGCCCGAGTGGAACTCCATGTGCTCGGGGCTGAGGTTGGTGAAGACCGCCACGTCGAAGACCGCGCCGTCGACCCGGCCGAGCACCAGCGCGTGGCTGGAGACCTCCATCACGACCGACTCCACGCCGCGCTCGCGCATCACCGCGAACAGCGCCTGGAGGTCGGTGGCCTCGGGGGTGGTGCGCTCGCTCTTGATCCGCTCGTCGCCGATCCGCGTCTCGACCGTGCCGATCAGGCCGGTGGCGCCGTTGCGGGCCGCCCGCAGGCCCCCTTCGACGAGGTACGAGGTGGTGGTCTTGCCCGAGGTGCCGGTGATGCCGATGCGCAGCAGGCCCTCGCCGGGCTCGCCGTAGACCGCCGCGGCCAGGCCCCCCATCACCGCCCGGGGGTCGTCGACGGTGAGCGCGGGCAGCCCCGCGCCGGCCGCCCGCCGGGCGCCGTCCGCGTCGGTCAGCAGCGCGACCGCGCCGGCCGCCGCCGCGTCCGCGGCGAAGTCCGCGCCGTGGAAGCGGGCGCCGGGCAGCGCCGCGTACAGGTCGCCGGGGCGCACCGCGCGCGAGTCGTGGGTGATGCCGGTGACCTGCGTGTCGCCGCCGGGGCCTGGCGCCGCCACGCCGAGCCGCACGGCGAGGTCGGCCAGCGGCGTCGGGCGGGGGTGCGCCGGGCGCGGCGCGCCCGGCTGCCCCGGCGGGGGCCCGCCGGGGCAGCCG
>JAJSZB010000270.1:0-9857 GCA_050613715.1 Streptomyces sp. IBSBF 3018
CGGCCGGCGGCCCCGGGGCCCCCCCCCCGCGAGGGCGCCCCGGCCCCGCGGGGTCGGGGCGCCTGCGGGGCGCCGCCGCGGCGTTCGCCGAGAGCGCGCCGCGGGTTTGCAGAGGTGTTCGCCGCGAGCGCCGTCAGCTGCTTCGCGTAATTCAGGCTTCCCGTGGGCCGGGGGCCCGGCCTTCATCTTCCCGGCGAGCGTCGCGGCGAAATTCGGCTGTTCCAGCCAGAGAAAGTAATTCGCATAGCCGGCGAAGAACATTTCCTCGGCGGCCCCCGAGATCAGCTCCCCCTCTACCTGGCCGAGTGGCGGTTCACGCGGGCCCCTCTTCGGGGGTGCCGGGCGCGGCGGTCGGGAAGGTGAGGGGGGCGGTGATGGTGTGGGTCTGGATGACCGGGCCGTGCTGGGTTCCGCCGGTGATGGAGTTGTGCACCTCGTTGTGGACGGCCGGCGGGGCCGGGGGTGCGGCGAGTGGCTCCAACTCGGCCAGGAGGGCGCGCAGTCGGTCTGCCGCCTCGGGGTCGGACCTGAGCAGGCGGCGGAGGCGGGCGCGCCACTCCGCCTCGATGTCGGCGGCGGCCTCCGCGTCGGCCTGCCGTGCGGCGGACGTCAACTCCGCGCGTGCCACGTCGAGTTCGCCGGCCACGGTGTCCGCCGCGGCGCCCGGCCCGCCGTCGTCCCGGCGCGCGAAGTAACCGGCGACCCGGTCCCGTACCTGCGCCCAGGCGTCCGAGACCATCGCCCCCACGAGCGTCGTCGCCCCCGACGAGGCCAGAGCCGCCAACTCCGCGTCCACCGCGCCCTCCCCCGCCGCTCGACCCGGCGCACCGTGACACCGTCACGACACTGGGTCCACGGTAGGGACACACCCCCCGCCGCGGTACCACGCCTCCCCGCGACCCCGTTCCGCCGCTGCCGGGACATCCGGCGGGACTGGTAGCTCTACCTCTATGACGACGAGAGACGGACACGCCGGGCAGGAGACGGACCCGGTGGTGCAGATTGCGGCCGCGGTCGTCGTGCACCGCGGGCGGGTGTTGTTGGTGCGGCGGCGGGTTGCCGAGGGGGCCCTGTCGTGGCAGTTCCCGGCGGGAGCGGTCGAGGAGGGCGAGTCGGCCGGGGCCGCGGCCGTACGGGAGGCGTGGGAGGAGACCGGGCTGCGGGTCAGGGCGCTGCGGCCGCTCGGGGAACGCGTGCATCCGGCGACCGGGCGGCTGATCGCGTACGTCGCCTGCGCGGTCGTCGCGGACGCCACACACCCGGCGGCCCCGGCCGACCCCGCAGCCGTGGCCGATGCGCCGGACGCGACAAGCGCGCCGCCCGCCGCGTACCTCGCCGATCCGGAAGAGCTCGCGGAGCTGGCCTGGTGCGCGCTCGGTGAGATCCCGCGCTACGTCCCGTACGGTCTGCACCCCCCGGTCCGGGCGTACTTGGACGACGCCCTCACCCGCGAGTGACCCCGCCGCGTCCCGCCCCGCCGGGCCCCGCGCCGCACCGTCGCCCGTGCCCCACGCCTCACGCCGTGACGTCGAGCACCGCCTTGCCGTGCGGCCGGCGGCCGGTCAGGCGGTCGACCGTCGGGTGAGCCGCCGACGGACCCGGCCTGCGCGCCGCGACCTGCGCGCCGCGACCGGCACACCGCTACCTGAACACCGCTACCAGGGCACCGTCTTGCCCCAGCGGTCCAGGTACGCCAGCCCGGGCGCGCCGCGCCGGGAGAGGATGACGTCGGCCAGCAGCGGCGCCGACTCCTCGATCGTGTAAGGGGCTTCGGAGCCGCCCAGGTCGGTACGGATCCAGCCGGGCGCCAGCAGGAGCAGGCCGCGCGCGGTGTGCGCCTGGCGGGCGGCGAAGCTGCGCATGAACGTGTTCAGGGCGGCCTTGCTGCCCCGGTAGACCTCGCGGCCGCCCGCGGTATTGTTCGCGACGCTGCCCTGCCCCGAGGACATCGCGCCGATGACGCCGTCCGGCGCGACGAGGTCCTCCAGCGCCTCGACGACCCGCATCGGGCTGAGCGCGTTGGTGACCATCACGTCGACGAAGTCGGCCACCGGGACCGCGCCGATGGGCGTCCGCTCGTTGTTGGTGACACCGGCGTTGACGAAGAGCAGGTCGAGCCGGCGGCCCGCGAGGCGCCCGGCGAGGCGTTCGCGCAGCGGCGGCAGGTGGCCGGGCTCGTTGATGTCGAGGCGCTCGACGGCGACGTGGCCGCCGGAGCGCTCCGCGAGGTCGTGCAGCGGCGTACGGGCGGCGGTGTCGCGGACGGTGCCGACGACGTCCCACCCCCGGTCGTGGAGCTTGGCGGCAAGCGCGTGTCCGAGGCCGCGCGAGGCCCCGACGAGGAGCGCGGTCGGTCGGTCCTGCGGTGTGTCGGTCGACGGCATGGCGCGACCCTCCGTTCTGCTGCGGTGGTCCGGGCTGCTGCCCTGCCGCAAGTCTTCCGCCGGCACGCTCCCGCGGGCGAGTCGCGACCCGTGAAACGTAGGATCACCACCATGAACGGGCCCGCTATATTCGAATCCGCGACGATCGACCCCGACGACGTACGAATCATCCGTGCGCTTCAGGTCGCGCCGCGCGCCTCCTTCGCGGCGGTCGCGGCCGTGCTGGGCCTCACCGAGGGCACGGTCAACCGGCGGTACCGGCGGCTGCGCGCGGACGGCGTGGTGCGGGTGGCCGGCGTGGTCAACCCGGGGGCGCTGGGCCAGAGCCGCTGGCTGGTCCGGCTGCGCTGCCGGCCGGGCAGCGTCGGGCCGATCGCCGACGCGCTGGCCCGGCGCGAGGACGTCAACTGGGTCGCGGTGTCGGCGGCGGGCTGCGAGATCACCTGCGCGACGCAGTCGCGCACCCGGGAGCAGCGCGAGGACCTGCTGGAGCAGCGGCTGCCGCGGACCGGCGCGGTCATCGACATCGAGGCGTCCGCGATGCTGCGGCAGTTCCTGGGCGGTCGCGGCCACTACTGGGCGGCGCTGCACGGCACGCTCACCGAGGCGCAGGAGGCGGCGCTCGGCAGCGACGGGCCGCCGTTCACCGAGGCGCCGGTCGTCGCGCGCGACCCGACGACCCTCACGCCGCAGGACGAGCGGCTGCTACGGGCCCTCGCCGCGGACGGCCGCGCGAGTCTGGTGGACCTGGCCGCGGCGGCGGGGCTCACCCCGGGGCGCGTCGCCCGGCGGCTGGACACCCTGCTGGAGCGCCGCGTGGTGACGGTCGACGTCGAGATCGCCGCGGCGGCCCTGGGCTACCGCACCCGCGCCAACCTCTGGCTGCGCGTGCACCCCTCGGCGGTCAAGAGCGTGGGCCGCACCCTCGCGCAGGCGCCGGAGACCGCCTTCGTCGCGGCCGTCTCCGGCCCGAGCAATCTGCACGCGGTCGTCCACTGCCGGGACCTGGACGAGCTGTTCGAGTTCACCACCGACCGGATCGGCTCGCTGCCCGGCCTGGAGGGCATGGAGGTCTCCCCCGTCCTGCGCCACGTCAAGCAGGCCGGCACCCACCTGTCCGGCGATCGCCTGGCCGAACCGGCGGCGGTGTCCGCGCGCACCGGCGGCCGCTGACGGGAGGGGCGCCCGGCGAGGGGTCACGCCGCGAGGGGCGCGCCGGCCGGGCCGTGTCCGCGGCGTCGAGGGCGGAGTCATGCGCGGGCCAGGGCGACCGCGAAGAGCGCGAAGGCCAGCACGATGACGGCGACGCGGACGTAGTGGAAGCGGTCCCACCGGCCGACCTGCTGCTTCCAGTCCGCGGGCGCACCCTCGCGCGACCACGTCGCCACCCGCGAGTTGATCGGCACCAGCAGCAGGACCGACATCACCACGCTCACCACGAGCAGCGCCGCGCCCGCCGTGACGGCCCCCGCGCCCGCGTCGCCCCATGCCACCGCGGCCCACACCGCGCCCAGCACGACCGAGCCGACGTACCAGAACGGCATGGCCCGGCCCAGCACCCGCGCGCCGTCGCTGCGGGCGCCGAGCCCCCCGTCGTTCGGCAGCCGGTCGAGGATCGGGTTGACGAACACCGCCACCGCGAACTCCACCCCCACCATCACTCCGACGACCACCACGGTGACGACGGACAGCGTGTCCCGCATGACTGCCTCCCAGTGCCTCGCTCCTCAGGGATCTAGCGGCGCTAGATTCTGGTGCGATGCTAACCATAGCGGCGCTGGAATGTCTAGCGATGCTAGGATCGGATCATGTCGGTACGTGATCGCAAGGAACGCGAGCGGGCCAGCCGCCACCAGCTGATCGTCTCCACGGCACGCGAACTCGCCGAGACGCAGGGCTGGGACGCCGTCACCACACGGCGGCTGGCCGAACAGATCGAGTACAGCCAGCCGGTGCTGTACAGCCACTTCAGGGGCAAGCGCGAGATCGTCGACGCGGTAGCGCTGGAGGGGTTCGCCGAGCTGGCGCGGGCGCTGCGCGCCGCCGTGCCGCAGGGGCCGTCCGACCGGGCGGCGGTGGCCGCGCTGGCCGCCGCCTACGTCGACTTCGCGGCGCGCAACCCCGCGGTGTACGAGGCGATGTTCAGCCTCGACAGCGGCCTGCTCTTCGCCCACGAGGAGACGCCCGCGCCGCTGCGCGCCGGGTTCCAGGCGCTGACGGACACGCTCGCGCCGCACGCCGGCGCCGACGACGCGGGGTTGTTCGTCGAGACGTTCTGGGCGGCGCTGCACGGGCTGGTGACGCTGGCCCGCGCGGGCCGCGTGCCGCCCGCGCAGACCGCGCGGCGCCTGGACCTGCTGGTGGACCGCTTCGTCAGGTGACGCAGAGGGTCCCCGCGGGAGGCTGTCGCAGGCGTCGCGCCGAGGCGTGAGGCCGCGGCGGGAGCGTGGAGCCGCGCCGGGGGCGTGAGCCGCGCCGGGGGCGGACGCGGGCGGCTACGGGGTCGCGGTCAGCAGGGCCGCCAACCGGTCGGCGAGGTCCGCGTCGAGGGGCTGCGGGACGGCCAGCAGCCGGTACCACAGGACGCCGAAGAGGACGTCGGCCGCGAAGCCCGCGGTGAGCGTGGCCGGGAGGTCGCCGCGGCGCTCGGCGCGCTCCACGAGCACGGCGACGGCGGCCCTGCGCCGCTCCAGGAACTCCGCGCGGAAGCGCTCCGCGAAGGCGGGGTCGAGCTGCGCCTCGACCATCAGCGCGCGCAGCAGCTCCGCGACCTGCGGCGCGCGGGCCAGCGTGAAGCTGTCGTCGAGCGTACGCCGCAGGTCCGCGGCCCAGCTGCCCTCGTCGGGCAGCGGGATGTGCACGTCGGCCTTGCGAGCCAGGGCCTCCATGATGACGTCGCCCTTGGACGGCCACCAGCGGTAGATCGTCTGCTTGCCGACGCCGGCGCGCTGGGCGATCTTCTCGATCGAGACGGCGGCGTAGCCGTGCTCGACGACGAGTTCGGCGGCGGCCAGCAGGATCGCGTCGCGGCTGCCCTCGCTGCGCCGCCGCCCGGGCCTGCGCCGCTCCGGCGCACCGCCGGTCGCGCCGCCGCTCACACCGCCGCCCGCGTCGGAGTCGGCGTCCGCACGCGCGGCCGCGGCGGTTGCGGCCCCCGCGCTCGCGCCCGCCCCCGCGCTCGCGCCCATCCCCGCGCTCGCGCTCGCCTCCGCGCCGGCGCCGCCGTGCGCACCCGCGTCCACCGGCGCACCGCCCGCCCCAGCGCCTTCTCCCGCCTTCGCACCCGCGTCCATGCACCGCATGATACCGATTCCGAGACGGACCGTTGCGATTTGCCGGAACGGGCCGGACCGGCTTAGGCTCGGCAGTGAACGAATAACGAACCGAACCGTTCCGATTCATAGGAGTATCGTCATGGAGACGACCCGGACCGCACTCGTCGTCGGCGGCACGTCGGGCATCGGCCTGGCCACCGCGCGACGGCTCTCGGCCCTCGGCCACGCCGCGCACGTCGCCGGCCGGGACCCCGGAAGGATCGCCGCGGTCGCCGACGCGGCCCCCGAGCTGGTCGCGCACCGCGTGGACGGCAACGACGCGCCGGCGGTCGCCGCGCTCGCGGCGGAGCTGGCGCCGCTGGACGCACTGGTGATCACGCTCTCCGGCTCCGAGGGCGTCGGGGCGCTCGCCGAGCTGGACCTCGCGTCGCTGCGCCGCGCCTTCGAGGCGAAGTTCTGGCCGACGCTGACCGTGCTGCAGGCGGCCCTGCCGCACCTGGCGGAGCAGGCGTCGATCACCCTCGTCGGCGCGATCAGCGCGCACGCGGCGATGCCCGGCACCGCGGGGATCGGCGCGCTCAACGCGGCCGTCGAGTCGCTCGTCCGACCGCTGGCCGTGGAGCTCGCCCCGCGCCGGGTGAACGCGGTCTCCCCCGGCCTGGTCGACACGCCCTGGTGGGACGGCGTCCCCGAGGAGACGCGCACCGCCTACTTCACCGCGGCCGCGGCCGGCCTGCCGGTGCGCCACGTGTCCACGCCGGAGGAGATAGCCGAGGCGGTGGCCCTGCTGGCGACCAACACCTCGACCACCGGCACGGTCCTCGAAGTCGACGGCGGCGCTCGCTTCGTCCAGCTCTGACCTCCGGTGACACCGTCGGGACCCGTACGCGTACCCGACCGCGGTCCCGGTCCCGGTCCCGGCACCGACACAGGCACCGGCACCGGCGGCCGCCCGCGACCCTAGGCCGTCGTCACGACGATCTTGCCGGGGTTCTCCTGGCCGCGTGCGAGGTAGCGGTGGGCCTCCACGATGTCGTCGAGGCCGAACACCCGGTCCACCGCGGGGTGCAGCGCGCCGGTGCGCAGGCCCGCGGTCAGGAACGCCGCGATGCGGCGGACCGCCGCGGGGTCGAGGACGTGCTCGAAGCTCATGTAGCGGTGCATGGTGAGCGCGCTCATGGGATACGGCGCGGGCCGCGGGTCGAGCCAGCCCACGGTGACGAGGGTCCCGGTGATCGGCTTCGCGGCCTTGGCGAGGTCCGTGAGACCGGGGCCCATCACCGAGTCGAGGATGATGTCGACGCCCGGGCCGGTCGGGGCACTTGGGCCACCCGCGCTGCCCGCACCGGCCGCGCCGCCCGCACCGGCCGTGTGCCGGCGGGCCGCCTCGGCGACGTCCTCCTCGTCGGAGGCGATCACCGCCGCGGCCCCGGCCGCCAGCAGCTCCTTCGTCTTCGCGGCGCTGCGCGTCACCGCGATCGGCACCGCGCCGATCTGGTTCGCGATCTGGAGGGCCGCGCGGCCGACCGTGCCGGACGCGGCCGTGATCAGGACGTGGTCGCCCGGCCGCATCCCGGCCTTCTCGACCAGCGCGCCGTACGCGGTGGAGTACGCGACCCACAGCGCCGCCGCGCCCACCGCGTCCAGCCCGGCGGGCCGGGGCACGATCCTGGCGGCCGGCAGCACCACGTAGTCGGCGTAGGTGCCGCCCGCGGCCATGTCGGGCACCGCGGTGATCAGCACCGCGTCCCCGGCCGCGAACCCCTCGACGCCCGCGCCCACCGCGTCCACGACGCCCGTCCCCTCGCAGCCCAGCCGCGCGTGCGGCAGCGGCACCGGCCGCGGTCCGGCGCCTGCGCGGGTCAGCTCGTCCAGCCGGTTGACGGCGAACGCCTCGATCCTGACGCGCACCTCGCCAGGTCCCGGCTCGCCGGCCGGCTCCTCGACGACGTGCAGCACCTCGGGGCCGCCGGTCTCGTCGAACACGACGACTCGTGGCATGGGTGAACTCCCCTTCGTCCGCGGCGGGCCGCTCCCGGCCGGCCGCGCATCCGCTGGTCCGCGGTTCCGCGGCCCGTTCTCGATTCTTTGTACAGTCGTACTAGAAAGTCAAGCGCGACCCACGCCGGAGAGGCGGAACCGGCCCGTGCACGGGGCGCCGGGACCGGGTCATGTTGCCGGGCCGCGGCGGAGCGCCCAGCATGAGGTTCAGAGCAGGAGGACAGGAGGTCGCGCTGTGAGCCTGTACTTCGCCAACGCCCCCGACGAGCTGGTGGACGACGCCCTGGCCGGTTTCGCGCTCGCCCACGCGGACGCCGTGCGCTGGGACGAGCGCGACGGCTTCCTGCGGGTCCTGCGGCCCGCGCCCGCGCGCCGGGTGGGCCTGGTCTCCGGCGGCGGCTCGGGGCACGAGCCGCTGCACCTGGGGTACGTCGGCCCCGGCATGCTGGACGCCGCCTGCCCCGGCCGGGTCTTCGCCTCGCCGCACAACCGCCAGGTGCTCGCCGCGGCGCGTGCCGTCGCCCGCGAGGACGGCGTGCTGCTGCTGGTCAAGAACTACACCGGCGACCGGATCAACTTCGGCATCGCCGCCGAGCGGCTGGCCCACGAGGGCGTGCGCTGCGGGCGGGTGCTGATCGACGACGACCTGGCCTCGCAGTCCGAGGACTCCGCGGCCGGCCGGCGCGGCACCGGCGCGGCCGTGCTGGTCGAGAAGATCCTCGGCGCCGCCGCGGACGAGGGGCGCGGCCTGGCGGAGCTGGAGGCCCTCGGGGCCGCGGTCGTCGCGCGCTGCCGGAGCCTGGCGGTCGCCTCGGCCGCGCACACCTCGCCGGTGACCGGGCAGCCCGCGTTCGCGCTGGAGCCCGGCACGCTGGAGTACGGCGTCGGCATCCACGGCGAACGCGCGCGCCGCACGATCAGCACCCGCTCGCTGCGGGACCTGGCCGAGGAGATGGTCGGCTCGCTGGGCGACGCGCTCGGGCTGGACGCCGGGTCGCGCCCGATCGTCCTGGTCAACGGGCTCGGCGGGGTCACCCGTCTGGAGCTGTACGCGGTGCTGCGCGAGGTGGCGCGGCTGCTGGACAAGCGCGGCGCGGCCCCAGTGCGCACGCTGGTCGGCGACTACGTCACCGCGCTGGACATGCGCGGCTTCTCCGTCACCCTGCTGGACGCGGACGACGAGACGCTGCGGCTGTACGACGCGCCGGCCGCCGCGCCCGCGTGGCCGGGACGCGCCGGCCCGCCCTGACGCGTGGGTCCGCACGGTCCGGGTGGATCTCCGCCTGCCCGGGGCCGCGCGGAGACCGGCCGCCACCCCGCCTCGCCGAGGCCATGACCTCTCCGTACCGCCGCGCTCGGCGCCCCTCCCCCGGGGCCCGGCGCCGCCGACCATCGGAGGTGCCCATGCACCGGACGAACAGCCGACCCGAACCCGACGCCGCCGCCTTCGCCGGCTTCACCCGGCGCTGGGTGCGGGGTTTCGCCGACTCCGCCATGGCGACGGAGGCCGAGCTGACCGCGCTCGACCAGCAGGTCGGGGACGGCGACTTCGGTACGAATTTGGTGGCCGGGCTGCGGGCGACGCTGCGGCGGCTGGACGCGCCGCGGCCCGCGGCGGGGTCCGCGCAGTCCGCGGCCGATCGCGGCGCGGACGCGCTCTCGGACGCCGCGTCCTCCTCCACCGTGGCGTCGGCCTCGTCGGCGGCGGCAACGCCCGCGGGCGGGCCGGGCGCGGAAGCCGCGGAACCGCTGCGCGCCGCGGCGGACGCCTTCCTGGACGAGGTCGGCGGGACCAGCGGACCGCTGTTCGGGCTGCTCTTCCAGGAGCTGGCCGTCACGGTACGGGCGAAGGGCGCGGAGGCCCCGACGGCGGCACTCGCGCTCGGCATGAGCAACGGCCTCGCGGCGATCCAGCGGGTCGGCGAGGCGGAGGTGGGCGACAAGACGCTGGTCGACGCGCTGGCGCCGGCCGTGGCGACGCTGTCCGCGTCCTGCTCCGCCGATCCCGGCCGCGCTCTCGCGGAGGCCGCGGAGGCCGCATGGCAGGGCGTCCGCGCGACCGCCCGCGGCACCGCACGCCGCGGCCGGGCCAGCTACCTCGGCGACCGCGCGGCCGGCGTCCCCGACCCCGGCGCGGTCGGCATCGCCCTCCTCCTGACCGCGGCGAACGCCCCGGCCACCACCCTCACCCCCCACC
>JAJSZB010000271.1:0-9837 GCA_050613715.1 Streptomyces sp. IBSBF 3018
CCCCCCCCCCCCCCCCCCCCCCCCCCCCCCCCCCCCCCCCCCCCCCCCCCCCGCCTCGCGCGCGCCCGCGCCCCCGCAGGGGGCGCGGGCGCGTCGGGCGTGAAGGCCCGCGTCCGCCGGTGCGGTCACACGCGACGACCCGCGTCCGCCGGTGCGGTCACGCCTCGCGGCCCGCGATCGCCTCCGCCGCCGCCTCGCCGCACACCCGCGCCGCGCCGTGCGTGGCGATATGCAGCGCGCCGATCGGCGGCGACTGCGGCACGCCCATCTCGACCACGATCGTGGACGGGCGGGCCGCGACCAGCGCGGAAAGCGCCTCGGCCATCCACGGGTGCCGGTGGGCGTCGCGGACCACCGCGACGATCCGCCGGTCGCCGGCCGCGGCCAGCACGGCAGAGGCATCGGCGGTGCGGTAGGCACCGGTCGCGGTGCCCGGCAGCAGCCGGTCCAGCTCGGCCGCCACGCCCCACGGCGTGACGTCGCCGACCGCGATGTTCGCCTCCGGGGTGAAGGACGCGACGTACGGCGCTTCGGTGACCGGGGTGAAGGCGTCGCCGCGGGTCACCTTCAGCGCCCTGCGGGCCGCCTCCAGGCCGACGTCGGAGCCGGGCGCGATGCCCTGCGCGGCGTCGCGCTGCTCGGCGGTCCACGCCGCCAGCCGCCGCACCCGGGCCGCCGCGTCGGCCAGCCGCTCGGCGGGCAGCGAACCGTCGCGCACCGCCTGGACGATGGCGTCCCGCAGCGTCAGCACGGTCTGCTCGTCGGACAGCCCGCCGCCGACGCAGATCGCGTCGCAGCCCGCGGCGAGCGCCATCACGGTGCCGCGCGCGATCCCGTACGCGGCGGAGATCGCCTGCATCTCGATGCCGTCGGTGATGACCAGGCCGTCGTAGCCGAGGCCGCCGGCCGACTGCGGGGCGCGCAGCAGGCCGCCCAGGATCGCCGGGCTGAGCGTGGCCGGCAGCTCCGGGTCGAGCGCGGGCACCAGGATGTGCGCGCTCATCACGACCTTGGCGCCGGCCGCCAGCGCGGCCCGGAACGGCACCAGTTCGCGCGCGTGCAGCGTCTCCAGGTCCACGTCGATCCGCGGCATCGCGTGGTGCGAGTCCACCGCGGTGTCGCCGTGCCCGGGGAAGTGCTTGACGCTGGCCGCCACGCCCGCGGACTGCAGGCCCTCGACGTAGGCCGCGGTGTTGCGGGCGACCAGCTCCGGGTCCGCGCCGAAGGAGCGCACGCCGATCACCGGGTTGCCGGGGTCGGAGTTGACGTCGGCGGACGGCGCCCAGTCCAGGTTCACCCCGCACTCGGCGAGCCGGCGGCCGAGTTCGGCGGCCACCGCCCGGGTCAGCTTGACGTCGTCGACCGCGCCCAGCGCGAGGTTGCCGGGGAAGGACGAGCCGCCGTGCACTTCCAGACGGGTGACGTCGCCGCCCTCCTCGTCGGCGGCGACCAGCAGGTCGGGGCGGACCGCGCGCAGTTGCGCGGTGAGCGCGGCGACCTGCTCGGGGGTCTGGATGTTGCGGGAGAACAGGGCGACCGCGCCCAGGCCCTCCTCCAGCCGGCGCAGCACCCAGTCCGGCGCGGTGGTGCCGCGGAACCCGGGCTGCAGGACGGTGAGCGCGTCGCGGGTCAGGCTCCGCGCGGTGGTGTCGACGGAAATGACGGTCATCCCTTCACCGCACCGGCGGTCAGGCCGGCGGCAACCTTGCGCTGGACCAGGAGGAAGAAGAACACCACGGGCAGCGCGATCAGGATCGAGCCGGCCATCAGCGCGCCGTAGTCGGTGCCGCGCTGGCCGGTGAACTTCAGCAGCCAGATGCTGAGCGTGTACTTGTCGTTATCCTGCAGCAGGACGTACGCGAACAGGTACTCGTTCCAGGCCGTCATCAGCGCGTAGATGGCGGTGGCCACCAGGCCGGGCGCCAGCAGCGGCAGCACCACGCGGCGGAAGGCGGTCATCTGGCTGCAGCCGTCGACCATCGCCGACTCCTCCAGCTCACGCGGGATGTTGATGATGAAGCCGCGCAGCATCCACACCGAGAACGGCAGTGTGGAGGCGGCGTAGACGGCGATCACGCCCCAGTACTGGTTGAGCCCGCCCATGTCGTTGAGCTGGATGTAGATCGGCACCAGCATCGAGGTGGCCGGGATCATCTGGACCAGCAGCAGGGTGATCATCAGCCCGCGGCGGCCCCAGAACCGGAACCGGCCGATGGCGTAGGCCGCGAGCAGCCCGACGCCGATCGCGATCACCACGCTGAACACCGAGATGATCACGCTGCTCTTGACGTTGTCCCAGAAGTTGGGCATGTCCATCGCGCGCTTGAACTGGTCCAGCGTGATGGAGCTGGGGTAGAGCTTCTGGTGGTAGCTGAGGATCTCCTGGCTGGGCCGCAGCGCGGTGATGATCATCCAGTAGACCGGGAAGCCCATCACCACGAAGACGCCCAGGCCCAGCACGTTCCAGCCGGCCCTGCTCTTCTTCTTGATGCGGTAGACCCTGGGGGCCTCGGCGGCGGCGGGGGCCGCGGAGTCGGCTGCCGTGCTCATTCGACCTCTCCGATCTTCAGGAGCTGGCGCAGGTAGTACACGGAGAAGCCGGAGAGCAGGATCACCGTGATGATGGAGATCGCCGCGCTGCGGCTGTAGGAGTTGACGGTGAACGCCTGCACGTAGGAGTACAGGCCCAGCAGCTGGTAGTCCTGCTCGGGGATGTTGTTGCGCATCAGCAGGATCTGGCCGAGGACGCCGAAGTCCCAGATCACCGAGAGCGTGGTGGTCATCACGAACACCGGCTTGATCACCGGGAAGGTGACGAAGCGGAAGATCCCCAGGCCCCGGGCGCCGTCGATCCTGGCGGCCTCCTCCAGCTCCTTGGGGACCTGGGTGAGGGCGGAGTACAGGCTGATCGCGATGAACGGTATCGCCCCCCAGACCACCAGCACGCCGATGATGAACAGGCCGGTGGTGGGGTTGAGGAACCAGTTGTGCCCGGTCATGTCGACGCCGGGCAGCCGGGTGAGCAGCTGGTCGACCAGGCCGTAGTCGGAGTCGAACATGAACTTGAAGACCGAGGTCGACACCAGCAGCGGCATCGCCCAGACCACGATCATCACGCTGGTCATCATGATCCGCACCCAGCTGGAGACCCGCTGCATCAGCAGCGCCACCAGCAGGCCGAGCAGCATGGTGGCGGCGACGCAGCCGGCCACGAAGACCACGGTGTGCAGCACCACGTGCCAGAACTGGCTGTCGCCGAGCACCGACCGGTACTGGTCGAAGCCGACCCACGGCGGCGAGGTGTGCATCCACAGGTTGCCGCGGCGCTCGTCCTGGAAGGACAGGATGACCGTGTCGACCAGCGGGTAGCCGAGCACGCCGGCCATGATGACCAGCGCGGGCGCGACGAGCAGGAACGGCAGGGCTCTGCTCTGCCGGTTCCTTCTGGCCCGGCCCCAGCCTCTGGCCGCGGAACCGGACGGGGCCGGCGGGGAGGCGAGCGGGCGTCCTCCGGTCACCGGCTCGGTGGCATGCGTGTCGGCGGCACTCATCTGCGCTGACCTTTCTTCGGTGTCATGCCGGGATACCGGGGCGGGCGGCCCGCAGCAGCGGACCGCCCACCTCCGATGGCCAACGCCTGGTCAGGAGGCGTTGTTGATCAGCGAGTTGATCTTGTCGTCGGCCGCCTTGGTGGCGTCCGCGACGGACTTGCCCTTGAGGATGTCCAGCAGCATCGTCTTGAGGATGCCCTGCTTCTCGATCGCCGCCCAGCCCGGTGCGATCGGGGTGAACCAGGCGTCCGGCACCGCGTTGGCCGCGGCGGCGGTGGCCGGGTTGGCCTTCATCGGCTCCAGCTGCGTGGTGTTGTTCGGCAGCGTCGCCTTGGCGACCAGCGCGGCCTCGTTCTTCTCGTCGGTGTAGTCGGCGATGAACTCCTTGGCCAGGTCCTGCACCTTGGACTTGCTGACCACCGCGAGGTCGGAGCCGCCGATGAAGGAGGGCAGCGCCTTGCCGTTCGGGCCGGGCATGGTCGCGGTCTTGATCGCGTCCTTGAGCTTGGCGTTGCCGGTCGGCGGGGTGACGACCGAGCCGGCCTCCCAGCCGTTGCCGTAGATCACGCCGGCCTTGCCGTGCGCCATCACGTTGGCGTGGTCGGCCTCGTCCTTGGTCTGGTCGCCGTGGTTGTACTTCTTCACCAGGTCGATGAAGTGCTGGATGCCCTGCTGCGCCTGCGGGGTCTCCAGGCTGGCGGTCCACTTGCTGCCGTCGGTGGTGGCGATCGCGCCGCCGTACGCCTTGACGTACGACATCGCGGCGTACCAGTACTGGCCGGGCAGGTACAGCGGCGAGTACGTCTTGTCGCTGCCCTTCTTCGCCTCGATCTTGTCCAGCGCGGCGGTCAGCGCGTCCTCGGTGGCCGGGAACTGGTCCGAGCCGGTGCCGGCCTTGAAGTCGTCGGCGTTGTAGATCGCGACGCGGGCGCCGGCGTAGTAGGGCACGCAGTAGAGCTTGCCCTGGTAGGTGCAGGTGTCCTCAAGGCCCTTGATCCAGGTCGCGGAGTTGGCGAACTGCGACTTGTCCACCGGCGCGAGGGCGCCGTTGAGGATGTACGTCATGGTCTCGGTGTTGCCCAGCTCGACCACGTCCGGAGCGCTGGAGCCGGCCAGGGCCGCGTCCAGCTTCTGGACCTTGTCGCTCCACTGCTGGTACTGGATCTTCAGGTCGACCTTGGGGTACTTGGCCTTGAACTGGGCCGTGGTGTTCTTGACCAGCTCGGGCCAGGCGGTCTGCGACTCCGCCATCAGCCAGACCGTCACCGTGCCGGTGCGGTCGGCCGGCTTACCGGCCGCCTTGTCGTCCTTCTTGTCCGACCCGCCACAGGCCGCGACACCGGCGATCATTGTCGCGACGCCGACCGCCGCGATGAGCTTGCGCTTCACGCCACCCTCCTCAGGATGCCCGAAACTCCCCCACCGCCCGAAATGCCGGCTGTCGCGCGACATGCGGCAACCGCGTCCTGCTCGTGGGTCTTGGGACTGGTCCACTTCCCCGGGCTTAATGGTTTAGACCAGTACGGGGAGCTTGGCCTAGACCTTTGGGGGTGTCAAGGGTGTATAAGAACACCCGTCGGGTCTGTTATCGGACCGACACCTGAGGGGGATCAGCCACCGACCGCCTCCCTCGGCCAGGGCAGCGCGTGCCACCATGTGAGCCGCAATCAACGGGAGGAAGCCGGTGACGGCAGCACGACAGCAGTCGGGAGTGAACGTCATGGACAGCGACGCGGGCACAGCGGCCGAGGCCACCGGGACCGGCACCGCGGGCCGCACCGCGCGCGTGCCCAAGTACTACCGGCTCAAGCGGCATCTGCTGGACATCACGCAGACCATGCCCCCCGGCACCCCGGTGCCGCCGGAACGCACCCTGGCCACCGAGTTCGACACCTCGCGCACCACCGTCCGGCAGGCGCTGCAGGAGCTGGTGGTCGAGGGCCGGCTGGAACGCATCCAGGGCAAGGGCACCTTCGTCGCCAAGCCCAAGGTCTCCCAGGCGCTGCAACTGACCTCCTACACCGAGGACATGCGGGCCCAGGGCCTGGAACCGGCCTCCCAGCTGCTGGACATCGGCTACATCACCGCGGACGACCGGCTGGCCGGGCTGCTGGACATGAAGGCCGGCGGCCGGGTGCTGCGGATCGAGCGGCTGCGGCTGGCCAACAGCGAGCCGATGGCCATCGAGACCACCCACCTGTCGGCCAAGCGCTTCCCCGCACTGCGCCGCAGCCTGGCCAAGTACACCTCCCTGTACACCGCGCTCGCCGAGGTCTACGACGTGCGGCCGGCCGAGGCGGAGGAGACCATCGAGACCTCGCTGGCCACCCCGCGCGAGGCCGGGCTGCTGGGCACCGACGTCGGCCTGCCGATGCTGATGCTCTCCCGGCACTCCATCGACACCACCGGCGAGCCGGTGGAGTGGGTCCGCTCGGTCTACCGCGGCGACCGCTACAAGTTCGTCGCCCGCCTCAGCCGTCCCACCGACTGACGCCCGGCGCAACCCACCCCACCAGCCCCACCGGGCCTGTCGGCCCCGCCGGCCTCCGGGGACTCACAACCGCACAGGTAGTGACGCCCGTCCGCCCCGTCCCCTAGATTCCTTGGGCGCCTTCAAGGTCATCCGAAGGCCGCCGCCGAAGGTCGCTCTAGGGGACGGAGCAGCACGCATGCCGGAAGAGACACCGCCGCAAAGCACCGCCACACCGCCCGGTGACCCCGGGCCGGCCGCACCGCCCGTGGTCACCGCGCCGCGGGTGCTGGCCGGGGTGTGCCTGGTCATCCCGCTCGTCGCCCTGCTGTGGGTGGACTCCTACGCGCGGATGACCCCCCGGTTCATCGGCATCCCGTTCTTCTACTGGTACCAGATCGCCTGGGTCCCGGTGGCCGCGGCGCTCACCTACACCGCGTACCAGCTCGTGCTGCTGGACGAGCGGCACCGCAAGGCCGGAGGCGCCCGGTGAACAACGACGTCAACGGCGTCGCGCTCGGCGTCTTCATCTTCTTCTTCCTCGCCGTCACCGTGATGGGCTTCCTCGCCGCCCGCTGGCGGCGCGCGGAGAACGCCCTGCACCTGGACGAGTGGGGCCTGGGCGGCCGCACCTTCGGCACCTGGGTCACCTGGTTCCTGCTCGGCGGCGACCTCTACACCGCGTACACCTTCGTCGCGGTGCCCGCGGCGATCTACGGCGCGGGCGCGGCCGGCTTCTTCGCGGTGCCGTACACGATCATCGCCTACCCGCTGGTCTTCCTCTTCCTGCCCCGGCTGTGGTCGGTCTCGCGCAAGCACGGCTACGTGACCTCCTCGGACTTCATCCGCGGCCGCTACGGGTCCAAGGCGCTGTCGGTGGCCGTCGCGCTCACCGGCATCGTCGCGACCATGCCGTACATCGCACTGCAACTGGTCGGCATCCAGGCGGTGCTCGACGTGATGGGCATCGGCGGCGGCGACTCCACCAACTGGTTCGTCAAGGACCTGCCGCTGCTGATCGCCTTCGGCGTGCTGGCCGCCTACACCTACTCCTCCGGCCTGCGCGCGCCGGCGCTGATCGCGTTCGTCAAGGACGCGCTGATCTACATCGTCATCGCGGTGGCGATCATCTACATCCCGTACAAGCTGGGCGGGTTCGACGACATCTTCCACCACGCGCAGCAGGCGTACGCGGTGAAGAACCCGGCCACCGGCAAACCGCGCGGCTCGCTGGTGACCGCCCCGCAGGCGCAGTGGGCGTACGCGACGCTCGCGCTCGGCTCGGCGATGGCGCTCTTCCTCTACCCGCACTCGGTCACCGCGGTGCTCTCCAGCCGCAGCCGCAACGTGATCCGCCGCAACACCACGATCCTGCCGCTGTACTCGCTGATGCTCGGCCTGCTGGCGATGCTCGGCTTCATGGCGGTTGCCGACGGCGTCGGCAAGGGCATCAAGGGCTACAACGCGCAGCTGGCCATCCCGCAGCTGTTCGAGAACGTCTTCCCGTCCTGGTTCGCCGGCGTCGCGTTCGCCGCGATCGGCATCGGCGCGCTGGTGCCGGCCGCGATCATGTCGATCGCCGCGGCGAACCTGTTCACCCGCAACATCTACAAGGACCTGATCCGCCCGCAGGCCACGCCGAGCGAGGAGACCAGGGTCTCCAAGATCGTCTCGCTGGTGGTCAAGGTCGGCGCGCTGGTCTTCGTGCTGTCGATGGACAAGACGGTGGCGATCAACTTCCAGCTGCTGGGCGGCATCTGGATCCTCCAGACGGTGCCGACCATCGTCGGCGGCCTGTTCACCCGGTGGTTCCACCGCTGGGCGCTGCTGGCCGGCTGGGCGGCGGGCATGGCGTACGGCACGTGGAAGGCGTACGACCAGGCGAGCCCGACGCAGTCGCACTTCGGCGGGAACTCGGCGAACATCCCCGGCCTGGACAAGATCGGCTACATCGGCATGACGGCCTTCGTGCTCAACCTCGCGGTCGCGGTGGTGCTCACGCTGGTCCTGGACCTCCTCAAGGCGCCGGCCGGCACGGACGAGACGTCCCGCGCGGACTACGTCACCGAGGGCGACGACGCGGCCCTCCCGGCCCCCGAGAAGGGCGAGCCCGGCCTCCCCGGCCTCCCCGAACCCGCGGGGGCTTGACCTGACCTGAGAGGCCGCCCCACCAGGGGCGCGGCCCGAGCCCCGGAAGGCACGCCGGTAGGCGTGCGGCGTCGTGCCGGTCCACCGGGCGAAATGATGCCGCAGCGTCGCCGCGTTACCGAACCCCGCGCGGGAGGCGACCGCGTCGACGGTCTCGTCCGTCCCCTCCAGCAACTCCCGCGCCAGCAGCACCCGCTGCCCCAGCAGCCACCGGTACGGCGTCGTCCCGGTCTCCTGCTGGAACCGCCGCGCGAACGTCCGCGGCGCCATGTGCGCCCGGGCCGCCAGCTCCTCGACCGTGACCTCGCGGTCCAGGTGCCGCTCCATCCACCCCAGCACGCCGGCCACCGCGTCGTCCGCCGCGCGGGGCAGCGGCCGGGCGACGTACTGCGCCTGGCCGCCCTCGCGGTGCGGCGGCACGACCATCCGCCGGGCGATGCCGTTGGCCACCGCGCTGCCCTGCTCCTTGCGCACCAGGTGCAGGCACGCGTCGATGCCGGAGGCCGTGCCGGCCGAGGTGACCACGCCGGAGTCGTCCACGTAGAGCACGTCCGGCTCGACCCGGGCCAGCGGGTGGCGGGCGGCGAGCAGTTCGGCGTGCCGCCAGTGCGCGGAGCAGCGCCGCCCGTCCAGCAGCCCGGCCGCGCCCAGCGCGAACACGCCCGAGCACACGCTGAGCACCGTCGCGCCGCGCTCCACCGCGCGGGTGAGCGCGTCCAGCATGCGGGGCGGGAAGTCCCGCGTCACATACGAGTCGCCGGCCGGGACCGCGACCAGGTCGGCCTCCTCCAGCCGGTCCAGGTCCTCGTCGACGGCCAGTTCGAAGCCCGCGTGGGTGCGCAGCCGGGAGCCCTCCGCGGAGACCACCGCGAAGTCGTAGACGGGCAGGCCGTCGTCGCTGCGGTCGAGGCCGAAAACCTCGCAGACGACGCCGAGTTCGAACGGGTGCACCCCGTCGAGGAGCAGGACCGCGATGTTCTGCAGCATGGCTCCGAGGATGCCACGTGGCAGGATGTTGCGGTAGTACGACAGTCCTGCCACTGTCCGCGGGCGGGCGCCGAGAGCACGCTTGACCCATGACCGTTCTCCTGGACATCGCAGCCCTGACCGTTCTCGCCCTCACCCTCTCCGCCGTGCCGCTGCACGGTCTGCGCCACGAGGCCCGGATCACCCGGGAGATCCGGGAGGCCCGCGAGGCCCGCGAGGCGCACGCCGCCCGCGAGGCACACGCCGCCCGGGCTGCCGCCGAGTCCCGACCAGCCGTTCCGGAAGCTGACGCACCGACACATCAGACACAACATGTGGTGGTGCTTCGATAGCCGAACACAAGATGTATGCTCAACTCCGCTGCCCGCAGGGGAAGCCGGTGCGAATCCGGCGCTGCCCCGCAACGGTGAGCGGCAGGCGTCCCGCACGCCTCCGTACAGCCCGATCGCCTGCCGGCGCCGCGCCCGACGCGTCATCCCGCGTCGACGCGCGCTTGTGTCCGGGCCTCGCGGATTGGGCCTGCGGACGCGGTGCCGCCTGCCCGCCCGCCGGGTGACGGCGCCCTGCCCGCTGCTCCCCTCCCGCGTGGCCGCCGCCGCGTACGAGGGAGAGAGCACCCATCGTGACCATCGCGCCCGCCGCAGCACCCGCTGGAGCGCCCACCGCAGCCGCCCACCGGAC
>JAJSZB010000272.1:0-9777 GCA_050613715.1 Streptomyces sp. IBSBF 3018
GTGGGCTCGGATATTTGTATAAGAGACAGCCTGTGTTGTGTTTGAGGGTGGGCCGGTACATGTCGATCCACAGCGCGAGATCGAGCGCGCGCTCCAGGCCGCGGCGCTCGGCCTGGGAGGTCCGCGGTGTGTCGTCCCGCGCCGCTTCGGCCAGCCGCTCGTGGCTGACGATGCCGAAGACCGGGTGCGAGGGCTGGGCCAGCACCTCCCGGACGTTGCGGCGCAGCGCGGCCGCGTAGGCCGGGTCCTGGGTGGAGGGGTACGGGCTCTTGACCCGGTCGTAGACCGAGCGCGGCAGCACGTCGGCGGTCGCCTCGCGCAGCAGGCTCTTCTCGCGGCCGTCGAAGGACTTCAGCGCCCAGGGGGCGTTGTAGACGTACTCCACCAGCCGGTGGTCGCAGAACGGCACCCGCACCTCCAGGCCGACGGCCATGCTCGCCCGGTCCTTGCGGTCCAGCAGCACCCGCACGAACCGGGTCAGGTGCAGATGGCTGATGGTGCGCATCCGCGACTCCAGGTCGCTCTCCCCCGGCAGCGGCGCGATCTGTGCCGCGGCGGTGGCGTAGCAGTCGCGGACGTAGCCGGCCAGGTCCAGGCTGCGGGCGGTGTCCTCGGCGAGGATGCCCCCGTCGTCGCCGAAGTGCTTGGCGAAGTTGGTCAGCCAGGGGAAGGTGGTGCCCTTGCGCGCCTCGGGGTCGAAGAACTGCAGGTAGCCGCCGAACACCTCGTCGGCGGACTCGCCGGACAGCGCGACGGTGGAGTGCCGGCGGATCTCCCGGAAGAGCAGGTAGAGCGAGGCGTCCATGTCGCCGAAGCCGGCCGGCAGGTCCCTGGCCCTGATCACCGCGGAGCGGATCGCGGGGTCGGCGAGCTGGTCGGAGTCCAGCACGATGTCCTGGTGCTCGGTGCCCGCCGCGCGGGCCACGTCGTGCACGAAGGGGGTGTCAGGGGTGGTCCGCAGCTCGTCGGCGACGAAGTTCTCCGCCTGGCCGACGAAGTCCACCGCGAAGCTGCGCACGCTCTGCCCGGTCTCGGCGAGCTGCCGGGCGGCGATCGCGGTCATCGCGGAGGAGTCGAGGCCGCCGGAGAGCAGGGTGCAGCGCGGGACGTCGGCGACGAGCTGGCGGCGCACGATGTCGTCGAGCAGCTCGCGCACGTGCGCGATCGTCTCGTCCCTGCCGTCGGTGTGCGGGCGGGTCTCCAGGGTCCAGTAGGTGCGGGTGTGCACTCCGGCGCGGTCGACGGTGACTACGGTGCCGGGGACGACCTCGTGCATGCCGTCCCAGAAGCCGTGCCCGGGCGTCTTGACCATGACCAGCAGTTCGCGCAGGCCGTCGAGGGTGACCGTGCGGGACGCGAGCGGGTTGGCGAGGATCGCCTTGGGCTCGGAGCCGAACAGCACGCCGTCCGCGGTCGGGTAGTAGTAGAAGGGCTTGATGCCCATGCGGTCGCGGATCATCACCAGCTCGCGGGTGCGCTCGTCCCAGATCGCGAAGGCGTACATCCCGTTCAGCCGGGCGGCGACGCCGTCGCCCCACTCCAGGTAGCCGTGCAGCACCACCTCGGTGTCGGAGTCGGTGGTGAAGCGGTGGCCGCGGCCGGCCAGTTCGGCGCGCAGCTCGATGTAGTTGTACGCCTCGCCGGAGTAGACCATGGCCACCGTGCCGTCCGGTGTCGTGACGCTCATCGGCTGCCGGCCGCCGGGCAGGTCGATCACGGCGAGCCTGCGGTGGCCGAGCGCGGCGGGCCCGCCGATCCAGGTGCCGCGGTCGTCGGGGCCGCGGCACGCCATCGTCTCCGTCATCGCGTCCACGACCGGCCGCTGGGTGGACAGGTCGCGCTGGTACGAGACCCATCCGGTGATTCCGCACATCGGGCATCTCCGCTCATCCCGACGACGGCGGGGCCGCGCTCGGCGTCCGCGCGCCGTCGTCCTCCGACTTCCTCGGCGCCCCCGTAACACGCTCGTCACACGAATCCATGTGCATAGAGCACCTAATCGGAGAGTCGGCCGCACCCCGGACGCCCGTCAACGGAAGCGGCGTGAGCGATGGGTGTAATGAGCAACTTTCGGTCAGCACCGAGGTGGCTTGGACGAACGGGTCGCCGTCCGCCGCCGTGGTGACGTGCCGTCCACCCTCGGGCCACGCCTTTGCCGAGCCATGGCCGGCCGATGCCCGAACCGGGGGACACCGCCGCACGCGCCCTGTTCGTATACGGCTCTCTCGGCGCCCGCCGCCGCCCGCCGCCGCCCCACGGCCGGCCACCGGCCCCCGCCGACCCGCCCGAACCGGCCGCCGTCCATCCCGATGAACGACCGATTCCGACCCGTCGCGCCGGACCGTGTGCGCCACGGCACCCTGGGTGACGCGCGATACGCCGACGATACGGGCCGGCTCGTAGCATCGGGTGCATGCGCGTGCTGATCGTCGAGGACGAGCCCTATCTGGCCGAAGCCGTACGGGACGGGCTGCGGCTGGAGGCGATCGCGGCCGACATCGCCGGCGACGGGGACACCGCCCTGGAGCTGCTGGTCGTCAACAGCTACGACATCGCCGTCCTCGACCGGGACGTGCCCGGCCCGTCGGGCGACGAGATCGCCCGGTGGATCGTCGCCTCCGGCAGCGGCATCCCCATCCTGATGCTCACCGCGGCCGACCGGCTGGACGACAAGGCCACCGGGTTCGGGCTCGGCGCGGACGACTACCTCACGAAGCCGTTCGAGCTGCGGGAGCTGGTGCTGCGGCTGCGGGCGCTGGAGCGCAGGCGGGCCCACAGCAGGCCGCCGGTGCGCGAGATCGCGGGGCTGCGCCTCGACCCGTTCCGCCGCGAGGTCTACCGGGACGGGCGGTACGTCGCGCTCACCCGCAAGCAGTTCGCGGTGCTCGACGTCCTGGTGGCGGCCGAGGGCGGCGTCGTCAGCGCCGAGGAGCTGCTGGAACGCGCCTGGGACGAGAACGCCGACCCGTTCACCAACGCGGTGCGGATCACCGTCTCGGCGCTGCGCAAGCGGCTCGGCGAGCCCTGGGTCATCGCCACGGTGCCGGGCGTCGGCTACCGCATCGACGCGGGGCCGGGCGCGAGGCCCGGTTCAGCACCCGAGACCGGGCCGGGCGCGGGGTCGTGCCCGGAGCCGGGCGCCGGGCCCGGTGCGGCTCCGGGCGAGGGGTGACGCGGCCGTGGACAGACAGCCGGGCCTGAGCGTCCGCCTCAAACTCACCCTCAGCTACGCGGGCTTCCTCGTGTTCGCCGGCTTCGTGCTGCTCGCCGTCATGTGGGTCTCGCTGCTCTACCGCGTGCACCCGGGGCTCATCGTCGTCGTGGAGAGCCGCCGGGCCCTGCTGCGCCAGTTCGGCCCGACCACGCTCTTCGTGATGGCGTTCCTGCTGCTGTTCGGGCTGATCGGCGGCTGGTTCCTGGCCGGCCGGATGCTGGCGCCGCTCACCCACATCACGGCCGCCACCCGCCGCGCCGCGGGCGGGTCGCTCTCCCACCGCATCCGGCTGCCGGGCCCCACCGACGAGTTCCGCGAACTCGCCGACGCCTTCGACACGATGCTCGCGCGCCTGGAGGCGCACGACGCCGAGCAGCAGCGGTTCGCCGCCAATGCCTCGCACGAGCTGCGCACCCCGCTGGCGATCTCGCGGACGCTCCTCGACGTGGCCCGCCGCGACCCGGCCCACGACCACGGCGAGCTGATCGAGCGCCTGCGCACCGTCAACACCCGGGCGATCGACCTCACCGAGGCGCTCCTGGTGCTCAGCCGCGCCGACCGAGGCTCCTTCCACCGGGACCCGGTCGACCTGTCCCTGCTGGCGGAGGAGGCCGCCGAGACGCTGCTGCCGTTCGCCGAGAAGCGCGGCGTCACGATCGAGGTGTCCGGGGAGGCCGCGCCGGTGCTCGGGTCGCAGCCGCTGCTGCTGCAGCTGGCGACGAACCTGGTGCACAACGCCGTCGTGCATAACCTGCCGGGGCAGGGCACGGTGTGGGTCGCCACCGGGGTGCGCGGCGGGGGCGCGGTGCTCGCCGTGGAGAACACCGGCGAGCGGATCGACCCGCGGCTGGCGGCGACGCTCACCGAGCCGTTCCGGCGCGGCACCGAGCGCGTCCGCACCGACCACGCGGGCGTCGGCCTGGGCCTGGCCATCGTCCGGACCATCGCCCACGCGCACGGCGGGACGATCGCCCTCGACCCGCGCCCGGCCGGCGGGCTGCGCGTCGTCGTGGAACTGCCCGCGCACCGCTGACCCCGCGCGCCGCTAGACGATGGGAAAGTCGAAGTACGTGTCCGGGTACGGCTCGTCCCGCAGCGTGTAGTGCCACCACTCGCTCGCGTACGGGCGGAAGCCGCCCGCCTCCATCACCGAGAGCAGGTGCTCGCGGTTGCGTGCCTCGGTCCGGGTGATCCCGCGCGCGCCGTGGTGGGAGACCGGGTCCATCAGGTCGTGGTCGCCGCCCATGGCCGCCAGTTCGCCGCCGGACAGGTGGTAGAGGGTCAGGTCGACGGTGCTGCCGCGGCTGTGCCCGGACCTGGCGGCCACGTAGCCGTCGTCGAACATCGCGGCGCGGTCGATGTTCGGGTAGTGCCGCGGCTTCGTCCGGCCGTCCTCGGGCAGTCTCGCCCAGCGCAGGAAGCAGTCCACGGCGCGCTGCGGGCGGTAGGCGTCCCACAGCAGCAGCCCGAAGCCGCGTGCCGCCGCCTCCTCCCGCGCCCGTTCCAGGGCCGCGCACAGCGCCCGCGTGCCGACGACCCGGTTGGCCAGGTAGCCGTCGACCGGCTTGCCGGTGAAGTTGTCCCAGGTGGCGTACTTGGCGTCCCACCGCACCCCGGGCAGGCACGCGTCGATGAAGACGAAGTCCTCGTTCACCGTGCCGCTCCGTCCCGGGGCCCGGGGGCGTCCGCCCGCCGCAGCGCCTGCTTCAGCATCCGGTCGACCAGCTCGGACATCGGGATCCCGGCCGCGGCCATCATCCGCGGGTAGCGGCTGTACGAGGTCATCCCCGGCAGGGTGTTGACCTCGTTGAGCACCACTTCGCCCGCGGGGGTGAGGAACATGTCCACCCGCGCCAGGCCCCGGCACCCGAGCGCGCGGTACACCGCCTTCGCGGTCTCCTGGACGAGTGCGCGCGCACGGTCGGGGATGTCCGCGGGGACGATCGGCGTGGAGTTCTCCGAACCGCTCTCCGGCGCGCTCTCCTGGTGGATCCTGAAGAAGCCGTGGGACAGCGCGATGCGGTCCACCTCGCCGGTGAGCAGCTCCGGGTCGTCGCCCAGGACGGCGCAGCCGACCTCGCTGCCGGCGACGGCCCGCTCGATCAGCACCTTGGTGTCGTACTGCCGCGCGGCCTCCAGCGCGGCCGGCAGCTCCTCCTCCCGGTCGACCCTGGTGACGCCGAAGGACGAGCCGGAGCGGGCCGGCTTCACGAAGACGGGATACGTCAGCCCGTCGGTGTCGGCCTTCTCGCCCTCGGCCACGGTCCGGAACTCCGGCGTGGCGATGCCGGCGCCGCGCGCGACGGTGTAGGCGAGGGACTTGTCCATGCACAGCGCGGAACTCTGGACGTCGCAGCCGACGTAGGGGATGCCGGACAGCTCCAGCAGTCCCTGGACCGCGCCGTCCTCGCCGAGCCTGCCGTGCAGGACGGGCAGCACCACGTCCAGGCCGACCGTCCCGTACCGCCCCTGCTCGAAGACGAGCAGTCCGCGCACGCCCCGGTCCGGTGACAGCACGGCGGGGCGGCAGTTGCCGTCCTCCCAGCCTGGGCCGGGCCCGTCGCAGAGCGTCCACCGGCCGTCCCTGGTGATGCCGACGTAGAACGGCTCGTACCTCGCGGTGTCCAGACTCGCCGCGATCTCCCGCGCCGACTTGACGGAGACGGGGTGCTCCTCGGAGCGGCCCCCGAAGAGGATGCCGACCTTCGGCCTGTCGGTGCTCATGTGCTCATGTCCTGCTTTCTTCGTTGCTCTGGTGATCGAGGCAGTCGGCGAGGGAGTTCTCGACCATGTCGCGCAGTGCGCGGTCGGTGTAGTACGCGGTGTGCGGGGTGATCAGCACGTTCGGCAGCTTCTGCAGCCGCAGCAGCGGCTCGCCCGCGGCGGGTCCGGCCCGGCGGTCGGCGTAGAAGACGCCTTCCTCGCCCTCGACCACGTCCAGCGCCGCGCCGCCCAGCCCGCCGCTCTCCAGCGCGACGACGAGGGCGTCGGTGTCGACGAGCGGGCCGCGTCCGGTGTTGACGAGGTACGCGCCCGGTTTCATCGCCTCGATCCGCCGCCGGTCCAGCAGGTGGTGGGTCTCCGCGGTGAGCGGGGTGTGCAGCGTCACGATGTCGCTGCGCCGCAGCAGTTCGTCCAGCGGCACGTGGTCCGCGGTGGCCCCGGGACGCCTGTCGTGGGTGAGGAGCCGGCAGCCGAAGCCCCGCAGCCGGTCCGCGACCGCCGCGCCGATCCGGCCGGTCCCGACGATCCCGACGGTCAGGTCGCGCAGTTCCCTGCCGCGGACCTCGTGCAGCCGGTAGTCGTGGGCGTCCACCCGGCGGACCGTGGACTGCGCGTGCCGGACCGACATCAGCATGAGCATGAGGGTGTAGTCGGCCACGCCGTCCGGTGCGTAGGAGACGTTCCGCACCGACATGCCGATGCGCCGTGCGTAGCCGACGTCGATGTGGTCGCAGCCGACGCTCCGGGTGGAGACGTGCTCCACTCCGGCCCGCCTGAGCGCGAGCAGGACGTCGGCGGTGAGGCGCGCCTTGTGGCCGACGCTGACGCACCGGCTCCCGGTGGCCAGACGGGCCGTGGCCTCGGACGGCTGGGCGTGTGTGACGGTCACGGCCGCGCCGGACTCCTGGGCCGCCCGCCGGAACAGGGCTGCCTCGTCCGGCCCGCACCCGTAGGCGGTGATGCGCGCTGGTTCGCTGTGGGACATGCGCCCAGTCAAAGCAGGGCGCCGTTGCCGTCGCGTATGCGGATTACGATATGCCGGCCATACACGACCCGCCGGCGGCATATGGCCCGCCTATCGAATTCCGCTTATCCGCGGGAAACGCGGGGGCGTTTTGAATGGCGGGCGTGACCTCCATCGAATCCGCTTCCGTCCGCATGTCCCTCTCCCTCCGCGAGATCGCCGCGATCACCGGCGGGAGGGTCGAGGGCGACAGCTCCGTGACGGTGACCGCGCCGGCCGTGCTCGACGGCCGGCGGGCCGAGCCCGGCGGGCTCTTCGTCGCCTTCGCCGGCGAGCACACCGACGGCCACGACCACGCCGCCCAGGCCGGCCGGGCCGGCGCGGTGGCCGTGCTCGGCTCGCGCCCCACCGCGCTGCCCACCGTGGTCGTCCCGGACACCGGGGCCGCGCTCCGGGCGCTCGCCGCCCACGTCGTGGCGCGGTTGCGCGAGGGCCTGACCGTCGCCGCGCTGACCGGCTCCCAGGGCAAGACCGGCACCAAGGACCTGCTGGCCGCGGTGCTGGCGGGCGCCGCGCCGACCGTCGCCACCGCGGGCTCGTTCAACAACGAGCTGGGCGTGCCGCTGACCATGCTGCGCGCGAGCCCGGCCACCCGGTTCCTGGTCCTGGAGATGGGCGCGCGGCACGTCGGCGACATCGCCCGGCTCACCGTGCTGGTCGCGCCGGACATCGCGGTCGTCCTCAACGTCGGCCGGGCGCACATCGGCGAGTTCGGCTCGCGCGAGGCCATCGCCCGGGCCAAGGGCGAGCTGGTGCGCGGGCTCGCGCCCGGCGGCACCGCGGTGCTCAATGCCGACGATCCACGGGTGGCGGCGATGCGGTCGCTCACGCACGGCCCGGTGCTGACGTTCGGCCGCTCCCCGGACGCCGATGTGCGGGTGCTCGGTCTGGAACCGGACCGGCTCGGCCGGCCGTCGTTCGTCCTGCGGGCGGCCGGCGCCACCGCGCACGTCGCGCTGCCGCTGGTGGGCGCCCACCAGGCGGTCAACGCGGCGGCCGCCGCGGCCGCGGCCCTGGCGGCCGGCGTCCCGCTGGAGGCGTCCGCCGCCGCGCTGACCACCGCCACGCTGTCCGGCCGACGGCTGGAGGTGCGCGACCTCGCCTGCGGCGCGACGCTGCTCGACGACTCCTACAACGCCAACCCGGACTCCACCCGCGCCGCACTGGACGCGCTGGCGGCGGTCGAGAGCGGGCGGCGCCTCGCCGTCCTCGGCGCGATGCTCGAACTGGGCGACACCGCCGAGGCCGAGCACCGCGCCGTCGGCGCCTACGCGGCCGACCGGGCCGACGTGGTGGCCGCGGTCGGCGCGGGCGCGCGGGCGATCGCGGACGGCGCGGGAGAGCGCGGGCTGGTCCTCGCCGACAACGACGCGGCCGTGGCGTGGCTGCGCGGCGAGGTCACGGCCGGCGACACGGTGCTCGTCAAGGCGTCGCGCGGCGCACGCCTGGACGAGGTCGCGGCGGCGCTCGCCTAGGGCGTGGACCGGGCGGGGCCTGAGGGGGATCTGCGCTCGCCTGGGCGGGCGGGCGCGAACGGGCGCGTGGCTGGGCGGACTCGCGCAGACGGGTGCCGGCCCGGACGCGGGGCCGGACCCGGGGCCGGCCAAGCGGTCCGCCGGGGTTCAGCGGGCGCGGGCGCCCGCCTTCGCGCGGTGCCTCATGTAGAGGTCGAACGCCCGGTAGACCCGGGGCCGCAGCGGCAGGTCCCACTCGCCGGCGTACCGCACGGCCCGGCCGCCGGCGCCGGCCTTGAACCGGATCAGCCCGACGTGCGGATCGTCCGCGTCGAGGGTGGGCGTGATCCCGCGCAGGTCGTAGACGTCGCAGCCGGCCGCGAGCGCGTCGCGGATCATCGCCCACTGGCACGCGTTGGAGCCGCGCACCTCGCGCTTGTGCGTGGAGGAGGCGCCGTACGTGTACCAGGCGTGGGCGCCGACCCGCACCAGGATGGTGGCGGCGACCGGATCGCCCTCGTGGCGGGCGAGGTAGAGCCTGATCCGCGCGGGGTCCTCGGCGCTCATCGCCGCGAACATCGTCTCGAAGTACCGCAGCGGCCGGGGCGTGAAGCGGTCGCGCGCGGCGGTGTGGACGTACAGGTCGTGGAACGCCTTCAGCTCCGCGCCGCTCGGGGCCCCGCCGTCCCGGCCGTCCCCGGCGACCGTGACCTCGACGCCCGCCTTCCGCGCCTTCTTGACGTTGCGGCGCCAGAGTTGGTTCATGCCGCCGAGCACCTCGTCCTCGGTCCGGCCGGCCAGCGGCAGTTCGTACGTGAACTGCGGCTGCCCGGCGCCGAATCCGTCCTCCGGGCTCTGCGGCAGCCAGCCCGACGCCGCGAGGTGGGCCGCCACCCGGGCGCCGACCGGGTCGGCGTACTCCTCGGGCAGGTCGGTGAGCCGCCGCATCCCGGGGTCGGCGATGCCCTCCTTGACCTGGGCGGCGCTCCAGACGTGCGTGCGCACCGGCGGTCCGAGCCGGATCGCGAACGCGCCGTGCGCCTTCAGGCGTGCCGCGAGCGGGCCGAGCCACGCGCCGAGGTCGCCGGCCCAGTCGATGGCCGGGCCCTGCGGCAGGTAGGCCAGTGTGAAGCGCTCCAGCCGGGGCACCGGCCGGTGCAGCACCAGTCCCGCGCCCACCAGCCGGCCGCCGTCGTACCAGCCGAGGCACTCGCCGCGCCACTCGGTCTTGACCCGTCCCCACCCGGGCGTCTGCAGGAAGCTCACCGAGCGCTGCGCCCGTACGAACGCCAGGTGCGCCGCGGCGCTGATCGGCTCCACCCTCAGCCCCGACGCCCCTTCAACCAGCTGATCAGCGTGGC
>JAJSZB010000273.1:0-9775 GCA_050613715.1 Streptomyces sp. IBSBF 3018
CGGCGGGGGCTCCGGGGCGCTGGGCGGACGCCGCGCTCCCCGGCGGCACGGGCCCGCTCCCCGGCGGCACGGGCGCGGCCGCGGGCGCCGTCCCCGCCGTGGGCGCCGCCGCCGACGCGGGGGTCCGCGCGGACCCGTTCGGCGTATCGGGCCGCTCCTGCTCCTCGGGCTGTTCCGGCGCCATCGGGTCCCCTCCCCGCCGTCGTCCCCGTCCCTCGTGCGTCCGCGTCCCCCGTCGTGCGCGCGTTCGCACCTTCATCAGATCGAGGTGATTATGCCGACACCTCTTGCCACCGCGCAGCCGCTCCCCCCAAGGGTCGGGACGCATGGCAGGCCATAACCGTACAAACGATGGGAATATGAAGGGGCGATTGTCGACATCACGCCGGTTCGCTCCGGCATCGACCACCCACCGGACCAGACGGGAGGTGCGCTCCATGGCCCAGGACACCGGCACCGCCGCGGGCCCGGCCGCCACCGAGCCGGGCGCGCAGCAGGACAAGCGCACGGTGCGCATCGCGATCGGCGCGCTCGCGCTCGGCCTGCTGCTGGCAGCGCTCGACCAGACCATCGTGGCCACCGCGCTGCCGACCATCGTCAGCGAGCTGGGCGGCATCGACCACCTGTCGTGGGTGGTCACCGCCTACCTGCTGGCGTCCACCGCGGCCACCCCGCTGTGGGGCAAGCTCGGCGACATGTACGGCAGGAAGCGGCTCTTCCAGACCGTCATCGTGATCTTCCTGGTGGGGTCCGCGCTGTGCGGAGTCTCGCAGAACATGGGCGAGTTGATCGCCTTCCGGGCGTTGCAGGGCCTGGGCGGCGGCGGGTTGATCGCGCTGTCGATGGCGATCGTCGGCGACATCGTGCCGCCGCGCGACCGCGGCCGCTATCAGGGCGTGTTCGGCGCGGTGTTCGGCGCCAGCAGTGTGCTCGGGCCGCTGCTGGGCGGGGTGTTCACCGAACAGCTCTCCTGGCGCTGGGTGTTCTACATCAACCTGCCGATCGGCGTGATCGCGCTCGCGGTGATCGCGGCGGTGCTGCACATCCCGGTGCGCAGGACCGCGCACCGCATCGACTACCTCGGCATGGTGACGGTCGCCGCCGCCGCGACGTGCCTGGTGCTGGTCACCTCGCTCGGCGGCACCACCTGGCCGTGGTCCTCGCCCGGCATCATCGCGCTCGCGGTCGCGGGTGTGCTGCTGATCGCCGCGTTCGTGGCGATCGAACGGCGGGCGCAGGAACCCGTCCTGCCGCCGCGGCTGTTCCGCGGCCGCACCTTCGTGCTGTGCTCGGTGATCTCGTTCGTCATCGGCTTCGCGATGTTCGGCGCGATGACGTACCTGCCGACCTTCCTGCAGGTCGTGCACGGCTACTCGCCGACCATGTCCGGCGTGCACATGATCCCGATGGTCATCGGCATGCTGGTGTCGTCCACCGGCTCCGGCCAGATCGTCAGCCGCACCGGCCGCTACAAGGTCTTCCCGATCCTGGGCACGGCGGTGACCGCGGGCGGCCTGGTGCTGCTGCACCAGCTCGACCCGTCCACCCCGACGTGGCTGATGAGCCTGTACTTCCTGGTGTTCGGGCTGGGCCTCGGCCTGGTCATGCAGGTGCTGGTGCTCGCGGTGCAGAACGCCGCCGGCTACGAGGACCTGGGCGCGGCCACCTCGGGCGCCACCTTCTTCCGGTCCATCGGCGCGTCCTTCGGCGTCTCGGTGTTCGGCACGGTCTTCGCCAACCAGCTGTCGGACAAGCTGGGTTCGGCGCTGCGCGGACTCCCGCTGCCGCCCGGCTTCGACCCCTCGCAGCTGCAGGCCGACCCCAAGGCCGTCTCCCGGCTGCCCGCGGCCGTCAAGGACCCGGTGCTGCACGCCTATTCGTCGTCGATCACTACGGTGTTCCTGTGGGCGGTGCCGGTCGCGGCGGTCGCGTTCGTCACCGCGTGGTTCCTCAAGGAGCAGCCGCTGCGCGGCTCGGTGACGGTACCGGACGCCAGCGAGACCTACGGCGCGAACCCGGTGGACCGCTCCTCGCTGGACGAGATCGCGCGCTGCCTGTCGCTGCTGGGCAGCCGGGAGGCGCGCCGCGACCTCTACACCAGGATCACCCGGCTGGCCGGGGCGGACGTCCAGCCCGCCACCAGCTGGCTGGTGTTGAAGCTCTCCCGGGCCGGCGAGGCCGATCCGGTCGTCCTCGCCGAGCGCACCACCGTGCCCGCGGACGTCATCGAGGCCGCGGCGGTCGAGGCGGAGGGCCGCGGGTACGCCCGCCGCGAGGGCAACCCGCTGGTCCTCACCGACACCGGGCACGCGCTGGCCGGTCGGCTGATCGAGGCCCGGCGCGAGGTGCTGGCCGGGCTGCTCGGCGACGTCGACCTCGCGCGGCACTCCGAACTGGCCGCGCTGGTCAACAAGTTGAGCACGGAGCTGTGCGGCGGCGACACCGACCGCCCGCAGCCCCGCCGTACCGGCGCGGTCCGCGCGGACTCGCCCGCGGCCTGATCCGTACGACCCCCCCGCTGGTCCCTGTACGCGCCCGCGACTTCCGTAGGTCCCCGCGAATCCCGTACGCACCCGCGATCGCCGTACGTGCCGCGGGTCCCCGTGCGCACCCCGCGATCGCCGTACGCCTCCGCCGATTCCCGTGCGCCGCGCGGGAGTTTGCCGCGCCCGGCGGCGGCAAGGCGAGCGGGAGACGCGGAACGCGCGGAATCCGTGGAAGGCGCGGATCGCGTGGTGTGCGCGGAATCCGCGGAGAACGCCGCGGGAGCGCGGAGGGAAGGGGAGGCACCCCATGTCCACAGCAGCGGTGATCGCCGTCGTCGTGGCGGTGGTCGTCGTGGCCGCCGTCGTCGCGGCCGTGACGTTCAGGAACGGCGGGTCCGGACTCGGGCTCGCGGGGCCCGGCGGGATGCGGCTCAAGCACCGGTTCGGCCCCGAGTACGAGCGGGCGCTCGCGCACCACGACGGTGACGAGAAGGCGACCCGCCGGGAGCTGGGCGAGCGCGTCAAGCGGTACGGCAGGCTGGAGTTGCGGCCCGTCCCGGCCGAGGACCGGCAGCGGCTGCAGGCCGGCTGGGACGCGGTGCAGGCGCGGTTCGTGGACCGGCCCGCGGACGCGGTCGCCGACGCCGACCGGCTGATCGGACAGCTCGCCGCACAACGCGGCTTCCCCGGCCCCGACTCGCCCGAGCACACCGACGCCCTCTCGGTGCACTACCCGCACCAGCTCCAGGGCTACCGGCGGGCCCACGACCTGGTCACCCGTACCGGTGACACGTCCGCCGCCGACCCGGACACCTCCGGCCCGGCCGCCGACCGGGGCGCCTCCGCCCGCGCCGCGACGTCCGCCGCGCACGCGGACACCGGCGGCGCCGCGACCGAGGAGCTGCGCCAGGCCCTGGTGGCCGCACGCGAACTGTTCGACGAACTCCTGCGCGGCGGCGGGCCGTCCGTGGACACCACGTCGTCCAAGGCGTCGTCCGGGTCGTCCTCCCGGGCCGCCGCCGAGGAGACGGCCGCCCCCGTGTCCACGGGCGTGAGCGGCGCGGACCAGGACGCCGCGCGCGACCGCGCCCACTCGTGAACCACCCGGACCGTGACGCCACGCACCGACGCCTGAGGAGTTGAACACGGTGAATCTGCACCGCGGGAACGACATGTCCGTACCGGCCACGGCCTCCGCGGGCGGCACCCCCGTCCGCAAGGACCCGGACGCCCCCGGGGCGTCGCCGGCCGAGGACGCCACGACCGCTCCGGGCGCCCGCAGCACCCGGACGGACGGGACCGACGCCGAGCGCCCCACGAGCACCCAGGGCGACGCCCCGACCGTCGCGAAGGACGCCCCGGCGCCCGCGACGCACGCTCCGGCCCGTACGCAGGACACCGCCGGTCCTGCCGCCGCCGCCCCCGGAACCGGCTCCGGAACCGCCGCGGCCCCCGGGACCGGCTCCGGAACCGCCGCCGCACCCGGGACCGGCTCCGGCGCCGAAGGGCTGAGCCGGCGGATGGACCGCGCCGTCGGCGGCTTCGTGGACGACCCGAAGGGCGCCGTGCGCGAGGCCGACGCCGTGCTGGACGAGGCCGCGCGCCTGCTCGCCCGGCGCCGCGAGGAACTGCGCCGCGGCTGGGACGGTTCCGGCGCGGGTTCCGGCGCCGACACCGAGCAGCTGCGGCTCGCGCTGACCCGCTACCGCGACCTGACCCGGCAGGTCATCGACCTCGCCACGGCCTCCTGACCGGGCCGCCGACCGCCCCGGGCCGGCGCGGGGGCCTGTGCCACCCGCCGGTCCGGGGCGCACCCCGGCCGGACACGCCCTAGCGCCGGTTGCGCCCGCTGAGCAGGATGCCGACGCCGATGCTCGCGACGAAGACGACGCCGACGACGATCCAGGTGGAGAGCATGCGGTGGGGGCCCTTTCCGGTACAGGAGAGGCCCTCACCCTAGCCGCTGGGGCACCCGTCCCCCTCAGGGACGGGGCGCCCGTGTGGCGGTCGCCCCGATCTTGATGACCTGGAGGAAGTGCGCGAGCTCCTGCCGGGTGGTGGTCAGGATCACCGTCGGGTTGTCGCTCTCCCGCAGCAGGACCGCGCCCCTGTGTTCGGCCAGTTCGACGCAGTCGCCCTGATCCTGCGAATACGTGGACTTCTGCCATGCCAGGGGCGCGGTCATCGGTGGCCTTCCGGGTCAGAGTTCGCGGGAGGTGCTGTGGATGAATTCGCGGGACTGGTTCCGATCGAGAGCGACCGCCGAGAGGGTGTCGAACAGCGTGCGGTAATTGGCGAGTTGGCGGGCGGCGTGCAGGAAGGTGACCCCGTGCGCCGAGTCGATCTCGACGGTGTCCAGCTCGACCACCGGCCCGGCGGCGTAGAGCATCGCGTGGCCGGAACCGATGTGGCCGTCCGCCGCGAACGGGATGACGCGCACGCTTATGTGCGGCAGATGGCTCAGCTCCTGGAGGTGTTCGAGCTGCGCCTTGGCGACCTTGCCGCCACCGAACCGCATCCGCAGCGCGGCCTCGTGGATCAGTGCCTCGTACGGCGGGGCGGACTCGCGGTAGAGCACGCCGGAGCGCTCCAGCCGGTGCGCCACCCTCGCCTCCAGCTCGTTCTCCGGCAGCGGCGGGATCGCGTAGCCGAAGACCGTGCGGGTGTAGTCCTCCGTCTGGAACACGCCCGGGATGTGCGTGATCTGGATCGTGCGCAGGCGCACCGCGTGGTGCTCCAGCTCGGCGATGTCCAGCAGCGCCGCGGGCACCATTCCGCGGTACGCCTCCCACCAGCCCTTGCGGCCCTGCCCGTTGGCCATCGCGACGAGCGCGTCGATGAGCGCGGTGTCACCGCACTCGTAGAACGCGGCCAGCCGGCGTAACCGCTCCTCGCTCACGCCGAGCCTGCCCGCCTCGATGTGGCTCACCTTGGCCGGGTCGGTGCCGAGCAGCCGCGCGGTGTCACGGGCGGTGATGCCCGCCGCTTCCCGCATCTTCCGTAGCTCCGCACCGAGGCGCTCCTGGCGTGCGGTTGCGGTGCTTCTGAGCGGCATGGTGTCCCTTCTTGATGCTGGTTCTGAGTCTGCCGTTCCGCTCTCGCGGGGTCCAGATCGTTTCTGGAAAATTCGGAGACAATGTTGCAGAGGGGCATTATTGCCCCATAATGCCGTCCCGGTCACTTCGTATGCCCACAGTCAACTCCCGTGCGGGCGGCGGAGGTTGTCCCGGACCACTGGTTATCACGGGTCGGCCCGCAAGGCGCAGTCGCCGCCGTCCGCGGCGGGCGGCCCGCGGGGGCCGGCGGTACGCCCGGCCGGGGGATGCGTTTCGCACGGCCATGAGGTGACATCCGTGACTTCTCGGCCCGCCGGCAACCTGCGAACGTTTTCCCCGTCGCCGTCCGAGGGGGGATCGATGGACAACCGGTACGAGGCTTTCTGTCTGGCCGACCGCTATTTCTACGAAAGTCTCGACCGGCCGTCCGCGGACGCGGCGGCCGGCTCGGCGGAGCGCTCGGGAGGCGCCGCCGAGCCCGGCCACGGACCGCGCTTCAGCACCGCCGAACGTGACGTACCGCCTGGTTGGCGGCGTGTGCGCAACGGCGACTGGCTGCACCTCGACCCGCCGCAGGGCCCGGACGCCTACCCCGCGCAGGGCTGGAAGATCCATGTCTCCGCGGGCCTGGACAATGCCGACGCCGTCGCCGCGAAAGTCTGGGACTACTGCGTCCCGCGCGCGATTCCCTTCAAATTCGTACCCGGCCCCCAAATGCTGCACCTGCGGAACTCGAAATACGCGGGACGCGACACCAGCGGGAAATTCGTCACCGTCTACCCGGCGGACGAGGACCGGCTGCGCGTCATCCTGGAGGAACTGGGCGACCTCCTGGAGGGGGAGCCCGGCCCGTACATCCTCACCGACCTGAGATGGCGTCAGGGTCCCCTGTACGTGCGCTACGGCGCGTTCGCCAAGCGCTACTGCGTCGGGCCGCACGGCACCCTCGTGCCGGCCGTCGAGGACGGCGGCGGACGGCTGGTTCCCGACGACCGGTCCCCGGCGTTCCGCGTTCCGCCGTGGGTGACGCTGCCCGGATTCCTGCGGCCGCACCTGGACGCCCGCAACGCCACCACCGTCGGCGAGCTCCCCTACCGGATCGAGCGCGCCCTGCACTTCTCCAACGGCGGCGGCGTGTACGCCGGCCAGGACACCAGGACCGGCGCGCAGATCGTGCTCAAGGAGGCCAGACCGATGGCCGGGCTCGCCGCCGACGGCGCCGACGCGGTGGCCCGGCTGGAACGCGAGCGCGACGCGCTCAGGCGGCTGGCGGGGCTCGGCGTCGCGCCCGAGGTCAGGGACTGGTTCACGGTCGGCGACCACCGCTTCCTGGTGATGGACTTCGTGCCGGGCAAACCGCTCAACTCCTTCTTCGCCCGCCGCCATCCGCTGCTGACCCCCGACCCCGATCCGGCGGCCGTCGCCGAGTACACCCGCTGGGCGCTGCGCGTCCACGAGGGCGTGGAGAAGGCGGTGGCCGCGGTGCACTCGCGCGGCATCGTCTTCAACGACCTGCACATGTTCAACATCATGGTCGCGCCCGACGAGGAGACCGTCTCGCTGCTCGACTTCGAGGCGGCCGCCCCGGTCGAGGCCGACGCCCGCCAGTCGGTCGCCCACCCCGGCTTCGTCGCCCCGCGCGACCGCCGCGGCCCGGACGTCGACCGCTACGCCCTGGCCTGCCTGCGGCTCGCGCTGTTCCTGCCGGTCACGACGCTGCTGGCGATCGACCGGGGGAAGGCCGCGCACCTGGCCGAGGTGATCGCGGCGCAGTTCCCGGTCCCGGAGGACTTCCTCGCGGAGGCGGTACGGGAGATCACCCGCGACGTGGCGCCGCGCGCCGTGACAGCGCCGAATGTCCGCGGGGCGTTGAGCCGTACGGGTGAGGGCGCGGCGGTCGGGTCCGGCGGCGCGGACGGCGGAGCCGGTGGTACGTCCGGTGGCATGTCCAGTGGTACGTCCGGCGGGTTCGGTGGTGCGGACGGCGGAGCCGGTGGTACGGCGGTCCGCGCTGGTGGTACGTCCGGCGTGCGGTTCGCGCAGGCGTCCGGCGGCGGTGCGCCGGTCGCGGCGGTCGGCGCCGGGTTCGCCGCGGGGCCCGGCGCGGGGTTCTGCGGGCTGCCCGCCGAACCCGCGGACTGGCCGGCCGCGCGGGACGCGATGGCGCGGGCGATCCTCGCCTCCGCGACGCCCGGCCGCACGGACCGCCTCTACCCCGGCGACATCACGCAGTTCTCCGAAGGCGGCGGCCTCGGCCTCGCACACGGCGCGGCCGGCGTCCTCTACGCCTTCGAGCAGGCCGGGCTGCCGCGCCACGAGGAGGGCGAGCGCTGGCTGCTCGACCGCACCGAGCACCTGGCCAACGGCACCCCGCTCGGCCTTTACGACGGGATCGCCGGCGTCGCCCTCGTCCTGGACCTGCTCGGGCACACCGACCGCGCGCTCGGCCTGGTCCGCACGCTGCTCGCCGAGCAGTGGCAGCGGCTGGCCTCCGACCTGACCGGCGGGCTGGCCGGGATCGGGCTGGTCCTCGACCACCTGGCCCGCAGCACCGGCGAGGCCGACCTCGGCGAACGCGCCCTGGAGGCGGCCGGCATCGTCGCGGGACGCCTGCGGGCCGCGGCGGAGGCCGCCGAGGCCGGGGCCGCGGCCCCGGGCCGGCCCGGTTCCGGGAAGCCCGCGGCGGACGGCGCCGCGCCCGCCCCGGCCGCCGCGCCCGCAGGGAGCGCCCCGCGCCGCAGGGCCGGCCTGATGCGCGGCGCCACCGGCCCGGCGCTGCTCTTCCTGCGCTTGTACGAACGCACCGGCGCGACCGCCCTGCTCGACCACGCCGCACGAGCGCTGCGTACCGACCTCGACGCCTGCGTGCGCACCGCGAGCGGCGCGCTGGAGGTGGACGAGGGCTGGCGCACCATGCCGTACGTCGGCGACGGCAGCGCGGGGATCGGCCTGGTCCTCGACGACTACCTCGGCCTGGTGCCGCCCGGCCCGGCGACCGCGCCCTTCGAGGAGGCGCGCGCGGCCGTCGTACGGGCCGCCACCTCGCGGCTGTACGCGCAGCCGGGGCTGTTCGCGGGCCGCGCCGGGATGGTCCTGCACCTGGCCAGGACGACCGCGCCCGGCGTGCCGCACGGCGCGCTCGCCGCGCAGGTCGACGCGCTCGGCTGGTACGGCATGGAGTACGCCGGCGGCCTGGCCTTCCCCGGCAACCAGATGATGCGGCTGTCCATGGACCTCGGCACCGGCACCGCCGGCTGCCTGCTCGCGCTGGCCGCGGCCGGTGGGCGGGCCGGGGCCCGGCTGCCGTTCCTCCCCACGCCGCCCGCACCGCCCGCGCCGCCGGCCGCGGGGTCCGCGGGGCGGCCCACAGATCCGGTTCCGGTCGTGTGAGACCGGAGCCGTGCACCAACCCGTTTCCGATGAAAGGACATGTCATGGCACTTCTGGACCTCCAGGACCTCAAGACGGACGAGGGCCACGGCGGCGACGGCGGCGGCGCGAGCTCGCTGAGCCTGATCGGCTGCATCAGCTCGGTCAGCTTCCTCGTCTGCCTCTGAGGCCGCTCGGCCGCTGAGGTCGCCGGCCGCCGAGGCCGCCCGGGGCTTCTGAGGCCGCTGCCGGGGACGCCGGTCCGACGGTCGGCGCTCGTCCGGCGGCCCCGCCCGCCGTCCGCCCCTGATGGCCGGGACCCGGCGGTCCGACCCGGGCCGCCGGCGTCCCCGCCCCGATCCCGTCCGGGCGGGGACACGCCCGCCGCCGTGCGCCTGCCGCGCACGGCGGCGCGGTGCGTCCGGCACACGGACCCGGGCAGTCGGGCCGGGCGGCGGCAGCGGTGTGCGGGACGCGGTACACGCGAGGGACGCGCGGGACGGGCGCGGGCGCGGGACCGGCATGACGCGAGGCCGGGACACGACGACGAGGCGAATCGAGGCGGTCGACGGTGAGGCACCCGGACGCGGAGGACGCGCGGGACGCGCGGGTCATGCAGGCCGCGAGGGAGGCGCGGGTCGCGGAGGGCGTGGAGGACGTTGCGGCCGTGCACGGCGACGAGGCGGCGTCCGCGCAGGACGCCCTTGAGCCCGGCCGGGGGCAGCGCATCGGGCCGCCGCCCGGACAGGTCCATCGGCCCACGCAGGCCGCGCCGGCTGGGGACGCGATTGCCGCGGAGGCCGGGGGAGTCACCGGGCCCACCGGGGCAGCCAGGGCCGCCGAGCCCCCCGAGCCCCCCGAGCC
>JAJSZB010000274.1:0-9740 GCA_050613715.1 Streptomyces sp. IBSBF 3018
GTGTCGCCGGGGCGGGCCGTCACCTCAGTGCTCCCTGACCAGGCGGGCGTAGGCGCCGCCCGCGGCGACCAGTTCGTGGTGCCGGCCGCGCTCGACCACCTCGCCGCGCTCCAGCACGAGGATCTCGTCGCTGTCGCGGACGGTGCTCAGCCGGTGGGCGATGACCACGCACGCGCAGCCGCGGCGGCGCAGGTTGTCGATGACCCGCAGCTCCGTCTCGGCGTCCAGAGCGCTGGTGACCTCGTCGAGCACCAGCACACTCGGCCGCCTGACCAGCGCGCGGGCGATCTCCAGGCGCTGGCGCTGGCCACCGGAGAAGTTGCGGCCGTCCTGCTCGACCCGGGCCAGGATGCCGCCCGGGCGCGCCGCGACCACCTCGGACAGCGCCGCGTCCGCCAGCGCCGCGACCACGTCCTCGTCGGGGATCGAGGGGTCCCACAGCGCGACGTTGTCCCGCACGGTGCCCTCGAAGAGGAAGACGTCCTGGTCCACGAAGGACACCGACGCGGCCAGCGTGCCGCGCGGGATGTCCTCCAGCCGCTGCCCGTCGAAGGCGATGACGCCCTCCCACGGCCGGTACAGGCCGGCGATCAGCCGGGACACCGTGGACTTGCCGCTGCCGGAGCCGCCGACCAGGGCGACCTGGCGGCCCGGCCCGACGGTCAGCGAGAAGCCGGTGAGCAGCGGCGGATCGAGCGGGCTGTAGCCGAACGTGACGTTCTCCAGGGCGACATGGCCGCTGAGCCGGCGGGCCGCCTCGGCCCCGGCGCCCGCGCCCGTCTCCGGTCCCGCGCCCGTCTTCGTTCCCGCGCCTGCCTCCGTGCCCGCTCCCGCACGGGCCCCTGCGCCCGCGCCCGTCTCCGTTGCCGCGCGGTCGCGCACGTGCAGCGGGTCCACCGGGAAGTTCTCGACGTCTTTCAGCCGGGCCACGTCCGCGGCGAAGTCCTGCACCCGCCCGGCCACTGCGCCCAGCCTGCTGACGGGCGCGGTGAAGCCGGTGACCAGCGCCTGGAACGCCACCAGCAGGCCGACCGAGATCCCGCCGTCGACCGCCCGCCGCCCGCCGATCAGCAGGATCAGCGCGCTGTTCAGCGCGGCCAGCGTCGGCGCCACGACGGCCAGCGCGGCGCTCGGCACGCCGAGCCGCTGCTGCCCGTCGAGGGTCGCCGCGTGCTGCCCCGACCAGCGTCTGAAGTAGCCGCTCTCACCGCCGGTGGCCTTCATCGACTCGATCAACTGCAGGCCGCCGTAGGAGGTGTTGGTCAACTTCGCGGTGTCCGCGCGGAGTTTGTGCGTGCCGGTGGCGCGCAGCCGTACCACCACCCGCAGCGCCGCCACGTTCAGCAGCGCCACCAGCACGCCCACCGCGGTCAGTTGGGGGTCGTACGTCCACAGCAGCACCGCGTAGAGCAGCACCACCACCGCGTCCACGCCCGCGGCGGCCAGATCGCGGGCGAGCGTCTCGGCCACCGAGTCGTTCGACTGCAGCCGCTGCACCAGGTCCGCCGGGTTGCGCTGGGCGAAGAACTGCACCGGCAGCCGCAGCAGATGGCGCATGAAGCGGGCGCTGGTCAGCGTCGAGGAGATGATCCGGCCGCGCAGCAGGTTCGCCTGCTGGACCGTGGTCAGCGCCGCGGTGAGCGCCAGCAGGCAGCCCATCGACCAGAACAGCACTGCCAGCAAAGAGGTCTGACGTCCGATCAGATACGAGTCGATGTACGTCCTGCTGAGCGCGGGCACCGCCGCGCCGACCACCACCAGCAGGAAGCTGGCGATCACCGCGGCCGGCATGGTGCCCGAGGTGCCGCGCAGCCGGCCGGGCAGCGCGGCGAGCAGGCCCGGCCCGCGTCCGCCGCGGCGGAAGCCCGGCTCCGGCTCGAAGGTCAGCACCACACCGGTGAAGCTGGTGTCGAAGTCCTCCGCGCGCACGAACCTGCGCCCGCGCGCGGGGTCGTTGACGTACACCCCGCGCCGCCCGAGCCTGCGGCCGGTGCCCTCGTAGACGACGTAGTGGTTGAACTCCCAGAACAGCACGGCGGGCGGCGGGACATGGGCCAGCGCGGCCGGCTCCATCTGCATGCCCTTGGCCCGCAGGCCGTGGCCGCGGGCGGCCTTGAGCAGATTGCTCGCCCGCGAGCCGTCGCGGGAGACGCCGCAGGCGATCCGCAGCTCCTCCAGCGGCACGTGCTTCCCGTGGTGCCCGAGCACCATGCCGAGGGCCGCCGCGCCGCACTCCACCGCCTCCATCTGCAGCACGGTGGGCGTGCGTACCGGGCGCGGCGTACGGCTCGGACTGCTGCTGCCGCCGCCGCTGCCGAGGCCGCCGTGGTCGCCGCCCGTGCCGCCGCGGCCGCTGCGCGCGCGGCCGCGGGTTCGGCCGTCGGCGCGGGCACCGGCCCGGCCCGTGGCGGCGGGTTCCGGGCGGTGCCGACCGCGGCCGGCGGCCGCGGGGGAGTGGCGGGCGGTCACGGCAGCATCCAGTCGAGCGGGTGCTGCGCGGACAGCCGTACGGACGCGGCGACGGGCGTCATCGACGCCAGGCCGCCGGGGCGGGCGTCGAGGCGGACCACCACCGGCACCGGGTCGCCCTTGGCGGAGAAGGCGGCGGCGAGGTCGGGGTCGCCGAGGAACGCGGTGAGCCGGGCCCGGGACTGCGGGGCCGCGCCGATCTGGGCGACGGCGCCGCGCAGGGCGTCGCCCGCGCCCGTGCGGGCCGCACCGGCGGCCAGCCGCACCGGCGCGCCCACCGGGACCGCCGCGGCGTCGGACGCCGGCACGTACACCACCGCGACCAGCGGCGCCGCGGCGGCGGGCACCCGTTCCAGGGTGGCGACCCGCGCCCCGGTCGTGAGCATCGCGCCGAGGCCCGCGGGCACGGCGACCACCCGGCCCGCGGCCACCGTCCGCACCTGCCGCAGCCCGGCGGTGGTCCGCACCCGCACCAGCGGCGCACCGGCGGGCAGCAGCCGGCCCGGCTGCGCGCTGACGTCCACGACCTGGCCCGCCACCGGGCTCTGCACGGCGTAACTCCCCTGCCCGTAGGTGAGGATGCCGGGCGCGGAGAGCCGGGTGGACACCGTCCCCTTCACCGCCCAGACGCCGGCCACGGCCAGCACGATCACGGACACGGCGAGCACGAGGCGTCCCTGCGGGCGGGCCAGCCGCACCGGCAGGTCCAGCTCCTCGGGCGAGTGCAGCCGGGTGAGGGCGCTGCGCCGGAACTCCAACGGACGTGTCTCCTCTGCGGGTTCGGGGCTGCGGGTTCGGGTCGGCCGACGGCCGCGTGGTCCCGGCGGGCGTCGCGCGTCAGGACGCCCCGCGGACCCCGGAGCAGGTACGCTCCGGGGTCCGCGGTGGGTTCGGCTGGGGTCTCAGAGACCCGCGAGGCCGGTGAGCGGCGCGACGTTCACGCCGGTCGCGCCCGAGACCAGGCCGGTGACGTCCGAGACGGACGGCAGCACCGAGTCGATGGCCCAGACCGTGCCGAGCACCGGCTCGAGCAGACCGCCGGAGACGTTGTCCAGCTCGCTGTCGGAAATCTCGCGGGTCTCGACCTGGGGCGCGGAGTCCTTGCGCATAAGAGCGAATTCCTTTCGTCTTGCACGTCGTCTTGCACGTGGGGGACAAAGCCGCGGGCCCCTTCAGAGGGGAGTGCGAAGAAGGCCGCGGCACACGGGTGTTCGACGTTCCGGAGAATCCGGAGGGCGTCTGGCCAACTCCCGCATGGCGGACGATGTAAGCACGTCACCCACCGTCCGGCCACCCAAGGGGGGCCGCCCGTCCGCGTGTTCGGATATCGTCCGCCGATCGCCCGCACGGGACGGGGACGTTTCCTTCACAACGTTCTCCACAACGCCCCCGGACCGTAAGGAAATCGCCCGGATATCGCGTGCGGCCTCGAACACCTCTGCGTGTGCGCGGGGCCGCGCGCCGTGTGATGCGCGTCGATCGCACACGCTGTGCAGCTTTCGCAGTGGCCCTGTGCCCTCCTGCCGAAACCGCCATTCGTGACGGCACGTCGGCCGACATCCCTTCCATCCGGTGATGTGCGGTGATGTCCGACATGGCGCGGCGGCGAGGTGCGCCCGGCGTTCGGCCGTCCCGCAGGCGGCATTCAGCCTGCGTACACCCGGGGTCAAGGTCGCGACATCAGAGTTCCGCCTCGTGCCTACCTCAACCCTGCGTGCCGGCGCCGCCACTGCGTGCGCCGCGGCCCTGACGGTCTCAGGGCTCGTCCTCACCGGTCTCGTGGCCGCGCAGCCCGCGGCCGCCGCCGACCCGGCCGGCTACCAGAACGTCCGGATCAACGAGGTCACCTCGTCGAACGGCGACACCGTGGAGCTGTACAACACCGGCTCGACGGCGGTGAGCCTCAGCGGCTGGAAGATGTCCGACGACGGCTTCTCGCCGCAGTCGTTCAGCCCCTCCGCGAGCACGATCCCGGCGGGCGGCTTCGTCACCTTCGACTCGCCCAAGGGGCTGGGCGATGCGGACAAGCTGGTGATCTACACCTCAGGCGGCACGGTGGTCGACCGCGTCGACTGGGCGACGGGCAAGGCGAAGCCGGCGATGGCCCGGTGCGGCGGCGACGGCGTCGGGGCGTGGGTGACCACGACCGCGACGACGACGTTCGGCGCCGCGAACGCCCCGGCCTGCCCGGTGCCGGCGCCCGCGGCGAGCCGGGTGCGGATCAACGAGGTCACCTCGGACGGCGACGACACCGTGGAGCTGTACAACGGCGGCACGAGCGCGGTCTCCCTCGCGTCGTGGACGTACGTCGACGGCGACACCGGACACTCCCCGGCCGCGGTCTCGGCCGCCTCGCCGAGCGCGACGAGCATCCCGGCGGGCGGCTACGTCACCTTCGACTCCGCCCTCGGCCTCGGCGACGGCGACTCGCTCTTCCTCCGCGACGGCACGGGCACCACCGTCGACTCGGTGACCTGGGCGGTCGACGGCGCCAAACCGTCGTACGAACGCTGCGCCGACGGCAGCGGCGCGTTCCGTACCGCCACGACCGCGACGTTCGGCGCCGCGAACTCCTGCTCCGGCGGCGGAGGCGGGACCGGAGGCAGCACGGGCGGAAGCACCGGCGGCACCGGAGGCGGCACCGGCGGCCAGTCCGGCCAGCTGCTGGGCGGCGGCGGTTCCCTCACCAGCGGCTGCACCCCCGAGGCGCCCTCCGGCACCGGCTCCACCCCCGCGGGCACCCTGGCGTGGCCGGGCGGCGCGGACGTCACGATCGCCGACAAGGTCTGCGCGTTCACCACGTCCACAGGACCCGAGGGCCGCGACGTGAGCGGTCTGGCCTACGACCCCGCGCACCCGTCCGTGCTGTGGGCCGTGAAGAACAAGGACTGGCTGTTCAAGCTGGTCAAGAGCAACGGCCTGTGGACGCCCGACCCGTCCTGGAGCGCGACCGGCAAGCAGCTCCGGTTCGCCGGCGGCTCCGGCGAACCGGACTCCGAGGGGCTCACGGTCGGCGGCAACGGCCACCTCTACGTGACCTCCGAGCGCGACAACACCAAGAACTCGGTCCCCAAGGACACGATCATGGAGTTCGACCCGGCAGCGACCGGATCGACCCTCACGCCCGTCCACCAGTGGGACATGACCAGCCAGTTCCCGCAGCTAAACACCGGCAGCAAGGACGACGCCAACCTCGGCTTCGAGGGCGTCGGCTACGTGCCGGACAGCTGGCTGACCGCGAACGGCTGGACCGACCCGCTCACCGGCGCCGCCTACGACCCGGCGGACTACCCGCTGCACGGCTCCGGCCTGTTCTTCGCCGGCCTGGAGTGGGACGGCACGCTGCACGTCTACGGCCTGAACTCCGACGGCGGCTTCACCACGTTCGGCACCATCGCCACCGGCAAGACCTCGGTGATGGACGTGACCTTCGACGCCGGGACCCAGCGCCTCGTCGCCACCTGCGACAACACCTGCGGCGAGACGCACACCTTCCTGAAGGTGGGCAGCGCGGGCACGATCGTCCCCGACGTGACCTACACCAACCCGGCCGTCATGCCGACCGACAACCTGGAGGGCTTCGCGCTCGCGCCGACCTCGACCTGCGTCAACGGCTCGCGCGAAGCGGTCTGGAGCGACGACGGCATCTACGGCTTCGGCTCCGGGACGTCCTCCTACGGGCACGCCCTCTACAGCGGCACCTTCCCCTGCTGACAGGGGACGCGGACGAGCACCCCGCGGGAGGCCGCGGGTGAGGCGTACGACCGGCGTCGGCATACGGCCGGCGCCGGCGTACGGCTAGTGGGACTCGCGCTCCAGGCACACCAGACAGAGCCCGCGCGGCGGGTAACTGGGCACGCGGTGCTCGCCGACGAGCCGCACCCACCACCAGTCGAGCCTGGTCAGGATGCTTCTGATCAGTCGGTTCACGAGCCTCACCTGCCTTCTTCCGGTCCGACACTACGGTGTCCCGCGCTTCCCGTGAACCGGTGAGTGACGCGGATTACGTCCGGTTCGCCGGTATCGCCGCCGATCCGTTGACGCCGCGGGGGCGCGGTTGCGATCGTGTCCGCGACATCCGCACGACATCCGTACGACGATCGCCGCGCCGGGTCCGCGGTGGATCCGCGGCGGAGGCGTTCGGTCGGCGGGCGGCCGGCGGGCGGGCCGCGGACAGGCCGCGGACCGGCGGGGGAGGGGTAGGGCACCGATGGCGCAGGACGCGCACGCGCGGCGGCACGGTGACGCGGCGGGCGGCACGTACTCCGCGGGCCGTACGGATCGCGATCGCACGGGAGCCGCCGGCGGCAGCGACCGCGCCGACCTCCAGGCGTGGGTGCGCGACCTCACCGCGCCCCTGCTCCCCTACGCGAGCCCCGGCGGCGCCCGGTTCAGGCTCGGCGTGAACACCGCGCACCACGACGACGCCGCGGCCGACCTGGAGGGGTACGCCCGGCCGCTGTGGGGGCTGGCCCCGCTCGCGGCCGGCGGCGGCGAGTTCGCGCACTGGGACGTGTGGGCCCGTGGCCTGGACAGCGGCACCGACCCGGCACACCCGGAGTTCTGGGGCGAGCCGGGCGACGTCGACCAGCGGCTGGTCGAGACCGCGGCGATCGGCTTCGCCCTCGCACTGCTCCCCGAGCGCCTCTGGGACCCGCTGGGCGGCGCGGCCCGCGACCGCGTCGGCCGCTGGCTGGCGAGCACCCTGGAACGCGAGACGCCCGCGAACAACTGGAACTTCTTCCCCGTCCTGGTCGGCCTGGGCCTGGACCGGGTCGGCTACCGCCACGACGCCTCCTCGCGCCGCGCCCGGCTGGACCGGCTGGAGGGTTACGCGCTCGGCGCCGGCCCCGGCGACCGCTTCGCCGCGGGCGACGCCGCACGGATCGGCGCCGGCTGGTACTCCGACGGCGCCACCGCCCAGCGCGACTACTACATCCCGTGGGCCATGCACTTCTACGGCCTGCTGCACGCCGCCCTGGCAGGAGCGGAGGACCCGGCGCGCGCGGCCCGCTTCCGCGAGCGCGCCGCGCGGTTCGCCGCCGGCTTCCGGCACTGGTTCGCCGACGACGGCTCCGCGGTCCCGTACGGGCGCAGCCTCACCTACCGCTTCGCGCAGGGTGCGTTCTGGGGCGCGCTGCCGTACGCGGACGTGACCGCGCTGCCGTACGGCGAGGTCAAGGGCCTGCTGTTGCGGCACCTTCGCCGGTGGCGCGGGCATGCGCCGCTGACCTCGCCGGACGGGCTGCTGACCATCGGCTACGGCTATCCGCAGCCCGCGGTCGCCGAGCAGTACAACGGGCCCGGCTCGCCGTACTGGGCGATGAAGGCGTTCCTGCCGCTGGCGCTGCCGGAGGACCACCCGTTCTGGGCCGCGCCCGAACTCCCGCCGGCCGCGCTGCCTGCGACCCTGGTCCAGCCGGAGGCCGGCGCGCTGCTGATGCGCTCGGGCGGCGACGTGACGCTGCTCAGCGCGCGCCAGCACAACACCTGGGCGCGCGGCGGGGCGGCGAAGTACGCCAAGTTCGCGTACTCCACGCGCTTCGGCTTCAGCCTGCCGGCCGGCGACCTGGGCGCGGCGCAGGGCGCGTACGACTCGATGCTCGCGCTGAGCGACGACGCCGTGCCGCCGGACGCGGAGCCGGTCCACTTCCGCGTGCGCGAGACGTGCGAGGCGTTCCGCGTGGAGGCGTGGCGCGCGGGGGTGCCGGGCGCGGAGGCGTTGGGCGCGGAGGCGCTCCGGGGCGGGGAGGCGGGCGCGGGCGGTTCAGGTACAGCCGGTGCGGGCGCGGACGGCGCCTGGGCCGGCGCTTCACGGCAGGGCGCGGGCGAGTCGGGCGTCGAGGGGCCGGGCGCGGCGCGATCCGGCGCGGACGGCGGTGGTCTCGTGCTCGTCAGCACCTGGCGGCCCTGGGCCGACGTCGAGGTGACGACCTGGCTCGCCGCCGCCGCACCCTGGCATCTGCGTGTCCACCGCGTCCGCACGGGACGCATGCTGCACGCGTACGAGGGCGGGTTCGCCGTCGACCGCGACGCCGGCCCCGCCCGCCGCGAGGAGACGGAGGGCAGCGCGTGCGCGGTCTCCGCGGCCGGCGACCTGAGCGGCCTGCGCGACCTGCCCGCCCCCGCCGACCCGGAGCAGCCGGCCCCCGCCGACCCGGAGCAGCCGGCCGCCGCGGAACCGACGGGCGGCGCCGGCCGGTCGGACGGCGCCGGCCGTGTGGTGCGCGGAGAGCCGGCGGCAGGACTCGCGCCGCCGCCGCGGGCCGGGCGGGTTCTGGACCTGCTGCCCGGCACCAACGTGCTGGCCCGCCGCACGGTCCTGCCGGTGCTCACCGCGCTGCTGCCCCCGGGCGAGCACTGGCTGCGCTGCGCGGTCCTCGGAGCGGCCTCCGCCGAGGCCGCCGCCTGGAACCGCCGGCCCCCGGCCGCCCCGCGCTGACCACCCGCCACGACCACCGCCCGCCCGGCCGCGGCCGCTCGCGCCCTCCGACCGCCCCTGGGCTGTGCGACGTCCGCCCGTTCCCCGCGGCCCGCACCGCACCCGTGAGTAATGGAACCGCAAAGGCCGGTGGCTCGTTATGGAGGGCATGACCGCAATGACGCCTGGCTCGAATGTCCCGCTGTCCGCACAGCGAGTGACCGTGGAGGTCGCCGCCCCGGTGCGGCTGGACGTATCGGGGCTGCTGCTGACCTCCGACGGCAAGGTGCGCTCGGACGACGACTTCGTGTTCTACAACCAGCCGCAGGGGCCGGGCGTCTCGCACCGCTCCGGCGGCGGTTCCGGGCCGGACGCGATCACCGTCGACACCGGGACCGTGCCCGCCGAGATCGACAAGATCGTGGTGACCGCGAGCATCGACGGCGGCGCCGCCTTCGCGGGCACCGTGCCGACCGCCACGGTCCGCGGCGCGGACGACGGCGCCGAGATCGCCACGTTCGCGCCCACCGGCCTCGGCCCGGAGACCGCGCTGGTCGTCGTGGAGGTCTACCGCCGCGGCGGCGCGTGGAAGGTGCGCGCGGTCGGTCAGGGCTACGCCGACGGACTCGCCGGCATCGCCACCGACTTCGGGGTGAACGTCGAGGAGCCCGCCGCCCCGGCCCAGCCGCAGCCCGCCGCCCCCGCGCCGCCGTCGACCTCCGCGCAGCCGCAGGCCACGGCGCCGCAGCCGCCGACCGCGCCCTTCACGCCGAGCGCGCCCCCGCCCTCCGGCCCGGCCGCCGAACGCGGGCTCCCAGCCCAGGCCCATCCGCACCGGGGTGAGCAGCGG
>JAJSZB010000275.1:0-9699 GCA_050613715.1 Streptomyces sp. IBSBF 3018
ACCCTAGCCCGCCCCCGCCGGGCCATGAGGGGCCCAGCCCGGCAGAAACGCCCGGCGCCGGGCCGGCGCACCTCGGGCGCGGCCCGCAAGGCGACCTCCGGCGCCGAGCCGCCCCCCGCGCGGGGGCGGAGTGGGGTGAGTGGGGGCAAGTCACCCCCTTGCAGCGCGCGCCGCAGGCGATGAGGCAGGCTAGGGGCCGTGCCCGATGACTCCCCCTCGCCGCAGCCGCCCGCCGACCCGCCCCACGCGGACCACTCCGCGACCCTGCGGCGCCTGGAGAAGTCCGCCGGCCGCCTCGCCGCGCACGCCATCGCGCGGATGGACGCCCAGCTGCCCTGGTACCGCGCGATGCCGCCGGAGAACCGCAGCTGGATCGGCCTGGTCGCCCAGGCCGGCATCGCGGCGTTCACAGAATGGTTCCGCCACCCCGAGGCGCCGCAGGCGATCAGCACGGACGTCTTCGGCACCGCCCCGCGCGAGCTGACCCGGGCGATCTCACTGCGGCAGACCGTCGAGATGGTCCGCACCACCATCGAGGTGATGGAGGCGGCCATCGACGAGGTGGCCGCGCCCGGCGACGAGGCCGTGCTGCGCGAGGCGCTGCTGGTCTACGCGCGCGAGATCGCGTTCGCCACCGCGCAGGTCTACGCGCAGGCCGCCGAGGCGCGCGGCGCCTGGGACGCCCGGCTGGAGTCGCTGGTGGTCAACGCCGTGCTGTCGGGCGAGGCCGACGAGGGCGTGCTGTCGCGGGCCGCCGCGCTGGGCTGGAACTCCCCCGACCACATCGTGGTGGTGCTCGGCACCGCGCCCAACGGCGACAGCGAGCTGACCGTGGAGGCGATCCGCCGGGCCTCGCGGCACGCCAAGCTGCAGGTGCTGACCGGCGTCTTCGGCGACCGCCTGGTGGTGATCGCCGGCGGTGACGACGACCCCATCAAGGTGGCGAAAGCCCTGCTCGGACCGTTCGCGCCGGGCCCGGTGGTGGCCGGTCCCGTGGTCGGCGACCTGCTCGCGGCGACCCGCTCGGCGAGCGCCGCGGCGGCCGGCCTGAAGGCGTGCGCGGCCTGGCCGGACGCGCCGCGCCCGGTGCTCTCCGACGACCTGCTGCCGGAGCGCGCCATGGCCGGTGACCGCTATGCTCGGGCCCAGCTGGTGGAGGAGATCTACAGGCCGCTCGAGGAGGCCGGGTCGGCACTCCTGGAGACGCTGAGTGTCTACCTGGAGCAGGCGTCGTCACTGGAGGGCGCCGCCCGGATGCTGTTCGTCCACCCGAATACCGTCCGCTACCGGCTCCGACGTGTGACCGACGTCACCGGATGGTCACCCTCCGACGTGCGTTCGGCGTTCACCCTGCGCATCGCGCTCATCCTGGGCCGACTGTCCGATGCGAACAGGCCCGCCTGAGCGTTTGTTGGACACCCACAAATCGCCCGACAGTTCTTGGTCCCTGTCCCCACGGGCGGTCAGGGCTGCCCGCGAGAGAGAGTGTGAGGGTGCTCGTACTCGTCGCTCCCGGCCAGGGCGCCCAGACGCCCGGCTTCCTGACCCCCTGGCTCGAACTCCCCGGTGTCGCCGACAGCCTCGCGGGCTGGTCCGACGCCGCCGGTCTCGACCTCGCCCACTACGGCACCAAGGCCGACGCGGACGAGATCCGCGACACCAAGGTGGCGCAGCCGCTGCTGGTGGCCGCCGGTCTGCTGTCGGCCGCGGCGCTCGGCGTGACCCCCGGCCTGGTGGCCGGGCACAGCGTCGGCGAGATCACCGCGGCGGCGCTGGCCGGGGTGCTGTCCGAGCGCGACGCGATGGCGTTCACCGCGGCCCGCGGCCGGGCGATGGCCGACGCGGCGGCGGTGACCGACACGGGCATGTCCGCGGTGCTCGGCGGCGACCCCGACCAGGTCGTGGCGCACCTGGACAAGCTCGGGCTGACCCCGGCGAACATCAACGGCGCCGGGCAGATCGTGGCCGCCGGCACCGCAGAGCAGCTGGCGGCGCTGGCCGCCGACAAGCCCGAGGGCGCTCGGGTCATCCCGCTGAAGGTGGCAGGCGCCTTCCACACCGGCCACATGGCGTCCGCGGTGTCCGTGCTGGAGGAGCTGGCCGCGGACCTGGCGGCGGGCGACCCGCGGCTGCCGTACGTCTCCAACGCCGACGGTCAGGTGGTGGACAGCGGGTCCGCCGTGGTGGGCCGGCTGGTCGCGCAGGTGTCGAACCCGGTCCGCTGGGACCTGTGCATGCAGACGTTTCAGGAGCGCGGCGTCACCGGCGTCATCGAGGTGTCGCCGGGCGGGACGCTGGTGGGTCTGGCCAAGCGGGCGCTGCCCGGGGTGCGGACCCTCGCGCTGAAGACACCGGACGACCTCGACGCGGCGCGTGCGCTGGCCGCCGAGCTCGGCGGTACCGCACAAGCACGAGCCGAATAGGAGCCGTCGCACCATGGCAGCGAAGATCAGTCCCAGCAAGGGCGCTCCGTACGCGCGGATCCTCGGCGTCGGCGGGTACCGCCCCACCCGGGTGGTCCCCAACGAGGTGATCCTGGAGCACATCGAGTCCAGCGACGAGTGGATCAGGTCCCGCTCCGGGATCGCCAGCCGTCACTGGGCCGGTCCGGAGGAGACCGTCACCGAGATGTCGCTGGCGGCCGGCGGCAAGGCGATCGCCGACGCCGGGATCGCCGCCTCGGACATCGACGCGGTGATCATCGCGACCGTCTCGCACTTCAAGCAGACGCCCGCGGTCGCCACCGAGATCGCGCACCGGATCGGCGCGGGCAAGCCCGCCGCGTTCGACATCTCCGCCGGCTGCGCGGGCTTCACCTACGGACTGACCCTCGCCAAGGGCATGATCACCGACGGCACCGCGACGCACGTGCTGGTGGTCGGCGTGGAGCGGCTGAGCGACCTGACCGACAAGGAGGACCGCAGCACCGCGTTCCTCTTCGGCGACGGCGCGGGCGCGGTCATCGTCGGCCCCTCGCAGGAGCCGGCCATCGGCCCGACCGTCTGGGGCTCGGAGGGCGACAAGTCGCAGACCATCACCCAGACGCTGCCGTGGGACGTCTACCGGGACGCCGATCCCGGTCAGGTGCGCTTCCCCGCGCTGGCGCAGGAGGGGCAGGCGGTCTTCCGCTGGGCGGTGTTCGAGATGGCGAAGGTCGCCCAGGAGGCGCTGGACGCCGCCGGGATCACCGCGGACCAGCTCGACGTCTTCATCCCGCACCAGGCGAACATGCGGATCATCGACTCGATGATCAAGGCGCTGAAACTTCCCGACCACGTCGCGGTCGCCCGCGACATCGAGACCACGGGCAACACCTCGGCGGCGTCCATCCCGCTCGCGATGGAGCGGCTGCTCGCCGCAGGCGAGGCCAGGAGCGGGGACACCGCGCTGGTCATCGGCTTCGGGGCGGGTCTGGTCTACGCGGCCACGGTCGTTACCCTCCCCTAGGCACCAACCCCGCGGCGGCGCAGTCCCGCCCGCCGTAACCACCCGGTTGAACACAAGGAGCGCCGTACACATGGCCACCAAGGAAGAGATCGTCGCCGGTCTTGCCGACATCGTGAACGAGATCGCCGGTATCCCCACCGAGGACGTCAAGCTGGACAAGTCCTTCACCGACGACCTCGACGTCGACTCGCTGTCCATGGTCGAGGTCGTCGTGGCGGCCGAGGAGCAGTTCAGCGTGAAGATCCCGGACGACGACGTCAAGAACCTCAAGACGGTCGGCGACGCGGTCGACTACATCCTGAAGGCCCAGGGCTGACACCCCTGGTCTTCCGTGCCGGGGCCGCCGACCGCGGGCCCGGGACGAGCACCTCTTCGGACGACGCGACTGTCGCCCGCCCTTCTAGACGTGGAGAGACATTCCTGTGAGCCCGACCAATCGCACCGTGGTCGTCACCGGTATCGGAGCAACCACACCGCTGGGTGGCGACAGCGCGTCGACCTGGGAGGCGTTGCTGGCCGGCCGCTCCGGCGTACGGACGCTGGAGCAGGAGTGGGCGGCCGAGCTGCCGGTGCGGATCGCCGCGCCGGTGGCCGTCGAGCCGGGCGAGGTGCTGCCCCGCCCGGTGGCCCGCAAGCTGGACCGCAGCGCGCAGTTCGCGCTGATCGCCGCGCGTGAGGCGTGGGCGGACGCCGGTTTCACCGCCAAGGCGGGCGACGACCCGGCGATCGACCCCGACCGGCTCGGCACCGTCATCGCCTCCGGCATCGGCGGCGTGACCACCCTGCTGGACCAGTACGACATCCTGAAGAACCAGGGCGTACGCAAGGTGTCACCGCACACCGTGCCGATGCTCATGCCGAACAGCCCCTCGGCGAACGTCGGCATCGACGTCAACGCGCGGGCCGGCGTGCACACCCCGGTCAGCGCGTGCGCGTCCGGCGCGGAGGCCATCGGCTACGCGATCGAGATGATCCGCACCGGCCGCGCGGACGTGGTGGTCGCGGGCGGCACCGAGGCGGCGATCCACCCGCTGCCCATCGTCGCGTTCGGCAACATGATGGCGATGTCCAAGAACAACGACGACCCGCAGGGCGCCTCGCGCCCCTACGACGCCGGGCGCGACGGCTTCGTGCTCGGCGAGGGCGCCGGCGTGATCGTGCTGGAGTCCGCGGAGCACGCGGCGGCGCGCGGCGCGCGGGTGTACGTGGAGGCGGTCGGCCAGGGCATCTCGGCGGACGCGCACCACATCACCCAGCCGGAGCCGACCGGCCGCGGCATCGCCGCGGCGCTGCAGCACCTGCTGGACGGCTCGGACCTCAAGCCCGCGGAGATCGCGCACGTCAACGCGCACGCGACGTCGACGCCGCAGGGTGACGTCGCGGAGATCAAGGCGCTGCGCCGGGTGTTCGGCGACGACGTGGACCACATGGCGATCTCGGCGACCAAGTCGATGACCGGGCACCTGCTCGGCGGCGCGGGCGGGATCGAGACGGTGGCGACCGTCCTCGCGCTCTACAACCGGCTGGCGCCCCCGACCATCAACCTCACCGACCCCGACCCCGAGGTCGACGCGGACGTCGTCCGCGGCGCCCCCCGCCCGCTCCCGGCGGGAACCATCGCCGCGCTCAACGACTCCTTCGGCTTCGGCGGCCACAACGTCGTCCTGGCCCTGCGCACGATCGCGGTCTGACCGCACCCCTGCCCGGCGCCAGGCCGGCGCCGGGCGGGTTCTTCGGGGGCGCGGGGTGGCCGCTCCGCTGCCGGGCCCGGGGTCCGGCGCCGGGTCGGCCAGAGGGCGGAGGATGGCTCAGCGCCCGGCGTTCTCAGCGCCGGGGGGAAAGCTGGCGAAGTAGGACGCGGACATGTCCTGTGCGCCGTGGCCCAGTTCGGCCGCGCGGCGGAAGCGCTCCACGCCGGCCTCGGCGAGGTCGAGGCGGACCCCGGCGTCCTGGGCCGCGGCGACGATGAGCCGCAGGTCCTTGCCCGCGCCCTCCACCGTGAAGTTGGGCGTGAAGTCCTCCGTCAGGATCGCCTGCGCCTTCGCGCGGAGGTAGCCCATGTCGAGCGGGCCGCCGTCGATCGCCTCGAAGAACCGCTCGGGGTCGACGCCCAGCCCGTGCGCCAGCGCGACCGTCTCCGCCGTGGCGTTGGTGACCGCGAGCACCCAGTTGTTGAGGACGAGCTTGAGGCTGCTCGCCGCGCCGCCCGTCGCGTCCTCGCCCAGCCAGATCGTGCCGCGCCCGATCGCGTCGAAGACCCGTTCCGCCACCGGCCGTGCCGCGTCCGGCCCGGCCGCCAGCACGGTCAGCTGACCGGACTCCGCGACCGCGCGGGTGCCGAGCACCGGCGCGTCGAGGACGTGGACGCCGAGCCGTGCGCCGAGCGCGGCCAGTTCGGCCTGGGCGACCGGCCCGACGGTGCTGCACTGCGTCCACACCGCGCCCTCGCGCAGCCCGGTCCCGGCGCGGTGCATCACGTCGAGCACCGCGGACCCGTCGAGCAGCATGGTGACGACGGCGTCGGCGTCGCGTACCGCCGCCTCGGGGTCGGCGACGACCCGCACCCCGGCGTCGGCGAGCGGACGGGCCCGGTCGACCGTACGGTTCCAGGCGCGGACCTCGTGGCCGGCCGCGGCCAGGTTGCGCGCCATGCCGGCGCCCATGATGCCGGTGCCGAGCACGGCGACGGTCAGCGGCCGCGAGGCGGCGGCGGACGGCCCGGGGGCCGCCGAGGACGCGGGGGCCGCGGGGGCCCCGGGGCCCCTGGACGACGTGGCGGAAGGAGACGCGCCGTCAGCTCCGGGCGCGGCGGGGGACGGTGACGCAGCGGAAGGTGCCATGCCCGCCAGGCTATGCCGTGCCCGCTCAGACCACCTGGTGCAGCCAGCGCACCGGCGCGCCCTCGCCCGCGTACCGGAACGGCTCCAACTCGTCGTCCCACGGCTTGCCGAGCAGCCGGGACAGCTCGCCCTCCAGGTCGGCCTCGCCCTTGTGGGCGCGCAGCATGGCCGCGCGCAGCCGGTCCTCGGGGATCAGGATGTCGCCGTGCATGCCGATGACCGCGTGGAAGATGCCGAGGTCGGGGGTGGCGCTGTAGCGCTCGCCCTCCGCGGTGGCGCACGGCTCCGCGGTGACCTCGAAGCGCAGCATGTGCCACCCGCGCAGCGCCGAGGCGAGTCTGGAGGCCGTGCCGGGCTGGCCCTGCCAGGAGAACTCGGCGCGCCAGGTGCCGGGCGCGGCGGGCTGCCGGACCCAGTCCAGGTTCACGCGCACGCCGAGGACGCCCGCGACGGCCCACTCCACATGCGGGCACAGCGCGCGCGGCGCGGCGTGCACGTACAGAACTCCACGTGTCGTCACCGGTACCTCCAGTGTGGGACGAGGTTCGCCTTCCCCAGCGGCCTCAACACCCGAACCGGCTGCTCCCGGGCCAACATGAGACATTCTGCACTATTCATCACAATCAGGACAACAAACACGTCGGCACCCGGCGCCCGCCGACCTCCTGTCAGTTCCCGCAGGGTGTCAGGGAAAACGCTACCGTGCGGCGTCTTCCCCGGAGTGACGTACGGTCGGGCTGACGGCAGATGTCACCCGCTCGCCGGAGAGGAGCACCGGATGCGACCGAGGGCACGGCGCTTGGTGGGGGTGGCCGTGGCGGCCGTTCTCCTGGGCGGATGCGGCGTGGGCGGATCGCACGCCGACCGCGGCGCGTCCGGATCGGGGACGCCGACCGCACACATCTCGGATTCCGCGGGGGCCGCGGGCGGGGGCTCGGGCGGTACGGGCGGCGGCAGCGGCACGGACGGCGGTACGGGCGCCCCGGACGGCGGTACGGGCGGCGGGGGCCGGGACGTCGCGCCCGCTCCCACCACCGCGCCGGCCCGCCCCTGGAACCCGCACCCGCGGTCGGTCGCCGCGATCGGCGACTCCATCACCCGCGGGTTCAACGCCTGCGACCCGTACGCCGACTGCCCCGACGCGTCCTGGGCGACCGGCGACGGCGGCACCGTCGACAGCATCAGCGCCCGGCTCGGCGACTCCGCGCACAGCTGGAACCTCGCGGTGTCCGGCGCGCACGTCGCGGACCTGCCGGGCCAGGCCCGCGAGGCCGCCGCGCACAGGCCCGCCATGGTGACCGTGCTGATCGGCGCGAACGACGTGTGCGCGCCCGACACCGACGCGATGACGAGCGTGGCGGACTTCCGCGGCTCCTTCGCAGCGACGCTCGCGTACCTGCACCGCACGCTGCCCGGCACGCAGGTGCTGGTGGCCAGCATCCCCGACCTCGAACACCTGTGGCGGGTCGGCCGGGACGACGTGGTGGAGCGTCAGCTGTGGCGGCTCGGCCTGTGCCCGACGATGCTCGGCGACGCGACGTCGGAGTCCGCGGCCGCGCAGGCCCGGCGCGCCGCGGTGACCGACCGGATCGCCGCGTTCGACACGGTGCTCTCCCAGGAGTGCGCGCGCTACGTCCGCTGCCGCTACGACGGCGGCGCCGTCCACCGGTACGCCTTCACCTCGGGCGAGCTGAGCAGGTGGGACTGGTTCCACCCGAACAAGGCCGGGCAGGCGGAGCTGGCCCGCATCCTGGCGGGCGTGCTGCTGTCCACGACGACGCCGTAGGCGCGCGAGCCCGCGGGTCCGCGTCCCTTCAACGCTGCGCCGGTACCCCCGCGCTGAGCCGGACGTCGGCGAAGGAGTGCGCGGCCTCCAGGGTCAGCGGGCCCGGGACGACGCGCCAGCCGTCGGCCGCCTCGTCCCAGATCCTGGCCGCCCGCCGCGGCACCGGGACCACCGCGTCCACCGCCTCGCCCGCCGCCGCGGCGACCGTGGTGAAGCCGACCAGCCGGCGCGGCTCGTGCGGCGAGCGCAGATAGAGCTGCACCACCTCGCGGCCCGCCCTGCGGCCGGTGTTGCGCAGCCGGACCCGGGCGGCGGCGAGCGTGCCGTCGTCCGCCGAGCCGGGCTCGACCGCCAGCGTCTCGTACGTCCACCGGGTGTAGCCGAGCCCGTGGCCGAAGCAGTACGCGGGCGCCGGCCAGGACCCGTCCGCGCCGGCCGAGCGCTCCCAGGCGCGGTGGCCGATGTACGGGCCCTCCTCGTACGCCAGCACGCCGTCCTCGGGCGCGACCCGGGTGACCGGCGCGTCGGCCAGCCGGGCCGGCCAGGTGGTGGGCAGCCGGCCGCCGGGCTCCGCGGCGCCGAGCAGCACGTCGGCCAGCGCCGCGCCGGCCTCCTGGCCGGGGAACCACGCGAGCAGCACCGCCGCGACGTCCTCGCGCCACGGCATCTCCACCGGGGCGCCGGCGTTGACCACCACGACGGTACGGGGGTTGGCCGCGGCGACGCGCGCGACCAGTTCGTCCTGGCGGCCGGGCAGCCGCAGCGAGGCGCGGTCGAAGCCCTCGGACTCCACCCGTTCGGTCGTCGCGACGACGACCACCGCGGTGTCCGCGGCGCGCGCGGCCGCCTCGGCCTCGGCGAGCAGTTCGTCCGGGTCGCGCGCGGGCTCGCCGTGCAGCAGGCCGAAGCCGACCGCCTGGACCGGCAGCGGCAGGTCCTTGACCGGGGTGTGCAGCAGGCTCACCTCGACCGGCTCCCCGGCGGCCAGGTCGACCGTGCCGCGTTCGGTGGGCCGGCCGAAGAACGCCTCGAACGGGTCGGCGTCCGGGTCCGCCTGGCCGCCCTCGAACAGCACGCGGCCGGCCACGGTGAGCCGGAAGCCGCCGGTGCCGCGGGTGCCGAAGCGGTGCGGGCCCGCCACCCGCGGCACGAACGTCCCTCGCACCTCGACGGTGTGCAGGTCGCCGTACGCCACGCCGTCCGGCAGGTCGCCGAGCCACTGCACCTGGCCGCCGGGCAGCGGCTCGCCGCCCAGCTCCGCCCCCGCGGCGTCGCGCGCCACCGCGTGCAGCGCGAACCCCTCGCCCGCGGCGGCGAGTTCCTCCGCCGGGTCGGCGCCCAGCGCGTACCGCACCGGCACGTCCGCGGGCAGCGCGGCCCGCAGCCCGTCCAGCGGCGAGACCACGTGCTCGGGGAACACCTGCGCCGACCCGCCGCCGAGGATGCGCGCCTCCCGCGCGGCGGCCCCGACCACGACGAGCCCGCGGGGTCCGCGCGGCGGGGCGAGCGGCAGCAGCGGGACGCGTTCCTGTGCGGGGGCGAGGGCGTCGCCGTCCGCGCCTGCGTGCTGCTCCGCAACGAGCCCGCCCCGCCGCGGCCAGCGCGTCGCCGTAGACGGTCAGCGGC
>JAJSZB010000276.1:0-9515 GCA_050613715.1 Streptomyces sp. IBSBF 3018
CGGGGGCTCAGGAGGGGCTGGCGGCAAGGGACTTGGGCGGCGCCGGCGGGGCCGGCGGCGGCGCGGACGCGGCGGCCCTGCGCCGGGCCCTGGCCTGGCCGAACCGGCGGCCGATCCGCGGCGCGAGCACCGAGATCACCAGCAGCACGCCGGTGATCAGCGTCTGCGACTGCGCCGAGACGTTCACCAGGCTCATCACGTTCTGCAGCGAGCCGAGCAGGAACACCCCGGCGATCGCGCCGCCGAGCGTGCCGCGCCCGCCGTCGAAGTCGATGCCGCCGAGCAGCACCGCGGCGATGACGGACAGTTCGAGGCCGGTGGCGTTGTCGTAGCGGGCGCTGGCGTAGTGCAGCGCCCAGAAGACGCCGGTCAGCGAGGAGACCGTGCCGGTGGCGACGAACATGGACAGCTTCATCCGCTTGACCCGCACCCCGGCGAAGCGCGCGGCCTCCTCCGAGGCGCCGACCGCGAACAGCGACCGGCCCAGCGGTGTGGCGTGCAGCGCGACCACCGCGATCAGCAGCAGCACCAGCCACGGCACCGCGGCCTGCGGCACGAAGCTGCCGCCGATCCGGTCGGTGGCGAAGTTGAGGTACTGCTGCGGGAAGTCGGTGACCGAGTTCGAGCCGAGCACGATCTGCGCGATGCCGCGGTAGGCGGCCATCGTGCCGATGGTCACCGCGAGCGAGGGCAGTCCGAGCCGGGTCACCAGCAGGCCGTTGACCAGGCCGCAGACCACGCCGAGCAGGATGCAGACCGGGATGATGGTCTCGATCGCCATCCCGCCGTTCCACAGCCGGCCCATCACCGCGCCGGACAGGCCCACCGTCGAGCCGACCGACAGGTCGATCTCGCCGGAGACCACCAGCATCGTCATGGGCAGCGCGATCAGCGCGATCGGCAGGGTGTTGCCGATCAGGAACGACAGGTTGAGCGCGTTGCCGAAGTTGTCGACGAACGCGAACGAGCAGAGCAGCAGCACGACCAGCAGGGCGCCGACCGCGGTGTCCCAGCGCAGCGCGTCCCTGGTCCGGGCGGAGCCGGAGCGGGCGGGGCCGGCCGGCTGCCGGGCCCCGGCGGGCGGGGCGGCCTTGGTGTCAGCCATGGTGGGCACTCCTTGTCAGTGCGGCCCGCTTGCGGAGCATCGCCGCGACCCGCAGCGCGACCAGCCGGTCCACCGCGATCGCGAGCAGCAGCAGGACGCCGTCGATGGCCTGGACCCAGACCGAGCTGACGCCGATCGAGGGCAGCACGCTGTTGATGGAGGTCAGCAGGAGGGCGCCGAGCGCGGCGCCGTAGAGGCTGCCGGAGCCGCCGGTGAAGGCGACGCCGCCGACCACGACCGCGCTGACCACGGTCAGTTCGTAGCCGTTGCCGGTGCCCGAGTCGACGTTGCCGAAGCGGGCCAGGTACAGCGCGCCGGCCAGTCCGGCGAGCGCGCCGCACACCACGTAGGCGGCCATGATCCGCTTGCGCACCGGCACACCGGCCAGCCGGGCGGCCTCCGGGCTGGAGCCGAGCGCGTACAGGTCCCGGCCGCTGCGGTAGCTGCGCAGGTAGTAGGCGGCGACCACGAGCACCGCGGCGGTCAGCAGGGCCAGGTACGGCACCGCGCCGAGCCCGTTGTGGCCGAAGTCGACGAAGCCCGAGGGCAGATCGGCCGCGGTGATCTGGCGGGAGCCGAACCAGATCGAGTCCAGGCCGCGGATGATGTAGAGGGTGCCCAGCGTCACGACCAGCGCGGGCACCTGGCCCAGGCTCACCAGCAGGCCGTTGACGATGCCGAAGCCGGCGCCGAGGGCGACCGCGATCAGCACCGCGAGCAGCGGGTTGCCGCCGTTCCTGAGGAACTCTCCGGCCGCGAACGCGGTGATGCCCAGGGTGGAGCCGACCGACAGGTCGACGTTGCGGGTGATCACCACCATCGCCTGGCCGGAGGCGACCAGGACGAGGATGGTGGCGTTCAGCAGCAGGTCCTTGATGCCCTGCTCGGACAGGAACGCGCTGTTGTCGAGCTGGGTCGCGAGCAGCATCAGCACCAGGACGGCGGCGATGGCCAGTTCGCGGACCTTCAGCACCCGGTCCAGCACTCCGGCCGAGGAGGCGGCGGCCGGGGCCCCGCCCTGGCCGGCCGGGGCGGGCCCGGCCGGGCCCGCGGCCTTGGTGGCGTCGGTGTTCATGCTCATGCCGCCCTGCTTCCACGTCCGGTGGCCGCGGCCATCACCGACTCCTCGGTGGCCTCGGCGCGGGGGATCTCGGCGACCAGCCGGCCCTCGTGCATCACCAGCACCCGGTCGGCCATGCCCAGCACCTCCGGGAGGTCGGAGGAGATCATCAGCACCGCCACGCCGTCCGCGGCCAGCTGGGACAGCAGCCGGTGCACCTCGGCCTTGGTGCCGACGTCGATGCCGCGGGTCGGCTCGTCCACGATCAGCACCCGCGGCCCGGTCGCCAGCCACTTGGCCAACACGACCTTCTGCTGGTTGCCGCCGGACAGGGTGCCGACCACGTCGGCCAGCCGCGCGTACTTCACCTGCAGCCGCACCGCCCAGTCGACGGCGCGGCTGCGCTCGGCGCCGCGGCTCATCAGCCCGGCGGTGCTGGTCGCGGCGAAGCCGGTCAGGTTGATGTTGCGCTCGATGGACATGTCCATCACCAGGCCCTGGGCCCTGCGGTCCTCGGGGACCAGCGCGAGCCCCGCGGCCATCGCCAGGCTCGGCGCGCCGGGCTTCAGCGGCCGGCCCTCGACCTCGACCTCGCCGCCGTCCCACCGGTCCACCCCGAAGACCGCGCGGGCCACCTCGGAGCGCCCGGCGCCGACCAGTCCGGCCAGGCCCACGATCTCGCCGTGCCTGACCTCGAAGGAGACGTCGGTGAAGACGCCCTCGCGGGTCAGCCGGCGCACGCTGAGGGCGACCTCGCCGACCGTCGCGTCCTGCTTGGGGTACAGCTCGTCCAGGTCGCGGCCGACCATTCGGCGCACCAGGTCGTCCTCGGTGAGGCCGTCGACGGGCTCGCCGGCGATCAGCGCGCCGTCCCGGAGCGTGGTGACGTACTGGCAGAGCGCGAAGATCTCCTCCAGCCGGTGCGAGATGAAGAGCACCGCGGCGCCGCTCTCGCGCAGTGCGCGCACCACGCCGAACAGCCGGGCCACCTCGCTGCCGGTGAGGGCGGCGGTCGGCTCGTCCATGATCAGCACCCGGGCGTTGAGCGAGAGCGCCTTGGCGATCTCCACCAGCTGCTGGTCGGCGATGGACAGGCCGCGGGCCGGCTGCTCGGGGTCGAGGTCGACGCCGAGCCGGCGGAAGAGGTCGGCGGCGCCGTCGCGCACCGCCTTGTGGTCCACCCGGCCGAAGGACCGGTGCGGCTGGCGGCCGACGAAGATGTTCTCGGCCACCGACAGGTCGGGGAAGAGGGTCGGCTCCTGGTAGATGACGGCGACGCCCGCGTCCCGGGCGTCGGCGGGTCCGTGGAAGACCACGGGGGCGCCGTCGAGCAGCACGGTCCCGGTGTCCGGTCGGTGGACGCCGGCGAGCGTCTTGATCAACGTCGACTTGCCGGCGCCGTTCTCGCCCGCGAGGGCGTGCGCCTCCCCCGCGTGCAGCGCGAGGGACACGTCGCGCAGCGCGCTCACCGCCCCGAAGGACTTGCTCACCCCCTCCAGCGCGAGGACCGGAGTGCGTTCCGGTGCTGGGTCGGTCATGGTGTCTCCTGGGTCTCCCGAACGTCGACACGGGTGAAATGTTTCAATGGAGTTGCCGGGACGTTAGCCCCGCCCGGAAGGGGCGTCAAGGGTGTTCGGCGCGATTGCCTGGTGACGCGCCGATGAAAGCCATGATCAGCGGGGGCCTCTCCTCCCACCGAGCAGCGCACTCGGTCGTATGACACGATTCAATAACGCCCCTTGCCGCAGCGGCCCGTACGGGTGCCGCGCACCCCCTTGCGGCACCCCGCGCCCCGGCTGTCACCCCGGTCCCACGGCGGACCTCCGTCCGCCCGTCACCCTGTCCGGCCTTTTCACCGGCCCGCAAGTCATTGACAGAACCCGGCCCCGCCACTACGGTGAACGCCAAATGAAACGATTCACAGGGGTTGCCATGACTGATCTGTCGGCCGTGAAGGCGGCGCTGAAGTCCCAGCGGATCGAGACGCCGTCGTGGGCGTACGGCAACTCCGGGACGCGCTTCAAGGTGTTCACGCAGGCCGGCGTCCCCCGCGACCCGTACGAGAAGCTCGACGACGCCGCGCAGGTGCAGGCGGCCACCGGGGTCGCCCCGATCGTCTCCCTGCACATCCCGTGGGACCTCACCGACGACTACGCGGCGCTGGCCGCCCACGCCGCCGGGCAGGGCCTGACGATCGGCGCGATCAACACCAACGTCTTCCAGGACGACGACTACATGCTCGGCTCGGTCACCAACCCGGACCCGGCGGTCCGCCGCAAGGCGCTCGGGCACCTGCTGGACTGCGTCGACATCATGGACGCCACCGGCTCGCGCGACCTCAAGCTGTGGTTCGCCGACGGCACCAACTACCCCGGCCAGGACGACATATCCGCCCGCCAGGACCGCCTGGCCGAGGCGCTGGCCGCGGTCTACGAGCGGCTCGGCGACGACCAGCGGATGCTGCTGGAGTACAAGCTCTTCGAGCCCGCCTTCTACACCACCGACGTGCCCGACTGGGGCACCGCCTACGCGCACTGCCTCAAGCTCGGCCCCAAGGCCCAGGTCGTCGTCGACACCGGCCACCACGCGCCGGGCGTGAACATCGAGTTCATCGTCGCGATCCTGCTGCGCGAGGCCAAGCTCGGCGGCTTCGACTTCAACTCCCGCTTCTACGCCGACGACGACCTCATGGTCGGCGCGGCGGACCCCTTCCAGCTCTTCCGGATCATGCACGAGGTCGCCAAGAACGGCGGCCTCGACGCTGCCACGGGCGTAGCGTTCATGCTCGACCAGTGCCACAACATCGAGCCGAAGATCCCGGCGATCATCCGCTCGGTGATGAACGTCCAGGAGGCCACGGCCAAGGCGCTCCTGGTCGACCTCGACGCGCTCCGCGCGGCGCAGGCCGCGGGCGATGTGCTCGGGGCGAACGCGGTGCTCATGGATGCGTACAACTCCGACGTGCGGCCGCTGCTCGCGGAGGTCCGCGAGGAGATGGGGCTCGACGCGGACCCCGTGGCGTCCTACCGCGCCACCGGCTACGCGGAGAAGATCGTCACCACCCGCGTCGGCGGCACGCAGGCAGGCTGGGGCGCGTGACTCCGCGCCTCCCGCTCGGGTCCCCCGGCTGCCCCGTCCCCGCCATCCCCGGCCGCCGGTCCGCTGTGGCTTGTCGCGCAGTTCCCCGCGCCCCTTAAGACCGGCAGCCCGCCTGCCCCGAACAGGCCGCACCCGGCCGCGGGTCCGTCGTGGTCGCTCGCGCAGTTCCCCGCGCCCCTGAAAAGCCGGCAACCCGTCTGCCCCGAACAGGCCGCACCCGACCGCCGGTCCGCTGTGGCTTGTCGCGCAGTTCCCCGCGCCCCTGATTGCTGAACTTCCAGCGCCATCGGAACGTAGGAACTCAACCCGCAGCGCGATCACTACCCGAGGGGGCGGTCCGGGGGTGTCCCCGCAGAACTTCGAAAACAACGACGGGAGAAAGAAGACAACGAAAGCCGCCACTTTCGAAGTTCGAGGAGTCACCCCCGGGACGACCCCGACCCGTAAACGAAACGCCGCGCACCCGGCCAGGGCACAGCGCCCAGCGCCACGCCAAAGCAGCCGCACCCGGCCAGCGCACAGCGCCCAGCGTCACGCCAGCGCAGCGCCGAGCGCCGCGCACACCGTAAGCGAACGCCTCACGTCGACTAAGGACACGTACATGCCCGCGCACCCCGCCGTCGCCGCGCTGCTCGCGCGGTCGAACCGCCTCGGCGCCGACCCCCGCAACACGAACTACGCGGGCGGCAACACCTCGGCGAAGAGCACCGCCCCCGACCCCGCCGGCCCCCATTCCGGCGCCGAGGTCGAGCTGCTGTGGGTGAAGGGCTCCGGCGGCGACCTCGGCACCCTCACCGAACCCGGCCTCGCCGTCCTCCGCCTGGACCGCCTGCGCGCCCTCGCCCACACCTACCCCGGCGTGGACCGCGAGGACGAGATGGTCGCCGCGTTCGACTACTGCCTGCACGGCCGCGGCGGCGCCGCCCCGTCCATCGACACGGCGATGCACGGCCTGGTCGACGCCGCGCACGTCGACCACCTGCACCCCGACTCGGGGATCGCGCTGGCCTGCGCCGCGGACGGCGAGAAGCTGACCGCGGAGTGCTTCGGCGACACCGTCGTCTGGGTGCCCTGGCGCCGCCCCGGCTTCCAGCTCGGCCTGGACATCGCCGCGATCAAGGAGGCCAACCCGCAGGCGATCGGCTGCGTGCTGGGCGGCCACGGGATCACCGCGTGGGGCGACACCAGCGAGGAGTGCGAGGCGAACTCGCTGCACATCATCCGTACCGCGGAGGCGTTCCTCGCGGAGAAGGGCAAGGCCGAGCCGTTCGGCCCGCTGCTCGCGGGGTACGGCCCGCTGCCGCGGGAGGAGCGGCGTGCCCGGGCCGCCGCGCTCGCGCCGCTGCTGCGGGGGCTCGCCTCGACCGACCGCCCGCAGGTCGGGCACTTCACCGACGACGAGGACGTGCTGGACTTCCTGGCCAGGACCGAGCACCCGCGGCTGGCCGCGCTGGGCACGTCCTGCCCCGACCACTTCCTGCGCACGAAGGTGCGCCCGCTGGTGCTGGACCTGCCGCCGACCGCGCCGCTCGACGAGGTCACCGCGCGGCTGCGCGACCTGCACGCGGCCTACCGCGAGGAGTACGCGGCGTACTACGACCGGCACGCGGCGCCCGACTCGCCGGCGATGCGCGGCGCGGACCCGGCGATCGTGCTGGTGCCGGGCGTCGGGATGTTCTCGTACGGCAAGGACAAGCAGACCGCGCGGGTCGCGGGCGAGTTCTACGTCAACGCGATCCATGTGATGCACGGCGCCGAGGCGGTGTCCTCGTACCGGCCGATCGAGGAGTCGGAGAAGTTCCGGATCGAGTACTGGGAGCTGGAGGAGGCCAAGCTGCGGCGGATGCCGGCGCCGAAGCCGCTGGCGACCCGGATCGCGCTGGTGACCGGCGCGGGCTCGGGCATCGGGCGGGCGATCGCGCACCGGCTGTCCGCGGAGGGCGCGTGCGTGGTGGTCGCGGACGTCGACGGCGAGGCGGCGTCGCGGGTGGCGCGGGAGCTGGGCGGGGCGGACAAGGCGGTCGCGGTGACCGCGGACGTGACGTCCGAGGAGGCGATCCACGCGGCGTTCGAGCAGGCGCTGCTCGCGTTCGGCGGGGTGGACCTGGTGGTGAACAACGCCGGGATCTCGATCTCCAAGCCGCTGCTGGAGACCACCGCGCGCGACTGGGACCTGCAGCACGCGATCATGGCGCGCGGCTCGTTCCTGGTCGCGCGGGAGGCCGCGGCAGTGATGGCCGAGCAGGGCATGGGCGGCGACATCGTGTACATCGCGTCGAAGAACGCGGTGTTCGCGGGGCCGAACAACATCGCCTACTCCGCCACGAAGGCCGACCAGGCGCACCAGGTGCGGCTGCTGGCCGCGGAGTTGGGCGAGCACGGCATCCGGGTCAACGGGGTGAACCCCGACGGGGTGGTCCGCGGCTCCGGCATCTTCGCCGGCGGCTGGGGCGCGCAGCGGGCCGCGGTGTACGGGGTGCCGGAGTCGGAGTTGGGCGCGTTCTACGCGCAGCGCACCCTGCTGAAGCGGGAGGTTCTGCCGGAGCACGTGGCCAACGCGGTGTTCGCTCTCACCGCGGGGGAGCTGTCGCACACGACGGGCCTGCACATCCCGGTGGACGCGGGCGTCGCCGCGGCCTTCCTGCGGTGAACCTCCGCTGCGCGCCCCCGGGGGCGGCCCCGCACCGTGGAGGAGAGGCATGACCGGCACGACGTACACCCGGAGCCCGGCGGCAGGCGTGTTCGTGGGGGTGGACCTCGGGGCGACCAGCGGCCGGGTCGTGGCCGGCCGGGTGGGCGCGGGAGAGCTGCGGCTGGACGAGGTGGGGCGGTTCGCGAACACGCCCGTGCGGCTGCCCAGCGGCCTGCACTGGAACGTGGCCGGCCTCTACCAGGGCGTCCTGGACGGGCTGCGCGCGGCGGGGAAGGCGGCCGGCGCGCGGGGCGTCGCCTCCGTCGGGATCGACACGTGGGCCGTGGACTACGGGCTGCTGGACGCCGACGGAGTGCTGCTCGGGCTGCCGTACCACTACCGGGACGCGCGGACCGCGCGCGTCGCGGAGCGGGTGCGGGACGAGGTGGGGGCGCGGGCGCTGTACCGGGCGAACGGGCTGCAGCACCTGCCGTTCAACACCGTGTTCCAGCTGGCCGCGGCGGCCGGCTCGGCCCAACTGGCCGCCGCGCGGACCCTGTTGCTGATCCCGGACCTGCTGACGTACTGGCTGACCGGACAGGTCGGCGCCGAGGTCACCAACGCCTCGACGACCGGGCTGCTGGACGCCGCGACGGGCGCCTGGTCGCGCGGGACGGCCGAACTCGTCGGCCTGGACCCGGCGTTGCTGCCCGCCCTGTGCGAACCGGGCGCGCACGCGGGGACGTTGCTCCCGGGGGTGGCGGCGGCGACCGGTCTCGACGCGGCGACGCCGGTCACCGCGGTCGCCTCGCACGACACCGCGTCCGCGGTGGTCGCGGTGCCGGCCACCGGGCCGGGCGCGGCGTACATCTCGTGCGGGACGTGGTCGCTGGCCGGCCTCGAACTGGACGCGCCGGTGCTCACCGAGGAGTCCCGGGCGGCCAACTTCACCAACGAGCGCGGCATCGACGGCACGGTCCGCTACCTGCGCAACATCATGGGCATGTGGCCGCTGGAGGAGTGCCGGCGGGTGTGGGCGGCGCGCGGGCTGCCGGCGCGGCTGCCGGACCTGCTCGCGGGGGCGGCCCGCGCCGATCCCTTCGCCGCGCTGATCGACCCGGACGCGCCGGAGTTCCTGGCCCCCGCCGACATGCCCGCGGCGATCGCCGCGCACTGCGAGCGCACCGGGCAGCGGCCGCCGCAGGGGCAGGCGGCGACCGTGCGGTGCGTGCTGGAGAGCCTGGCGCTCGCGCACCGCCGGGTGCTGCGGCAGGCCGCCGCGCTCGCCGGCCGCGAGATCACCCGCGTGCACCTGGTCGGCGGCGGCAGCCGCAACGAGCTGCTGTGCCAACTGACCGCCGACGCCACCGGGTTGACGGTGGTCGCGGGCCCCACCGAGGCCACCGCGCTGGGCAACGTGCTGGTCCAGGCGCGCGCCCGCGGCCTGGTCGGCGACCTGGCGGACATGCGCCGGCTGGTCGCCGCGACGCAGCCGCTGCGGACGTACCGCCCCGGCGGCGACCCGCGTGCCTGGGACGCCGCGGCGGCCCGTACCGCCGCATACTGACCCGGTAACGCCTCCGGCCCCCAGCCCGCTCCCACGCCGACCACCCCCGCCG
>JAJSZB010000277.1:0-9424 GCA_050613715.1 Streptomyces sp. IBSBF 3018
GGTCAGGGGAGGGGGGAGGAGGCGGGCGGCGAGGCCGTGGAGGTAGGCCGCGACGGACGCGGCGTCGCGCGGCGCGAGCCCGGCCGCGAGGAGGGACCCGGCGAGGCCGGAGAGGACGTCGCCGCTGCCGGCCGTGGCGAGCCACGCGACCCCCGTGGAGTTGACCCGCACCGGCACCCCGGCCGCAGGGTCCGCGACCAGCGTGGTCGACCCCTTCAGCAGCACCGTCGCCCCGAACCGCGCCGCCAACTCCCGCACGGAGTCCAGCCGGTGCGCCTCGACGTCCTCGCGGACCCGCCCGAGCAGCGCCGCCGCCTCGCCGGCATGAGGCGTGAGCAGGGTCGGCGCGGCCCGCTCCCGTACCGCCCGCGGGTCCAGCATGCGCAGCCCGTCCGCGTCGACGAGCACCGGCACGTCCGTGTCCAGCGCCTCCTCCACCGCCGTGCGCGCGTCCGCGCCGTCGCCGAGGCCCGGGCCGACCACCCACGCCTGGACGCGGCCCGCGTCATGCGGCGACCCGGGCGTCACCAGCGTCTCCGGGTGCCGCGCCAGCACCGCCTCGCCGCCGGGCCCGGCGTAGCGCACCGCGCCCGCGCCGCCGCGCAGCGCCCCCGACACGGCGAGCACCGCCGCGCCCGGGTAGCGGCGCGAGCCGGCCGCGACGCCGACCACACCGCGCCGGTACTTGTCGCTCTCACCGCTCGGCCGCGGCAGCAGCGCGGCCACGTCGGCGTGCTGCAACGCCTCCAGCACCGGCGGCCCGAGGTCCGCGCCCAAGCCGATGTCGATCAGCCGCGGCGCGCCGGCCAGTTCGGCCGCCGGGTCCACCAGCAGCGCCGGCTTGTACGTGCCGAAGGTGACCGTCACGTCCGCGCGCACCGCCGCGCCCGGCACCTCGCCGGTGTCCGCGTCGACCCCGCTGGGCAGGTCCACGGCGACCACCGCGCCGGGCCCGTCGTGCGCGGCCTCCACGAGCTCCTCGGCCTCCGGGCGCAGGCCGCCCTTGCCGCCGATGCCGGTGATGCCGTCGAGCACCAGGTCCGCGCGGGAGACCGCGGCCAGCGCCTCGGCCGGCTCCGCCGCGGCGTCCACCACCCGGCCGCCGGCCGCGCGCAGGGCCGCGAGCCCCTCGGCGTGCGCGCGGTCGGGCGCGAGCAGCACCGCGGTCGCGCCGGCCCCGCGCCGGACCAGGCGGGCCGCGGCGAACAGCGCGTCGCCGCCGTTGGACCCGCTGCCGGTGAGGACGGCGACGCGGGCGCCGTACGTACGGCCGAGCGCGTCGGCGCAGGCGGCGGCCAGGCCGGCCGCGGCGCGCTGCATCAGGGCGCCCTCGGGAAGTCGTGCCATCACAGCTGCCTCGGCGGCTCTGACGGTCGCCACGTCGTGCCCGTACCTCATGCGCTGCCCCTCGCTCCGGTCCCGGCCCGCGTCCTTCCCGCCCATCCTCCACTCCCGGGCCGGTCCCGGCAGCCCGACGCCGCACCTGTCCGGTGTGCGATGCGTCCCACCGCGTACGGACGGCGTGAGAGCCGGTCCTGCGGTACGGGAACGGTCGGCGGTACGGAGAAGGTCCGGCGGTACGGAGAAGGTCCGGCGGTACGCGGGCCGTCCGGCGGTACGCGGGCCGTCCGGCGGTACGGGGACGCGCGCGTCAGCCGGCGGACTCGGCGATGACGACCGCGGAGGCCACGCCCGCGTCGTGGGAGAGCGAGACGTGCCAGGAGGTCACGCCGAGCGCCGCGGCGCGCGCGGCGACCGTGCCCCGCACCGTCAGCGAGGGCCGCCCGGACGGCGCGGTGTGGACCTCGGCGTCCAGCCAGCTCAGCCCGGACGGCGCGCCGAGCGACTTGGCCAGCGCCTCCTTCGCCGCGAACCGCGCCGCGAGCGAGGCGGTGCCGCGCGGCTCGCCCGACGGCAGCAGCAACTCCGCGGGCGTGAAGAGGCGCTCCGCCATCCCGGGCGTACGGGCCAGCGCCGCCCCGAACCGCTCGATCTCCGCGACGTCGATCCCGACCCCGACGATCACCCGGCCACCCCCGTCGTCCCTGTCCGGCTCCCGGTCGCGCGCATGGCGGCCAGCTTAGGGTCTGCGCCGGGCGACCCCGCCGCGCGACCCCGCCGCAGGACTCCGCCGCGCCGCACACACCGCGCCGCCGCACCGCCGCGCCGCCGCACCCCCCGAGCCCCCGCCGGACGGCGGCCCGCACAATGGGCCCGTGCCCTCATCGACCCCCGCATCGACCCCCGCCGCCACCGCGGCGCCCGCGGCGTCCGCGGACAGCACGGCCGCCGCGCCCGCGAGCCCGTACGTCGACCTCACCCGCGCGCAGTGGAGCGCGCTGCGCGACCGCACGCCGCTGCCGCTGACCGCGGACGAGGTGGAGCGGCTGCGCGGCCTCGGCGACGTGGTCGACCTCGCGGAGGTGGAGGACGTCTACCTGCCGCTGTCGCGGCTGCTGAACCTCTACGTCGCCGCGCACAGCGGCCTGCGCGGCGCGCTGAACACCTTCCTCGGCGAGGGCGCGCAGCCCGGCACGCCGTTCGTGATCGGCGTCGCGGGCAGCGTGGCGGTCGGCAAGTCCACCACCGCCCGGCTGCTGCGCGAACTGCTCGCCCGCTGGCCCGAGCACCCGCGGGTGGAGCTGGTGACCACCGACGGGTTCCTGTACCCCAACGCGGAGTTGACGCGGCGCGGCCTGATGTCGCGCAAGGGTTTCCCAGAGTCGTACGACCGGCGCGCGCTGACCCGTTTCGTCGCCGACGTGAAGGCCGGCCGGCCCGAGGTGAGCGCGCCGGTCTACTCGCATCTCGTCTACGACATCGTGCCCGGCGAGCGGCTGACCGTGCGCCGCCCCGACATCCTGATCGTCGAGGGCCTGAACGTGCTGCAACCCGCGCTGCCCGGCAAGGACGGCCGCACCCGGGTCGCGCTCGCCGATCACTTCGACTTCAGCGTGTACGTGGACGCGCGCACCGAGGACATCGAGCAGTGGTACCTCGACCGGTTCCGCAAGTTGCGGCAGACCGCGTTCCAGGACCCGGACTCGTACTTCCGCAAGTACACCCTCGTGCCGGAGGACGAGGCGCTGGACTACGCGCGGCTGATGTGGCGCACCGTCAACCGGCCGAACCTGGAGCAGAACGTGCTGCCCACCCGCGGCCGGGCCACCCTGGTGCTGCGCAAGGGGCCCGGCCACAAGGTGCGAAGGCTCAGCCTGCGCAAGCTGTGACACCGCCCCGGGCCGGGACCCGTTTCCCACCCCGGACCGGAACCCGCGTCCCGCCCCCGACCGGAACCCGCGTCCGGCCCCGGACCAGACCCCGTATCCCCGCACCGGACCCGAGGAGAAGACCCGCACCGTGCTCCATCTGCGGATGATCGTTCCGGCCGACCGCACCGACGCGGTCACCGCCCTGGTGGCGCGGACCGTCGGCGCCACCCATCTCGTGGCGTTCAAGGGCGCCGCCGTCGAACCGCCCGGCGACCTGCTCACCTGCGACGTGGCCCGGGAGGCGGCCGACCCGCTGCTGGCCGGGCTGCGCGCGCTCGGCATCGACGAGTCCGGGTCCATCGCCGTGGAGTCGGTCGACCTGTCGCTGTCCGCGAGCGCCGACCGGGCCGAGACGGAGGCCCCGGGCGAGGGCGCGGACGCCGTGGTGTGGGAGTCGCTCGCCGACGCCACCCACGAGGAGTCCACCCTCACCGTCACCTACCTGGCGTTCCTGTCGGTGGCGACGATGCTCGCCGCGTACGGCGTGATGCTGGACAGCTCGATCCTGATCGTCGGCGCGATGGTGGTCGGCCCGGAGTTCGGGCCGCTCGCCGCGTTCTGCACCGGCCTGGTGCGGCGGGACCGGGCGCTGCTGCGGCGCTCGCTGGTGGCGCTGGTGGCCGGCTTCCTCGCCGCGGTCCTGATCACCGGGGCGTTCGCCGGACTCCTCGACGCGTTCGGGCTGTTCAGCAGGCACCAGTTCCACGCGCCGCACCCGGCCACCCAGTTCATCTGGCAGCCGACGGCGGACTCCTTCGTGGTGGCCTTCCTCGCCGGCATCGCCGGCATCCTCTCGCTGACCTCCGCCAAGTCCGGCGCGCTGGTCGGCGTCGCGATCTCGGTGACCACCGTGCCGGCCGCGGCGAACGCCGCGCTCGCCGTGACCTACACCACCTGGCACGAGGTCTGGGGCTCCCTCGGGCAGCTCGCCCTCAACCTCGCGGGCATCGCGCTGGCCGGTTCCCTCACCCTGCTCGCGCAGAAGTGGTTCTGGGACCGCCGGCGGGCCGTCGCGCGCTGAGCGTGCGCCGGCCCGCCCCGCGGGCGGTCTCAGCCCCGCGGCCGCCCGCGGGCAGGATCAGCCCAGCGGCCGCAGGGGGTCTCAGCCCAGCGCGGACTTCACCGTGTCGGCCAGCCGCGCCGCCACCGACTGCGCGTGGTCGATGTCGGCCGCCTCGACCATGACCCGGACCAGCGGCTCGGTGCCGGAGGAGCGCAGCAGCACCCGGCCGGTCGCGCCCAGCTCGGCCTCGGCCTCGGCGACCGCCGCGGCCAGCTCCGGCGAGGTGGCCACCCGGCTCTTGTCGACGTCGCGCACGTTGATCAGCACCTGCGGCAGCCGGTCCATCACCGCGGCCAGCTCCGCCAGCGGACGCTTGGTCTGCGCGACGCGGGCGGCCAGCAGCAGCCCGGTCAGCGTGCCGTCGCCGGTGGTGGCGTGGTCCAGCACGATGACGTGCCCGGACTGCTCGCCGCCCAGCGCGTAGCCGTGCTCCTTCATCGACTCCAGCACATAGCGGTCGCCGACCGCGGTCTGCACCAGCCGGATGCCCTCGCGCTCCATCGCCAGCTTGAAGCCGAGGTTGGACATCACCGTGCCGACCACGGTGTTCTCGCGCAGCGCGCCGCGCTCGCGCAGCGACAACGCGAGGATGGCGAGGATCTGGTCGCCGTCGACCTCCTGGCCGGCCGCGTCCACCGCGAGGCAGCGGTCCGCGTCGCCGTCGTGGGCGATGCCGAAGTCCGCGCCGTGCTCGACCACCGCGGCCTTGACCAGGTCCAGGTGGGTGGAGCCGCAGCCGTCGTTGATGTTGAGGCCGTCGGGCTGCGCGCCGATGGTGACCACGGTCGCGCCGGCCCGCGAGAACGCCTCGGGCGAGACCCGGGAGGCCGCGCCGTGCGCCTCGTCCAGCACGATCCGCAGGCCGTCCAGCCGGTTGGGCAGCACCGCTACCAGATGCGCCACGTACTGGTCGAAGCCCTCGTCGTAGTCCTTGACCCGGCCGACGCCGGCGCCGGTCGGGCGGTTCCAGGGCGCGCCGGTGCGGTGCTCCTCGTAGACCGCCTCGATGCGGTCCTCCAGCACGTCGTCCAGCTTGTGGCCGCCGCGGGCGAGGAACTTGATGCCGTTGTCGGGCATCGGGTTGTGGCTCGCGGAGAGCATCACGCCGAGGTCGGCGCCCAGCGCGCCGGTGAGATACGCCACCGCGGGGGTGGGCAGCACACCGACCCGCAGGACGTCCACGCCCGCGCTGGCCAGGCCCGCCACCACGGCGGCCTCCAGGAACTCGCCCGAGGCCCGCGGATCGCGGCCGACCACGGCCACCGGCCGGTGCCCCGCGAAGCTGCCCGCCTCGGCCAGGACGTGCGCCGCCGCGACCGACAGGCCGAGCGCCAGCTCGGCGGTCAGGTCGGCGTTCGCCACGCCCCGCACCCCGTCGGTGCCGAAGAGTCGTCCCACAGTCGTTCCTCCGATTGGTGCCTGGCCGTACGTGCTGATGACGCCCCGGGAGCGCCGAATGGTTGTACGGCCTCACCGACGGCCGTACGACGTCTGTTCGTCACCCGACGGTAACCCGCGGGCCGCGCCGGTACGACGAACGCCCCGGAGGCACCAGTGTGTCTCCGGGGCGTTCGTCGCGCCGCGGCGGGAACCGGCCGATATCGGCATCGGCCCGCCCCCGCCGGAGGCGGCTAGCGCTTGCTGAACTGCGGCGCCTTGCGCGCCTTCTTCAGACCGGCCTTCTTCCGCTCGACCGCGCGGTCGTCACGGGTCAGGAAGCCGGCCTTCTTCAGCGGGCCGCGGTTGTTGTCCACGTCCGCCTCGTTGAGCGCGCGGGCCACGCCCAGGCGCAGGGCGCCGGCCTGGCCGGAGATGCCGCCGCCGCTGATGCGGGCGACGACGTCGTAACGGCCGTCCAGTTCGAGCACCTTGAAGGGCTCGTTGACCTCCTGCTGGTGCACCTTGTTGGGGAAGTAGCCCTCAAGGGTGCGGCCGTTGATCTTCCACTTGCCGGAGCCCGGGATGATCCGGACGCGGGCGATGGAGCGCTTGCGGCGGCCGGTGCCGGCGGCCGGCTGCGGGTCGCCGAAGCGGGAGGCGAGCGACTCGGAGGTGTACTCGCCCTCGACGGCGTCCGACTCGAAGGTCGTGATCTCGTCGTAGGACTCTTCGCCCTCGAGGGGGGTCTCGGCGGTGGTCTCAGCCACGGTTCTCCTCAGATTCTTTCTGGTAGCTGGTGGCCGGGACTACTGCGCGACCTGGGTGATCTCGAACGGGACCGGCTGCTGCGCAGCGTGCGGGTGCTGGTCGCCCGCGTAGACCTTCAGCTTCGAGAGCATCTGGCGGCCCAGGGAGTTCTTGGGGAGCATGCCCTTGACGGCCTTCTCGATCGCCTTCTCGGGGCTCTTGGCGAGCAGCTCGTCGTAGCGCACCGAGCGCAGACCGCCCGGGTAGCCGGAGTGGCGGTACGCCATCTTCTGGGTCTTCTTGTTCCCGGACAGGTGCACCTTGTCGGCGTTGATCACGACGACGAAGTCGCCGGTGTCGACGTGGGGCGCGTAGATGGGCTTGTGCTTGCCCCGCAGGAGGGTCGCGGCCTGGCTGGCCAGGCGGCCCAGGACGACGTCCTGCGCGTCGATGATGTGCCACTGGCGCTGGACGTCGCCGGGCTTGGGGCTGTACGTACGCACGGTCGTAGCCTTCGCTTCTTCTCAGTCGGTGTCGTCCCGGGGTCGCGCGGACCGCGGGACTGGGGTCCTGACAAGGCCACCCGGACGATCACGACAGCCTCGGCGGCGCACGGGGACGCAACCCGTGTGCCTGCCGCTGGTCATCGGCCCGGTGGACCGGCGTAAGGGCCCCTCACGTGAGATGGAGCAAGCCAATACGCATAACAGACCTGAAGGGTACCGTTCGACGCCCGCGGGGGTCAAAACGCGGCTCCCGGCCCAGGCCGCAGCACCCGCCCGGCACCCGCCCGGCACCCGAGCCGACCCCCTTCGCCCCGGGGCGCCCGCCGGGCTCAGCGCTCGCGCTCCACCCGGCGCTCGTCCCACACCGGCTCCGGCGTCTCGCGGACCACGCCGTCGGAGCCGAAGACCAGGAAGCGGTCGAAGGACCGGGCGAACCAGCGGTCGTGGGTGACCGCGAGGACCGTGCCCTCGTACGACTCCAGGCCCTCCTGGAGGGCCTCCGCGCTCTCCAGGTCGAGGTTGTCGGTCGGCTCGTCCAGCAGCAGCGCGGTGGTGCCCTGCAGCTCCATGAGCAGGATCTGGAAACGGGCCTGCTGGCCGCCGGAGAGCCGGTCGAAGGGCTGGTCGCCCTGCCGCTCCAGCTCGTAGCGGCGCAGCACCGACATCGCCCGGCCGCGGTCGCGTGCGTGCTCGGTCCACAGGATGTCGACCAGGGTGCGACCGGCCAGCTCGGGGTGCGCGTGGGTCTGCGCGAAGTGGCCGGGGACCACCCGGGCGCCCAGTTTGTACGCGCCGGTGTGGGCGACCGAGCCGTCTCCGGCCAGCAGCCGCAGGAAGTGCGACTTGCCGGAGCCGTTGGAGCCGAGCACCGCGACCCGCTCGCCGTAGAAGACCTCCAGGTCGAACGGTTTCATCAGGCCGGTCAGCTCCAGCTTCTCGCAGGTCACCGCGCGGACGCCGGTACGGCCGCCGTGCAGCCGCATGGTGATCTCCTGCTCGCGCGGCGGCTCCTGCGGGGCGCCGGCCTCCTCGAAGCGGCGCAGCCTGGTCTGCGCGGCGTGGTAGCGCGAGGCCATCTCGGGGCTGTTCGCGGCCTGCTGCCGCAGCCGCAGCACCATCGCCTTGAGCTTGGCGTGCTCCTCCTCCCACCGCCTGCGCAGCTCCTCGAAGCGGGCGAAGCGCTCCTTGCGGGCGGCGTGGAAGGTGTCGAAGCCGCCGCCGTGCACCCAGGCGGTGGCGCCGGCCGGGCCGGTCTCGACGCTGACGATCTTCTCGGCGCTGCGGGTCAGCAGCTCCCGGTCGTGGCTGACGAACAGCACGGTCTTCTTGGTCTGCGCGAGCTGGTCCTCCAGCCAGCGCTTGCCGGGGACGTCCAGGTAGTTGTCCGGCTCGTCCAGCAGCAGCACCTCGTCGGGGCCGCGCAGCAGGGCTTCGAGCACCAGGCGTTTCTGCTCGCCGCCGGAGAGGGTCTTCACCTCGCGCCACTGCGCGCGCTCGTACGGCACGCCCAGCGCGGCGACGGTGCACATGTCCCACAGCGTCTCGGCCTCGTAGCCGCGCGCCTCGGCCCACTCGCTGAGCGCGTGCGCGTACGCCATCTGGGCCGGTTCGTCGTCCTGCGCCATGATCGCCAGCTCGGCGGCGTCGACGGCCCTGGCCGCGGCCTGGATGCGCGAGTGCGCGACGGAGACGAGCAGGTCGCGGATGGTCCTGTCGTCCCTGACACTGCCGATGAACTGGCGCATCACGCCGAGGCCGCCGGAGGTGGTGACCGTGCCGGCGTGGGGCGCGATCTCGCCGGAGATCAGGCGCAGCAGGGTCGTCTTGCCGGCGCCGTTCGGGCCGACCAGGGCGACGATGGCGCCTTCTCCCACCCGGAAGGTCACGTCGCCCAGCAGCGCGCGCCCGTCGGGCAGGTAGTACTCCGCGTGCGCGGCCTCGACATGTCCCATACGCCGAATTCTCCCTCCGGGCCGCCCCCACCCCAACCCGTTTTCCCCAGCACAACGCTGGGCGCTAGCCATCAGGGGCGCGGGGAACTGCGCGACCAGCCATCTGCGGCCCGCAGGTCGTCACCGGCCCGAAGGGGCAGATCGGTCCGATCCGGACCACCGGCGAGTGGGTGGCTGAGCGCGCAGTTCCCCGCGCCCCTGGATCTCAGCGTCCAGCGCTGAACCGGCGGGGGAAAGGGGGCCGGGCCCCGGTGAGTCGACGTCGGGCGTCACGGGCACGCCGGGCGTGGGGGCGCAGGGAGCGGAGCGCCCAGCGAGAGCTGGGCCGGGACGCGCTCAGCGAGAGGTGGGCCGGGGGTCACTATGATGCGCGGCATGAGTGAAGGGCCGGGGCCGCAGCCCCCGCAGGAACCGCGTGACCGCGCCCCCGAGGAGAACCGCGAGGTCCTGGAGGGCCTCGTCATCCCCTCCCGCCGGCAGCCACGCCACGCCTCGCCCCAGGAC
>JAJSZB010000278.1:0-9421 GCA_050613715.1 Streptomyces sp. IBSBF 3018
GTGAGCAGGTGGTCCGGCTCGCGGAGGTGGGCCAGGGTGCGGGGGTGGCGTTCCTCGTAGGCGGTGGCGGCCAGGTTCAGGCGCCAGGGGGTGGCCAGGGCGCGGGCCAGGGTTCCGTGGGGCGCGGTGGTGAGTGTGTCGAGGACCCGTTGCCAGCGGTGCGGGCTGGTGCTGCGGGCTTGCAGGTAGGCGGCGGCCTGGCCGGGGGTGACGGGGTCGAGCTGGATGCGGGCGGCCTCCCGCATCCGCAGGTCGAGGGCGGCCAGGTCCTGGTACTGGATGGTGCGGCAGGTCAGGACGACGGGTGCGCTGCCGGTGGGGTCCTGGTAGGCGTTGAGTTCCTGCACGGCGCGCGCGGCGCGGCGGTGTCCGGCGGGTGTGGCGTCGGAGTCCATCTCGTCCAGCCCGTCCAGGACCGGCAGGATGCGGTGGCCGTCCACCAGTGCTTGGGCGTCGGCGAAGGTGATGCCCTGGCCCTGGAACTGCTGGTGGAGCTGGTCGGCGAGCCACTGCGGCAGGGGGCGGTCGGTGTCCCAGCCGGCCAGGGAGAAGCGGACCGGCACCGGGTCGGCGTCGGTGCGGCCGGGCCGGGTGAGCAGGCCGAGGATGAGGTCCAGTGCGAGCAGGGTCTTGCCCGCGCCGGGTTCGCCGACGATGACCAGGCGGGCGGGGCGCAGGGCCTGGTAGTAGGCGACGATGTCGCTGAGGCGGCCGTGCGGGGCGGCGCCCGAGGCGTTGTTGGCCGGCTCGGTGTGCTGGTGGAAGGTCACGTCGATGCGGTGCGCGCCGGGGCCGATCAGCTGGGCTCGCTGCCGGGCCTCGGCCGCGGCCACGGCGGCCGCCAGGGTCTTGGCCCTGGCGTCGGTGTCGGCCGAGGCCTCGCGGCGGTCGTCGCGGTAGGCGGCCCAGGCCAGGTAGGCGCCCGGCACGGTCGGGGCCAGGGCGACCAGCGTGGCCGACAGCCGGGCCACCTGGAACTGCTTGGACAGCCACAGCGCCACACCCACGGTCACGACCTGCAGGACCGCGTAGACGACGGCCGACCGGCGGACCCGCGATCGTTTCATGACAGGAATCGTCGCCAGCCCGCCCACAGCCGGCAGACGATCGTCACGTTCGGCACCAGATCGTGACACAACGTCAGGCGACCGTGCCGGCCGCGGCCGCGGGGGAGACCGTTCGGCGGGGGCGGCGCGCTCGTTCCGGTGACACTCGCGGGGTGGGGCCGGTGTCTGCGTCGCCCGCGTGACGCGAGCCGGAATGCTGGGCCGGGGCGTCCATGAGCGGAGGTGGCGGGAGACGGTGGCGATGGCGCGGGACGCGGATGTGGTGATCGTCGGCGCGGGCGCCGCGGGAGTGTCACTAGCGCACCGGCTGGCCGACCCGCGCTTCGCCGGCCGGCTGGACGTCCTGCTGCTTGATGCTCCCGCCGCCCTGCGGCCCCCCGAACGCACCTTCTGCTACTGGGAGGACGGCGACGGGGAGTACGACACCGCGCTGGCCGCCCAGTGGGACCGGCTGCGGCTGCGCGCCCCGGACGGCCGCGAGACCCTGGTCCGCCTGGGGGCCGCGCGCTACAAGATGCTGCCGTCGCGTTCCTTCGAAGCGTGGGCGCAGCGGCGGATCGCGGCCGCGCCGTGGGTGCGCCGCGTGACCGCCGAGGTGCGGGAGGTCCGCGACGAGGGCACGGACGGCGCCCGCGTCGTCGGGCTGGACGCCCACGGGCGACCGGCGGCCTGGCGGGCCCGCTGGGTCCTCGACTCCCGGCCGCGGCCCGCGGCGCCCGCGCGCACCCGGCTGCTCCAGCACTTCCGCGGCTGGTTCGTGCACTGCGAGCGTCCCGCCTTCGACCCGCGGGTGGCGGACCTGATGGACTTCCGCACGCCTCGCCCGGCGCGCGGTGTGTCCTTCGGGTACGTACTGCCGCTGGGACCACGCGACGCACTGGTGGAGTACACCGAGTTCTCCCCGGCGGCGCTGGACGACCCGGGCTACACGCGCGCGCTGCGGCACTACACCGAGGAGGTGCTGTGCCTCCCGCCCTTCCGGGTCGAGCGCTCCGAACAGGGTGTCATCCCCATGACGGACGCCCGGCCGTCCCGCCGGGCGGGCGCGGCGGTCTTCCGCGTCGGCGCCGCGGGCGGGGCGACGCGGCCGGCCACCGGCTACACCTTCGCGGCCCTCCAGCGGCAGACCCGAGGGGTGGCCGCGGCGCTGGACGAGGCTCGCACCCCGCTGCCGCCGCCCGCGTACCCGGCCCGCGCGCTGGCGATGGACGCGGTGATGCTGCGCGCCCTGCACACCGGCCGGGTGGACGGGGCCGCGTTCTTCACCCGGCTCTTCGCGGGCGTTCCCGCCGACCGGCTGCTGCGCTTCCTCGACGGGCGCACCGGTCTGCGCGAGGACGTGGCCGTGGGGCTGCGCACCCCCGTCGTCGCGATGCTGCGCACCGCGCTCGAACTGCCGCTGGTCCGGCGCCGCCCCCCGGACGCGGACTGCCGGGACAGCCCCGCCAGGTCGTCGGCCGCGGCGTCCCCGGTCGCAGCGTCCCCGGACGAGGCGCCGGCCGCCGGGGCACGCCCCCGGGAGTCGCCCGTCGAGGCCCCCGGCACCGTCCCACCCGAGGAGGACCACGGCCCATGACAACGCTGCGGGACACCGGACGCTCAGACCCGTCCGACCTGCTCGACCCGTCCGACCCGTCCGGCCTGTCCGGCGCCTTCGACCGCGCCGCGCCGCACTACGACCGGCTCACCGCCTTCAACCCCGGCTACCGCGCCGACCTCAGGCGCTCCGCGCGCCGACTGGCCCTGCCAGGCCGGGGCGCCGGACTGCGGGTGCTTGACCTGGGCTGCGGCACCGGCGCGTCCACCGCGGCGCTGCTCGCCGCCGCCCCGCACGCCGAGATCGTCGCCGTGGACGCCTCGGCCGGGATGCTCGCCCGCGCCGCCGTCAAGCGCTGGCCCGCCGGCGTGACCTTCGTGCACGCCCCGGTCGAGCGGCTCGCCGAGGCCGCGGTCACCGGGCCGTTCGACGCGGTGTTCGCGGCCTACCTGTTCCGCAACCTCGCCGACCCCGACGCGGGCCTGGCCGCAGTGCGCGAACTGCTCGTCCCCGGCGGCCGGCTGGCGGTGCACGAGTACGCGCTGAGCGGCAGGGCGGTGCACCGCGCGGTGTGGAAGGCCGTGTGCTCGGCCGTCGTGGAACCCGCCGGCGCACTCGCCGGGGACCACCGCCTCTACCGGTACCTGCGCCGCAGCGTGCTGGAGTTCGACACCGCGGGGGCGTTCGCCGGACGCATGGAGGACGCCGGCTTCCGCACCGTGCGGACGCTGCCGATGCCGGGCTGGTCGACCGGCATCGTGCACACCTTCGTCGGCCGCGCGCCGTCGGCCCGCGGGCGCAGCGGACTCCGATCGGCGCGGACGGCGGCGCGGTGAGCCGCACGCCGTCCCGCCCGGCCACCAGCGCGAGCCGGGCCGCGGCCGTGCGGCGCCTGGCCGACGTCGTGGCGGGCCGCTCCACCGCCCCCGCGGGCCCGGGGCGGGACCGCCGCGCCGAGACGGTGCCCGCCGCACCCGGCCGGCCTCGCCTGGACGCCTCCGACCCGCCCCGGGTCGCCGTCGTCGGCGGCGGCATCGCGGGACTCGCGGCGGCCACCGCCCTGGCCGAACGCGGCGCGCGCGTCACGCTGTTCGAACGCGAGGCGCAGCTCGGCGGCCGCCTGGCCGGCTGGCCGACCGTCCTCTCCGACGGCACGGCGGTCACGATGAGCCGCGGCTTCCACGCCTTCTTCCGGCAGTACTACAACCTGCGGGGCCTGCTGCGCCGTGCGGACCCCGGGCTGGGCATGCTGACCGCGCTGCCGGACTACCCGCTGTGGCACGCCGGGGGGCTGCGCGACAGCTTCGCGAAGGTGCCGCGCACCCCGCCGTGGAGCGCGCTGGGGTTCGTGGCACGCAGCCCGTCGTTCCGCCTGCGGGACCTGGCGGCCATGAACCCGCGGGCGGCGCTGCCGCTGATGGACGTACGCGTGCCCGAGGTCCACGAACGGCTGGACGGCACCAGCGCGAGCGCGTTCCTCGACGCGATCGGCTTCCCCGCCGCCGCCCGGCATCTGGCCTTCGAGGTGTTCTCCCGCAGCTTCTTCGCCGATCCGGACGAACTGTCCGCCGCCGAACTGGCGTTGATGTTCCACATCTACTTCCTCGGCTCGTCCGAGGGCCTGCTCTTCGACGTGCCGGCCGAACCGTTCCCGCAGGCCCTGTGGGAGCCGCTGGCGGCGTACCTGACCGGGCTCGGCGCGCGGCTGCGCTGCGCGGCGCCGGTGCGGACGGTCCGGCCGCTGGGCGACGGCCGGGTCGCGGTGGACGGCGCCGTCCACGACGCCGTGGTGCTCGCGCTGGACACCGGCGGCCTGCGTGCGGTCGTGGCCGGCTCGCCCGGCCTCGGCGGGCCGCAGTGGCGGCGGGACGTGGCCGCGCTGCGCACGGCGCCGCCGTTCCTGGTGTCCCGGCTGTGGCTGGACCGCCCGGTCGCCGCCGACCGGGCCGGCTTCCTCGGCACCAGCGGGTACGGCCCGCTGGACAACGTCAGCGTCCTGAACCGCTGGGAGGGCGAGGCGGCGCGCTGGGCCGCCGCGACCGGAGGCTCGGTGGTCGAGCTGCACGCCTACGCCGTCGATCCGGCCGCCGACCGTACGGCTGTCCAGCAGCGGGTACGGGAGGAGCTGCGCCGCGTCTACCCGGAGACCCGCGACGCCCGCGTCGTCGACGCCCGGCACGAGTGGCGGGAGGACTGCCCGGTGTTCCCGGTGGGCGGTCACCGGCGGCGGCCGGGCGTCCTCACCGAGGAGCCCGCGGTGGTGCTGGCCGGGGACCTGGTCCGCACCGGGCAGCCGGTCGCCCTGATGGAGCGCGCGGCGACCTCAGGGTTCCTCGCCGCGAACGCGCTGCTCGCCCGGTGGGGCGTGCGCGGCCAGACCCTGTGGACGGTTCCGGCCCGCGGCCGCAGCGGTCCGCTGCGCGCCCTGTCCCGTGCCCTGTCCCCGCGCTGAACGCTCCCCAGAGGGCGCCCGGCCGCCGCCCGTCTCGCTCAGCGGGCGGCTCTGCGATCGCCCGGCCGCACCTCCCGCCGGAGGTCCCCGACGAGGCGTCACCCGGGGAAGCGTCCCGCGGCCCGCAGGGCGTGGCGGCGTTCGGCGTAGGCGAGGTCGTCCCGCCACAGCCGCGCCGCGGCGGCCCGCACGAGAGGTCGCAGGACGGGGGCCGCGGCGCGCGCGACGGCGAAGCCCGGCCGGTCGGAGGTGGCGAGCACCGCCTCGATCACGGCGGTGCGCGGACGTCCCCGGAGGTCCGTGCCCAGTGGCGTGGCGTGTGTCTCGACGGACGAACCGCGGCCCTCGCCGTCGGTGATGTGCATGACGACCGTACGGGGCTCGGGCGCGGTGAAGACGGCCCGGACCGGTACGACGAGCCGCCGCGTCAGCCGGAAGGACACCCGCACCGCGAACGCGTCCTCCTCGCGCGGCTCCTCCACGGTCAGGTCGGCGAACGAGTAGGGGTGGAACCAGGCGCCGTGCCAGGGGTCGAGGCGGTTGGCGAGCACGTCGGCGGGCTCGCACACGCCCGTCACGTCGTGGACGGCGGCGAGCGTCGCGGCGGCTGCGGGGCGCGCGGGCAGCACCGGGCGGTCGAGCGGCTCCTCACCGCCGGACGCGTCCAGCCGCACCCAGGCGAGCACCCCGTCGTCGTGGGCGGGCAGCGGCGACCAGCCCGGCGCGGGCCGGCCGTCGAGCGCCAGTCCGTGCCAGCGGCAGATCAGCGTGCCGCAGTTCACCGCGGCGTCCCTCAGCGGGGCGCCCAGGTGCGGGCAGGCGCCGGGACCGGCCAGCAGCCGCCCGGCCGCGTCGCGCCAGGCGACCACCTCGACGCCCGCCACGGTCCGCCCGAACGGCTGTCCTGCGGTCACCGCCGTGGACGCGGCGAGCACGTACCAGTTGCCGGACGGCCGGTCCTGGGCGCGTTTCAGCGCGCCGGCGATCAGGCCGGGGCGGGCCTCGCGCCAGGTGGGGCGCTGCCCTTCCCACGGCACCGCCCGGCGGCGCAGGCGCAGCGGCAGACCCCGGCGGCGCGGCGCGGCCGCGCTCACGTCGCCCCCGGCGCCGCGAGGGGCCGGCGCCCGGCGCGGGAGGCCCGCATCCGGGCGGCGCCGACCCGCACCAGGCCGTCGAGGGCCACCGGCACCCGGACCCGGCGCGGGACGGCGGAGCGGCGGTGCAGCACCGACCAGCCGTCCCGCTCGACCGCGGTCAGGATGCCGCCGTAGAGCACGAACGCGGTGCGGACGCACGGCCGGGACACCGGATCGAGCATGGCGATCCCGGGCAGCGCGCGGCCGTAGAAGCCCCTGGTCGTCGCGGCGAAGTCGCGCAGCGCCGCCGTCACGCGCCGGTCGCGCCGGCCGGTGGCGCGGCTCCACTCCAGCCTCGCCCGGTCCACTCCGTGCGCGGCGAGCAGGTCGGCGGGCAGGTAGACCCGCCCGCGGTCGAGGTCCTCGCCGACGTCGCGCAGGAAGTTGGTCATCTGGAACGCCACGCCCAGGGCCGCCGCGTGCGGTTCCGCCTCCGGCCGGGGCGCGACATGGCCGAGGACCGGCAGCATCTGCAGGCCGATGACGGCCGCGGAGCCGTGCATGTAGCGCCGCAGCGCCGGGAAGTCGGCGTAGTCGGACACGTGCAGGTCGGCCCGCATGGACGCCAGGAAGTCCGTGAAGTGCGCGGGGTCGATGGCGTAACGGCGGGCGGTGTCGGCCAGGGCGCGCACCACCGGCTCGTCCTCCGGCTCCGCCCCCGGCCGGCCCGCCGGCTCGTTCGCCGGTCCGTCCGCCGGCTCGCTCTCCGGCTGGTCTCCCGGCTGGCTCTCCGACGGGTGCGGCGTCCGGTCGGCCGGCTGCGGCTGCGGCTGTGCGCGGTGCGCGGCCAGCCCGGCGCTCAGGGTGTCGGACAGGCGCCGCAGGGCGGTTTCGCGGGCGGCCGGGTCGGCCGTGCGGCCGAGGTCGTCCACGATGTCGTCGGCCCGGCGGGCGAATCCGTACAGCGCGTGCACCGCGGGCCTGCGGTCGGCCGGCAGCAGCCGGGTGGCCAGGAAGTAGGTGCGCCCGTGCCGGGCGTTGAGGGCGCGGCACCGCAGATAGGCTGCGCGCAGCCCCGGGTCGTGGATGCCCGCGGCGTCGAGTTCGTGTCGGGTCATGCCGGCCCCTTCCGGGCGAGAGGGCGGACGGAGCCGGCAGCGGCGCCGCGAGCCGTGCCGGTACGGGCGGCCGCGGCCGGTCCGGTGATGCGGGCGGCGGCGAGCTTCCCGGAGACGAGCGCTGTCGGCACGCCCACCCCCGGAGTGGTGCCGCAGCCTGCGAGCACCGCGTTCTCGGTCCCCCGCACCAGGTTGGCCGGGCGGAAGGGCCCCGTCTGGCCGAAGGTGTGGGCCAGCGAGAACGGTGTGCCGGCCATGTGGCCCTGGTCCGTCCAGTCGGCCGGGGTGAACATGCTCTCCTGCTCGATCGCCGCCCCCAGCCCGTCCAGGCCGCGGCGCTCCAGCTCGGCGAGGATCCGGTCGCGATAGCGGGGCCCGAGCGAGCGCCAGTCGGCGGCGCCGGGGCCGATGTCGGTGTTGGGACACGGCGCGAGCACATAGTGGACGTGCCGGCCGGGCGGAGCGAGCGACGGGTCGTGCGTGGTGGGCCGGGTGATGAGCAGGGACGGGTCGCTCATCAGGCGCCCGGTCGCGGTCAGCTCCTCGAAGGTGCTGCTCCAGGCGTCGCCGAACGACAGCGTGTGGTGGCCCAGTTCCGGCCAGGTCCGGTCCGTCCCCGCGTGCAGGACGACCGCGGACGGCGAACGGCGCAGCCGCAGCGGCCGCCGCGGGGTCCGCCCCAACAGCCGGTAGGCGTGCGGGAGTTCACAGCTGAGCACGACCGCGTCGCAGGGGATGCGCCGGCCGGCGGTGTGCACGGCGGTGACGCGCTCCACCGCGCCGCGCTCCAGCCGCACCGCCTCCTGGCCGTACAGCAGCTCGGCGCCCGCGTCGTGGGCAGCGGCGGCCAGGGCGCGGGGCACGGCGTGCATGCCGCCGCGCGGGAAGTACACCCCGGCGACGGTGTCCATGTAGGCGATCACCGCGTAGGCGGCGAGCGCTCGGGCCGGCGGGACCCCGGCGTACAGCGACTGGAAGGAGAAGACGCGGCGCAGCCGTCCGTCGCGCAGGAACCGGCCGATCCGCGCGTCGAGCCGCCCGAAGCCGCCGAGCGCGGCCAGCCGGGCCAGGTCCGGGTGGAGCAGGTGCAGCGGCGAGTCGACGTTCGCGTCGATGAACCGTCGCATCTGCACCCGGTACAACTCCTCCAGCCAGGTCCGCAGCCGCCGGTAGCCGGCCGCCTCGCGCGGGCCGGCGAACGCGCGCACCGCCTCCTCCATGGCTTCGGGCCGGGTGTGCACGTCCAGGCTGCTGCCGTCGGCGAACCGGGCCCGGTAGGCCGGGTGCAGCTCGACCAGCTCCAGCCGGGCGTCCGGCGACTCCCCGACCGCCGCGAACGCCTCGGCCAGCAGGTGCGGCATGGTCAGCACGGTGGGACCGGTGTCGAAGCGGTAGCCGCCCAGGTCCAGTTGCCCGGCGCGTCCGCCCGGCGCGGCGTCCCGCTCCACCACGGTGACCCGGCGGCCGGCGCCGAGCAGGTGCAGCGCGGCCGCCAGCCCGGACAGGCCGGCGCCGACGACCACCACATGATCGGTGCGCCCGGGAACGGTGCGCGTCATCGCGGGTCCTCCGGGGGAGCCGGGTGCCCGGAGGCCGCCCGGAGCACGGCCAGCAGGCGGCCGCGGGCCACCGGGTCGAGCGGCGCGGCCTCCAGCGCGGCCGTGCACTCGGCGCCCAGCCGGGCGATGTGCTCCTCCACCGTGGCGCGGGCGCCGGTGGCGACGAGCACCTCGCGCACCCGGTCGAGACCGGCCGGCGACAGCCCGCCGTCGCCGAGCGCCTCGTCGAGCACACCGAGGCTCTGCCGGTCGCCGGCCCGGCGGGCCCGCTCGCGGGCCACGGCGACCAGATGGGTGGCCTTGCCGGTGCGGATGTCGTCCCCCGACGGCTTGCCCGTGGCCAGCGGGTCGCCGAACACCCCGAGGAGGTCGTCGCGCAGCTGGAAGGCCAGCCCGGCGCTGCGCCCCGCGGTCCTCAACGCGCGGCGCACCGGGGGACCGGCCTCCGCCAGCGCCGCGCCGAGCGAGAGCGGCCGCTCCACGCTGTACAGGCCGCTCTTGAGCACGGCGGTGCGCAGGGCGCCGTCCGCCCCGCCCGGACCTGAAGCCGGCCCCGGGCTGCGGCCCGGGACACTCGCCCGCGCCGCGGACGGGGTCGGCGCCGCCGCCGCA
>JAJSZB010000279.1:0-9380 GCA_050613715.1 Streptomyces sp. IBSBF 3018
CCCGTGGCCCGGCCGTCCCGCACCCCCGCGCGGCAACAACTTTCAGCAAGACGGCGCAACTTCTTCCGTCCACCGTATTGACGTGTCCGCATCGACGGCGGGAAGCTCCTGCGCGGAGCCCAGCGGGACCCGGGCCCCGATCCCCCCTCCGGCGGCCAGGCGCGTGGCTGCCTTCGATGGGCACCCCCATGCCCTCTCACCGAAGGAGCCGCCCATGAGATCCCGTGTCCTCAGCGGTGCGCTGGCAGCGGTCGTCGCCGCGGCCGGCCTCATCGCCCTGTCCTCCCAGCAGGGGGCGCAGGCCAGCCCGCCGGGCAGCAAGGACGTCACCGCCACCCTCTTCGAGTGGACGTACGACTCCGTGGCCAAGGCCTGCACCGGCCAGCTCGGCCCGGCCGGCTACGGCTACGTCGAGATCTCCCCGGCCACCGAGACCATCCAGGGCGGCCAGTGGTGGACGTCCTACCAGCCGGTCAGCTACAAGCTGCAGAACCGCCTCGGCGACGAGACCTCGCTCAAGCACATGATCGACACCTGCCATGCGGCCGGCGTCAAGGTCGTCGCCGACGCCGTGATCAACCACATGTCCGCGGGCTCCGGCACCGGCACCGCGGGCACCGCCTACACCAAGTACAACTACCCCGGCTACTACCAGGACCAGGACTTCCACACCTGCCGCACCGACATCACCAACTACCAGGACCGCTCCAACGTCCAGAACTGCGAACTCGTCGGGCTCGCCGACCTCGACACCGGCAGCGACTACGTGCGCGGCACCATCGCCGGCTACCTCAACCACCTGACCTCGCTGGGCGTGGACGGCTTCCGCATCGACGCCGCCAAGCACATCGCGGCCTCCGACCTCGCCGCCATCAAGGCCAAGCTGACGAATCCGAACGTCTACTGGGCGCAGGAGGTCATCTACGGCGCCGGCGAGGCCGTCCAGCCCACCGAGTACACCGGCACCGGGGACGTCGACGCCTTCCAGGGCGCCTACGACCTCAAGCGGATCTTCACCAGCGAGAAGCTCGCCTACCTCAGCAACTGGGGCGCCTCCTGGGGCGCCGGCTACCTCTCCGGCGACAAGTCCCGCACCTTCGTGGACAACTGGGACACCGAGCGCAACGGCTCCACCCTCAGCTACAAGGACAACGCCACCTACACCCTGGCCAACGTCTTCATGCTGGCCTGGCCCTACGGCTCGCCCAACGTCCTGTCGGACTACGAGTTCTCCGACAACGACGCCGGCCCGCCCAACGGCGGCACCGTCAACGCCTGCTACAGCGACGGCTGGAAGTGCGAGCACGCCTGGCCGCAGATCGCGTCCATGGTCGGCTTCCGCAACGCCGTCTCCGGCACCGCGGTCACCAACTGGTGGGACGACGGGAACAACGCCGTCGCCTTCGGCCGCGGCAGCCGGGGCTACGTCGCCATCAACCACGAGGGCACCGCGCTGACCAGGACCTTCACCACCTCGCTCGCGGCCGGCAGCTACTGCGACGTGCAGCACCCGGGCACCGCGTACACCGTGGGCTCGAACGGCGCCTTCACCGCGACGGTCGGCGCCGGCGACGCCGTCGCCCTCTACAGCGGCGCCCCGTGCGGCAGCGCCGGCACGACCACCGCGGGATCGACCACCGGCGGGACCACCGACCCCGCCTCCGGCGCCTCCTTCGCGGTCAACGCCACCACCGTCCCCGGCCAGAACATCTTCGTGGCCGGCGACAACGCCGCCCTCGGCGGCTGGGACCCGGCCAAGGCGGTGCCGCTGTCCTCGGCGAGCTACCCGGTGTGGAAGGCCGACGTGCGGCTGCCCGCCGGGACGACCTTCCAGTACAAGTACATCCGGAAGGACGGCAGCGGCGCGGTCACCTGGGAGTCCGGCGCCAACCGGAGCGCGACCGTGCCGTCCGGGGGAACAGTCGTGCTGAACGACACCTGGAGGAATTGACCGCAAGCGACCAACCGGTGAAAAACCGGTGTGAAACGAGCCACACCGATTGGCCCCTCTGTGGCGGACTTGGCACACTGTGGCACTCGCAGATCTTGACCACAGAGGGGACCCCCACCCATGAAGGGCTTCAGGACTTTCCTGCTGCGCGGCAACGTCGTCGACCTGGCGGTCGGCATCGTGATCGGCGCGGCGTTCACGGCGCTGGTGACGGCCTTCGTCAAGGCGTTCCTCACGCCGATCGTCGGACTCGCCAGCGGCGCCACCGGTGACTTCAGCGCCAAGACGTTCCACGCCTCGGGCGTCACGTTCCCCTACGGCGTGTTCATCGACGCGGTGATCAGCTTCGTGATCGTCTCGGCGGTGATCTACTTCCTGGTGGTGCTGCCGATGAACCACATGCAGGAGAAGTTCTTCCCCAAGGCGGCCGGCGCCCCGATGCGCGAGTGCCCGGACTGCCTGACCGCGATCCCGGCCGCCGCCAAGCGCTGCAACGCCTGCACCGCGCAGGTCACCCCGGTGATCGGCGTCCAGGGCGGCCCGCTCGACAACCCGGCGGACCTGGCGAAGTAGCCGGAGCGGCGGCCCGGCCGGCTCGGGCGGTACGGAGCCCCAGCGGCCGAGGCGGCCGAGGCGGCCGAGACGGCCGAGCGGCCTCAGCGGCCGGCGTCGGCCCGCTGGGCCGGCTCCTCGTCCTCCAGGGCGCCGAGCACCGAGGCGAGCGCCGCGCGCTGGCCGTCGTCGAGCCGGCCCAGCAGGTCCACGGCGGCCGTCCGCCGCGCGCGGTGCAGTTCCCGTACGGCCAGCGCGCCGGGGTCGAGCAGCTCGATGCGGATCACCCGGCGGTTGTCGGGGTCGGGCGCCCTGCGCACCAGCCCGCGCTCCTCCAGCGCGTCCACCAGCGTCGTGACCGCGCGCGGCACCACGTCCAGACGCTGGGCCAGATCGGCCATCCGCGGCGGCTCGTCGCAGTGCGCGAGGGTGCGCAGCAGCCGCGCCTGGGCCGGGGTGATGCCGAGCGGCTCCATCAGCCGGCGGTGCGCCCGGTGCAGCCTGCGGCTGAGGTCGAGGAGCTGGTCGGCGAGGCGTCCGGTCAGCTCGTCGGCGGACGGCTCGCCCGCGGCTGCGGGCTCCCCGGGCCCGTCGGCGGGCGGCCGGCCCGCGGAGGGCTCGTCGACGACAGCGGTGGTGCGCGGTTCCATGCGTCCGAGGGTACAGGACCTGGCTCATTGTGAGTATAGGTAACAATGACCTACACTCCCTGTGTCAGCGCTGCCGTGCGCCCGCCGGCGGCGGACCCCGACCCCCGCGAGGAGTCCCTTGCGCCCCGAGAACGAGCTGGTGAACCGGTGGACGCCACCGAAGAGCACCAAGCCCACCGACTGGCGCCGCATCACGCGGCTGTTCCGCCCCTACCGCGGCCGGCTGGCCGTGGTCGGCTTCCTGGTCGCCCTGTCCTCCCTGGTCTCCGTCGCGTCGCCGTTCCTGCTGCGCGCGATCCTCGACACCGCGATCCCGCAGGGCCGCACCGGCCTGCTCAGCGTGCTGGTGCTCGGCATGATCGCCACCGCCGTCGCCAACGGCGTCTTCGGCGTGCTGCAGACCCTGATCTCCACCACCGTCGGCCAGCGCGTCATGCACGACCTGCGCACCGCCGTCTACGCCCGCCTGCAGCGCATGTCGCTGGCCTTCTTCACCCGCACCCGCACCGGCGAGGTGCAGTCCAGGATCGCCAACGACATCGGCGGCATGCAGGCCACCGTCACCTCCACCGCCACCTCGCTGGTCTCCAACGCCACCGCCGTGATCGCCTCGGTCGTCGCCATGCTGGCCCTCGACTGGCGGCTGACCGTCGTCTCGCTGCTGCTCCTGCCGCTGTTCGTCTGGATCGCCCGCAAGGTCGGCCGGGAGCGCAAGAAGATCACCACCGAGCGGCAGCGGCAGATGGCCGCGATGTCGGCCATCGTCACCGAGTCGCTGTCCGTCAGCGGCATCCTGCTCGGCCGCACCATGGGCCGCGGCGACTCCCTGACCCGCGACTTCACCACCGAGTCCGAGCGGCTGGTGGACCTGGAGGTCCGCTCCAACATGCAGGGCCGCTGGCGGATGGCCGTCATCGGCATCGTGATGTCCGCGATGCCCGCGCTGCTGTACTGGGCGGCCGGCGTCACCGGCGGCCACGGCGGCCCGGCCGTCTCCCTCGGCACCCTGGTCGCGTTCGTCTCGCTCCAGCAGGGCATGTTCCGGCCCACCGTCTCGCTGCTGGCCACCGGCGTGCAGGTGCAGACCTCGCTCGCGCTGTTCCAGCGCATCTTCGAGTACCTCGACCTGCCCGTGGACATCACCGAGCGCCCCGAGCCGGTGCGCCTGGAGCGCGCCCGCGGCGACATCCGCTTCGAGGGCGTCGACTTCTCCTACGAGCCCGACAAGCCGGACAAGGCCGTGAAGACCCTGCGCGGCATCGACATCGACCTGCCCGCCGGCCGCAGCCTCGCCGTCGTCGGCGCCACCGGCTCCGGCAAGAGCACGCTCAGCTACCTGGTGCCGCGGCTGTACGACGTCACCGGCGGCCGGGTCACCCTCGACGGGACCGACGTGCGCGACCTGTCCTTCGACACCCTGGCCCGGGCCGTCGGCGTCGTCTCCCAGGAGACCTACCTGCTGCACGCCTCGGTCGCCGACAACCTGCGCTTCGCCAAGCCCGACGCCACCGACGAGGAGATCCGCGAGGCGGCCCGCGCCGCCCAGATCCACGACCACATCGCCGGGCTGCCCGACGGCTACGACACCCTGGTCGGCGAGCGCGGCTACCGCTTCTCCGGCGGCGAGAAGCAGCGCCTGGCCATCGCCAGGACCATCCTGCGCGACCCGCCGGTGCTCATCCTGGACGAGGCCACCAGCGCGCTGGACACCCGCACCGAGGCCGCCGTCCAGGAGGCCATCGACGCGCTGTCCGCGGGACGCACCACCATCACCATCGCCCACCGGCTGTCCACCGTCCGCGACGCCGACCAGATCGTGGTCCTCGACGCCGGCGAGATCGTCGAGCGCGGCACCCACGACGAACTCCTCGCCGCCGACGGCCGGTACGCCGCGCTGGTCCGCCGCGACGCACGCCTGGCCACCACCGCGCAGTGACCCCGACTGCCCCGGCGCAGATCCGGACGACGGCCCCCGCGGCGGCCCGGGCAGCGGCCCGCACCGAGCCCCAGCGGGCGCGGGCCTACGAGGCCGCGCCCACCGCGGCGCGCGGCGCCGCGTCCTGCTCCGCCAGCAGCGCGCGGACCTCGCGGACCGCCGTGCGGCCCGCGCGGTTGGCGCCGATCGTGCTCGCCGACGGGCCGTAGCCGAGCAGGTGGACCCGCGGGTCGCCGACCACGCGCGTGCCCTCCACCCGCACTCCGCCGCCCGGTTCGCGCAGCCGCAGCGGCGCGAGGTGGTCCAGCGCGGCCCGGAAGCCGGTGGCCCACAGGATCACGTCGGCCTCCAGCGTCCTGCCGTCGTCCCAGGCCACCCCGTGCGGGGTCACGCGGTCGAACATCGGCTCACGGCGCAGCACACCGCTCGCCTGCGCGGCCCGCACCTCCTCGGTCGCCGCCAGCCCGGTCACGCTCACCACGCTCTGCGGCGGCAGCCCCCGGCGCACCCGCGCCTCGACCCTGGCCACCGCCTCGCGCCCCCAGTCCTCGGTGAAGGGCGCGCTGCGGAAGACCGGCGGCCGCCGCGTCACCCATGTCGTCGAGGCGACCTCGGCCAGCTCCATCAGCAGCTGCACCGCGGAGGTCCCGCCGCCGACCACGATCACCCGCCGCCCGGCGAAGCCGGCCGCGCCGCGGTAGCCCGCGGTGTGCAACTGCCGTCCGAGGAAGGTCTCCTGGCCCGGGTAGTACGGCACGAACGGCCGGTCCCAGGTGCCCGTCGCGTTGATCAGCGCCCGCGCGGACCACACGCCCGCGTCCGTCTCCACCCGCAGCCGGCCGCCGTCCCCCTCGCGTATCGCGGCGACGTCCACCGGACGGTGCACGCGCAGGTCGAAGGTCCGCTCGTAGCGGTCGAAGTAGGCGCTCACCACCTCGGCGGACGGCCGGTCGGCCGGGCCGTCGACCAGGGGCAGGCCGGGCAGGTCGTGCACGCGGTGCGCCTTGCCGTAGGTGAGCGAGGGCCAGCGGAACTGCCAGGCGCCGCCCGGCCCCGGCGCGTGGTCGAGCAGCACGAAGCCGCGGTCCGGGACGAGGCCCGCCCTGCGCAGGAAGTACCCGGCCGACAGGCCCGCCTGGCCCGCGCCGATCACCGCGACGTCCACATCCACCGGCTGTGCGTCCACCGGCCGCGCGTTCACTGATCGCGCGTCCACCGACTGCCCGTCCGTCAGCCGCGCGTCCACCGGCTCCGCGGTCCCGGCCGGTGCTCCGGCCGGGACGCGCCGCGCCCCGCTCCCGCTCGCTTCGTTCATGTCCCGGACAACGGCACGGCCGGGGCAAACCTTCCCGCTCGCCCGACCCCCTCAGACCCCTCGGTCGCCTCGACCCGTTCGGGCTGCCCGGCCCCTTCGGATACCTCCGGCCCCTCGCCCGCGGAGGGCATCCGGGGGTCGCAGGCCCAGCGGCGCAGCCGGGACACGCGGTCCGCGGCCTCTTCGAGCCGGCCCAGCGGCAGGTCCCCGTCGGCGACGGCCCGCGCGGCCGCGGCGTGGATCGCCTCGCGCACCCCCGCGCCGCTGGACGGGCCGAGCCTGACCAGGTCGACGCCGGCGATCCAGGCCAGCACCGCGGCCCCGGGCACGCCCCAGCCGTCGACGATCGACGGCGTGTCGAGCACGTCGGTCACCACCACGCCGGCGTAGCCGAGTTCGCCGCGCAGGACGCCGGTGATCGCCGACCCGTCGAGCGCCGCGGGCAGGCCGTCCGCCGCGTCGTCGCCGGCGCGGTCGCCCGCGGCGGGGGAGTGGCCCGCGGTGATCGCCCGCACGCCGGCCGCCGCGCCCTCGGCGAACGGCCGCAGGCTGCCCGTCCCGGTGAACGGGCCGAGCGCCGCGGCGACGCCGTGCGTCTGGAGGTCGGTGACGAAGTCGCGGGTCCGCTCGGGGACGGGCGCCGGCCGCACGCCGAGGTGCAGGTTCGCGCCCGCCGCGACGAGTTCGGCCGCCGCCGCGCTGCCGCCGACGCGCCCGCGCGGGCCGGGGTGCCCGGCCAGCGCGTCCGGGTGCGCCGCGCGCAGCGCCTTGGCGGCGTCCCGCGCCGCGTCCCCGTAAGCGTGTACGGCGACGCCGGGCGTACCGCGGTCCAGGCCGCGCAGGATCCAGTCCGGCAGCCGCCCGCCGCGCCCGCTCACCGACGGCAGCAGACACGAGTCGACCAGCACGGCGAGCCGGTGCGGCGCGTTCACGTGATGTCCCCCTTCGGGACGCGGCAACGGGGAGCCCGTCCCTGGCCCGGTGAATGGTACAGACCAATCTCCCGTCCCGGCAATCGCCCGTGCCCCGCCAGACCCAGCCGACCCAGCCCGACACCCGTACGCCAGAAGGCCGTCGGCCCGGTCCGCCACCGGTACGGTCCCCTCTGCGCACCGGGCCGCACCGCCTGCCCGTGGCTCGCGCCGGCGTGCCCGGACGGCGCCCGGTCGCCTCCCCGCGGCGCGCCCGGCCGCGGATGCGCGGCCCGCGGCGCGCCGGTGGGCGACGATGGGGGTATGGCCGACAACCCCGACTCCTCCCACCGCCAGGCGCGGGAACCGTCCCCCGGGCCCGCCGCACCCTCCTTCGCCAGCCGCCTCGTCGACGTCACCACGGGATCGCGGGAGCAGGTCCACGACCTGACCGGCGCCTGCGAGGCGTTCCTGCGCGAGACGGCCGGCGGCCGGGACGGACTGCTCAGCGTCTTCGTGCCGCACGCCACCGCCGGAATCGCCCTCATCGAGACCGGCGCCGGCAGCGACGACGACCTGCTCGCCGCGCTACGCGACCTGCTGCCGGCCGACGACCGTTGGCGGCACCGGCACGGCAGCCGCGGGCACGGCCGCGACCACGTGCTGCCCGCGCTCGTCCCGCCGCACGCCACCCTGCCGGTGCTCGGCGGCCGGCTGGAGCTGGGCACCTGGCAGTCCGTGGTGCTGGTGGACACCAACGTCGACAACCCCCGGCGCTCGGTCCGCCTCAGCTTCCTCGGCTGACCGCGGCGGGGACCGGCGCGACCGTCCCCGGTCGTCCCCGGTCAACCCCGGCCGCCCACGCCCGCCGCGACGACGGGCCGGGCCGACCACCGCGACGGCCCGGCCGCACGGCCCCCGCGCTCAGCCGCCCAGCACCTGGCCCAGGTCGTAGCTCACCGGCTCCTCCAGCTGCGCGTACGTGCACGACGCCGGGTCGCGGTCGTCGCGCCAGCGCCGGAACTGAGCGGTGTGCCGGAAACGGTCGCCCTGCATGTGGTCGTAGGCCACCTCCACCACGCGCTGCGGCCGCAGCGGGACCCAGGACAGGTCCTTGCCGCCGGTCCACCGCGACGGGCCGCCGGGCAGCCGGTCCCGCCCTTGCGCCTCCTCGCTGGTCCACCGCTCCCACGGGTGGCCCGCGGCGGAGTCCATCCGCAGCGGCGCCAGCTCCTCCATCAGCTCCCGGCGGCGGGCCATCGTGAAGGACGCGCAGACGCCGACGTGCTGCAGCCGGCCCCGCGCGTCGTACAGGCCCAGCAGCAGCGAGCCGAGCACCGGGCCGCTCTTGTGCGGCCGCAGCCCGGCCACCACGCAGTCCGCGGTGCGCTCGTGCTTGACCTTGACCATGGCCCGCTCGCCCGGCCGGTACGCCGCCGTCGGCGGCTTGGCGACCACGCCGTCCAGGCCCGCGCCCTCGAACGCGTCGAACCAGCGCAGCGCCTCCTCGTGGTCGGTGGTCACCGGCGTGGTGAACACCGGGGCCGCCGCGTCGCCCAGCGCCTCGGCCAGCGCCCGCGCCCGGTCGGCCTGCGGGGCGTCGAGCAGCCGGGCGTCGCCCAGCGCCAGCAGGTCGAAGGCGACCAGCGAGGCCGGCGTCTTCTCGGCGAGGTGCCGCACCCGCGAGTCGGCCGGGTGGATGCGCTCCAGCAGCGCGTCGAAGTCCAGCCGCTCGCCGCGCGCGATGACGATCTCGCCGTCCAGCACGCAGCGCCGCGGCGTCTGCTCCAGCACCGCGGCCACCACCTCGGGGAAGTAGCGGGTCAGCGACTTGCCCGAGCGGCTGCCCAGCTCCACCTCGTCGCCGTCGCGGAACACGATCGCCCGGAAGCCGTCCCACTTGGGCTCGTAGAGCATGCCGGGCGGGATCTTCTTCGCCGACTTCGCCAGCATCGGCTCGACCGGCGGCATCACGGGCAGGTCCATGCCGTCGATTCTGCTCGGCCCCGCGACCCGCCGCGCGCCGGGCGCACCGCGGCCCCCGCCCCGCCGCGCGCTCCGTGCC
>JAJSZB010000027.1:0-33005 GCA_050613715.1 Streptomyces sp. IBSBF 3018
CCCCCCCCCGCGGCGCCCCGCCCCCCCGCTCGGCTCCGCCGGCCCGCGCCGAAACGGGCCGGCGGCACCCCCATGTGCCGGGTGAAGTGGCGGCTGAAGTGCGCCTGGTCGTAGAAGCCGACCGCGGCCGCCACCTCGGCGGGACGGGCGCCGGCCAGCAGCATCGCGCGGGCGCGGTCGATCCGCCGGCCGGTGAGGTACGTGTGCGGCGGCAGGCCGTAGGCACGGCTGAAGCTGCGCACCAGGTGCGTGGGGTGGGCGTGCAGGATCGCGGTGGCCTCCTCCAGCGTCAGCCCGTCGGCGACCCTGGCGTCCAGCAGCTCGCGCAGCCGCGCGGCCAGCCGGTCGCCCTCCCGGCCGGGCGTGCGAAGGCGCAGCCCGTCCAGCCTGGCCAGCAGCCGTTCGCGCACGAACGCCAGACGCGACTCGGCCTCCAGCGCGTCGTCGCGGTGCGCCAGCGCGGTGTGCAGCCGGTGGACGGCCCGGCGCAGCTCCGGGTCGGGCAGCACCGGTCCCCTGACCGCGGCGCCCGCGAGGCGCGCGGGGAGCACGTCGGTGGTCAGGTACAGCACCCGCTTGTGGAAGCCGGCGGGCAGCACGGTGCGTCCGTCGTGCGGCACCCCCGGCGGCAGCAGCACCACCCGGGCGGCGTCCCACGCGCCGTGCCGCCGGCGGTCCAGCGAGAAGTCGACGACGCCGTGGTCCAGGATCATCACGTCCCACGTGTCATGGGTGTGCACCGGGTACGCGTGGTCGGTGAAGTGGGCGTGCAGCACCTCGGCGATGCCGGACACCGCGGGCCGCCAGGCCCGCACATCGGCCACCGGCCCGGTCCGCGCGGAGGACGCCGTCCGCGCAGGGGGCCCGGCCGGCGCCGTGACGCCGGCCCCGGCCGCGGGCCCGGTCCGTGCCGCGGGCCCGGCGTGCGCCACCGGCCCGGTCCGGCTCACCGCCCGGTCCCGCTTCCCGCGGGCGCCTCGCTCCCGGCCGGCGGGTGCAACCCGCTCGCCGTCACCGCGCGCCGCGCCGCGTCCTGCACCACCTCCTGGAGCACCCGCGCCGCGCGCGGCGGCGCCACGTCGCTGCGGTGCGCCAGCGCCACGGTGCGGCGCAGCCCCGGCCGGGCGAAGGGCGTGACGCGCAGGCCCTGCGCGGTTCTGGCGGCCACCGTGCTGGGCACCACGCCGAGACCGAGCCCGGCCCGCACGAATCCGAGCACCGCGTCCATCTCACCGCCCTCCACCGTCAGGTACGGCTCGAAGCCCGCCGCCCGGCAGGCCGCGAGGGTCAGATCCCGCAGGTCGTAGCCGTGCCGGAACATCACCATCGGCCGGCCCTCCAGGTCCGCGACCCGCAGCGGCGAGCGCGGCGCCGGCGTCTCGGCGGAGGAGACCGCCACCAGATCCTCCTGGAACAGCTCGATCGTGGTCAGCGCGGGGGACGGGCTGGGCAGCGGCAGCACCACCAGCGCCAGGTCCAGCGCGCCGCGCGCCAGCTGCCGTACCAGGTCGTGCGAGCCCCCCTCCTCGATGAAAAGGTGGATGCCGGGGTGCCGCCCGTGGAAGTCGCGCAGCACGTCGGGAAGCAGCCCGGTGCACAGGCTCGGCGTCGCGCCCAGGCGCACCCGGCCGCGGCGCAGCTGCGCCAGCTCCAGCACCTCGTGCCGCGCGGTGTCGGCGTCCGCCAGGATCCGGCGGGCCAGCGGCAGCAGCGCCTCGCCCGCGTCGGTCAGCGCGATGTTCCCCCGCGCCCGGCTGAACAGCTCCGCGCCCAGCTCCTTCTCCAGCGCCCTGATCTGCTGCGACAGCGACGGCTGCGAGACGTGCACCTCCTCCGCCGCACGGGTGAAGTGCCGGGCGTCGGCGACGGCCACGAAGTACGCGAGCTGCTGCAACTGCACACCGCCAGCATAGCGCAGCGATAGACGCCGCCTATGGATACGAGCCGAACCATGTCTTGGACCACTGGACATGTCCGCGTCTACCGTCGGTGACCATGGCACTGGCAACGCGCACGGACCGACGGCCGTCGATGCCCCGGACGCTGTGGGACTCCACCGTCGGCAAGAAGACCATCATGGCGGTCAGCGGGCTGGTCATGCTGCTCTACCTGCTGGTCCACATGTTCGGCAACCTCAAGATCTTCTTCGGCCCCGGCGACTTCAACGGCTACGCGCACTGGCTGCGCACCCTCGGCGAGCCCTTCCTGCACTACGCATGGGCGCTGTGGATCATCCGCGTGGTGCTCGTCGCCTCCGTGCTCGCGCACGGCGTCTGCGCCTACCAGCTCAGCCGCCGGGACCTGCGGGCCCGGCCGGTCGGCTACGCCCACCGCAGGGCGCGCGCCTCCTACGCCACCCGCACCATGCGCTGGGGCGGCGTGATCCTGCTGCTGTTCGTCGTCTGGCACCTGCTGGACCTGACCACCGGCACCGCCCACCCCGGCGGCTACCAGCCGGGCCACCCGTACCAGAACGTCGTGGACACCTTCTCCACCTGGTACGGCGACACCGTCTACATCGTCGCGATGCTCGCCCTCGGCCTGCACGTGCGGCACGGCGTGTGGAGCGCCGCGCAGACCCTCGGCGCGGGCAGCCCCACCCGCGACCGGGTGCTGAGGACCGCCGCGAACGCCACCGCCCTCGTGCTGACGGCCGGCTTCATCGCCGTGCCCGTCGGCGTCATGACCGGAATCGTGAGCTGACCCGACATGAACCCATACACGCAGTACCGGACCGGTGAGCCGGTCGCCGACACCAAGGCGCCGCAGGGCCCGATCGCCGAGCGCTGGGACGCCCGCCGCTTCGCCGCGAAGCTGGTCAACCCCGCCAACCGCAGACGGCGCACCGTGATCGTCGTCGGCACCGGCCTGGCCGGCGGCTCGGCCGGCGCCACGCTCGCCGAACAGGGCTACCGCGTCGTGCAGTTCTGCTACCAGGACTCCCCGCGCCGGGCCCACTCCATCGCCGCCCAGGGCGGCATCAACGCCGCGAAGAACTACCGCAACGACGGCGACTCGATCCACCGGCTGTTCTACGACACCGTCAAGGGCGGCGACTTCCGCGCCCGCGAGTCCAACGTGCACCGGCTGGCGCAGATCTCCGTGGAGATCATCGACCAGTGCGTCGCGCAGGGCGTGCCCTTCGCCCGCGAGTACGGCGGACTGCTCGACACCCGCTCCTTCGGCGGCGTCCAGGTCTCCCGCACCTTCTACGCCCGCGGCCAGACCGGGCAGCAACTGCTGCTCGGCGCCTACCAGGCGCTGTCCCGGCAGATCGCCGCCGGCGGCGTCGAGATGCACCCGCGCACCGAGATGCTCGACCTGATCGTGATCGACGGCGAGGCCCGCGGCATCGTCGCCCGCGACCTGGTCAGCGGCGAGATCACCCCGTACTTCGCCGACGCGGTGGTGCTGGCCACCGGCGGCTACGGCAACGTCTTCCACCTGTCCACCAACGCCATGAACTCCAACGCCACCGCGATCTGGCGGGCCCACCGGCGCGGCGCGCTCTTCGCCAACCCGTGCTTCACCCAGATCCACCCCACCTGCATCCCGCGCAGCGGCGACCACCAGTCCAAGCTCACCCTGATGAGCGAGTCGCTGCGCAACGACGGCCGCATCTGGGTGCCCGCGGCCAGGGGCGACACCCGGCCGCCGAACGAGATCCCCGAGGACGAGCGCGACTACTACCTGGAGCGGACCTACCCCTCCTTCGGCAACCTCGTCCCGCGCGACATCGCCTCGCGCGCGGCCAAGAACGTCTGCGACGAGGGCCGCGGCGTCGGCCCCGGCGGCCAGGGCGTCTACCTGGACTTCGCCGACGCCATCGCAAGGATGGGCCGCAAGGCGGTGGAGGCGAAGTACGGCAACCTCTTCGAGATGTACCGGCGGATCACCGCCGAGGACCCGTACGAGGTCCCGATGCGGATCTACCCGGCCGTGCACTACACCATGGGCGGCCTGTGGGTGGACTACGACCTGCAGACCACCGTGCCCGGACTGTTCGCGATCGGCGAGGCCAACTTCTCCGACCACGGGGCCAACCGGCTCGGCGCCTCCGCGCTCATGCAGGGCCTGGCCGACGGCTACTTCGTGCTGCCCGCCACGCTCAACGACTACCTCGCCCGCACTCCCGCGCGGCCGCCCGCCGACGCCGGCCACCCGGCGGTCGCCGAGACCCTCGCCGACGTCGAGGACCGGCTGAACCTGCTGGTCGCCGTCGACGGCGACCGCACCGCCGACTCCTTCCACCGCGAGATCGGCGACCTGCTGTGGGAGCACTGCGGCATGGCCCGCACCGAGCAGGGCCTGCGCAAGGCACTGGAGCGCATCCCGCAGATCCGCGAGGAGTTCTGGCGGCGCGTCAAGGTGCCCGGGAAGGCCGCCGAGTTCAACCAGTCCCTGGAACGCGCCAACCGCGTCGTGGACTACCTCGAACTCGCCGAGCTGATGTGCCTGGACGCGCTGCACCGCACCGAGTCCTGCGGCGGCCACTTCCGCGAGGAGTCCCAGACTCCCGACGGCGAGGCCGAGCGCCGCGACGAGGAGTTCAGCTATGCCGCCGCCTGGGAGTTCACCGGCACCGGCCGGGCCCCGGTGCTGCACAAGGAGGCCCTCGTCTTCACCGAAGTCCACCCCACCCAGCGGAGCTACGCATGAGGATCGCCCTGCGCGTCTGGCGCCAGCAGCACCCCGAGGCGCCCGGCGCCATGCGGGAGTACGACGTCGACGGCGTCTCGCCCGACATGTCCTTCCTGGAGATGCTCGACACCCTCAACGAGCGGCTCACCCTTGCCGGCGAGGAGCCGATCGCCTTCGACCACGACTGCCGCGAGGGCATCTGCGGCGCGTGCAGCCTGGTCATCGACGGGCAGGCGCACGGCCCCGAACGCACCACCGCCTGCCAACTGCACATGCGCGCCTTCCGCGACGGCGACACCATAGACGTCGAACCCTGGCGGGCCGCGGCCTTCCCGGTGGTCCGCGACCTGGTCGTGGACCGCTCCGCCTTCGACCGGATCATCCAGGCCGGCGGCTACGTCAGCGTGCCCACCGGCTCCGCGCCCGAGGCGCACGCCACCGCGGTGCCCAAGGCCGCCGCCGACCGCGCCTTCGAGCACGCCGAGTGCATCGGCTGCGGCGCCTGCGTCGCGGCCTGCCCCAACGGCTCGGCGATGCTCTTCACCTCCGCCAAGGTCAACCACCTCGGCGCGCTGCCGCAGGGCGCCCCCGAGCGGGAGACCCGGGTGCTCGACATGGTCGCACAGATGGACGCCGAGGGCTTCGGCGGCTGCACCCTGGCCGGCGAGTGCGCGACCGCCTGCCCCAAGGGCATCCCGCTCACCTCCATCACCGCGATGAACAGGGAGTGGCTGCGCGCCAACCGCAAGGTCGCCCGCGACTGAGCCCGACACCCGCCGCCGCAGGCGGGGAAATCCCGTTGCCCGCCCGCCCGCCGCTCTGCTGTAGTCGGCCGCGTACCCCGCAGCCGACCAAGGGAGCAATGATCATGCGCGGTTCCTTCATGCCCGCTTCGACAGGACTCACCCCCTACATCGAGGACATGAAGGCCCGTGACATCGCTCAACCTCGGCATTCTCGCGCACATCGACGCCGGTAAGACCAGCCTGACCGAGCGGCTGCTGTACGCCGCGGGCGTCATCGACGAGATCGGCAGCGTGGACGACGGCAGCACGCAGACCGACTCCCTCGCGCTGGAGAGGCAGCGAGGCATCACCATCAGGTCCGCCGTGGTCTCCTTCACCCTCGGCGGCACCACCGTCAACCTGGTCGACACCCCCGGCCACCCCGACTTCATCGCCGAGGTGGAGCGGGTGCTCGGCGTGCTCGACGGCGCCGTCCTGGTGGTCTCGGCCGTCGAGGGCGTGCAGCCGCAGACCCGGGTGCTGATGCGGACCCTGCGCCGGCTGCGCATCCCCACGCTGGTCTTCGTCAACAAGCTCGACCGGCGCGGCGCCGACCTGGACCGCACGCTGACCGCGCTGGCCGCCCGGCTCACCCCGGACGTCATCGCCATGACCGGCGCCACCGGGCAGGGCACGCCGGACGCGGCCGCCGTGCCGTACACCGCCGCCGACCCCGCCTTCACCGCGCGGCTGGCCGAACTGCTCGCCGACCACGACGACCGCCTGCTCGCCGCCTACGTCCGCGACGAGTCCGCGCTCTCCCACGACCGGCTGCGCGCCGCGCTCGCCGAGCAGACCGGCCGCGCCCTGGTGCACCCGGTCTACGCGGGCTCGGCCGTCACCGGCGCCGGCGTCGACGCGCTGACCGAGGGCATCACCGGCCTGCTGCCCGCCTCCGCGGGCGACCCGGACGGGCCGCTGAACGGCACGGTGTTCAAGATCGAGCGCGGCGCGGCCGGCGAGCGCGTCGCCTACGTGCGGATCGCCTCCGGCACGCTGCACACCCGCGACCGGGTGCCCGTCCACCGGGACGGCGCCGTCGCCGGCGAGGGCAAGGTGACCGCCGTCAGCGTCTTCGACGCCGGCGCCGACCGCCGCGCCCCCAGCGCGCCGGCCGGCCGGATCGCCCGGGTGTGGGGGCTCGGCGAGGTCCGCATCGGCGACACCCTGGGCGAGTCCGCGGGAAGGGCCGCCGCCCGCCACTTCTCGCCGCCGACGCTGGAGACCGTGGTCACCGCCCGGCGCCCGGGGGAGCGGGGCGCGCTGCACGCCGCGCTGGCGCAGCTGGCCGAACAGGACCCGCTGATCGACCTGCGCAGGGACGAGCTGCGCCAGGAGATCGCGGTGTCCCTGTACGGCGAGGTGCAGAAGGAGGTCCTCCAGGCCACGCTGGCCGAGGAGCACGGCGTGGCGGTCGACTTCCGCGAGACCACCACCCTGCACATCGAGCGCCCGGTGGGCGCCGGCGCGGCCTTCGAGGTCATCGACAAGGGCGACAACCCGTTCCTGGCCACCGTCGGCCTGCGGGTGGAGCCCGGCCCGGCCGGCGGCGGCGTGGAGTTCCGGCTCGGGGTGGAGCTGGGCTCGATGCCGTACTCCTTCTTCGCCGCCGTCGAGGAGACCGTCCGCGACACGCTCGCCCAGGGGCTGCACGGCTGGCAGGTCACCGACTGCGTGGTCACCATGACGCACTCCGGCTACTGGCCGCGGCAGAGCCACGCGCACGCCGTGTTCGACAAGAGCATGTCCAGCACCACGGCGGACTTCCGGGGCCTGACCCCGCTGGTGCTGATGGACGCGCTGCGGCAGGCCGGCACGGCGGTGCTGGAGCCGATGCACCTGTTCCGGCTGGAGCTGCCGGCCGGCGCGCTGGCCGCGGTGCTGCCCGCGCTGGCCCGGCTGGGCGCGGTGCCGCGCACACCCGAGGCGCACGCGGGCGGCTATGTGCTGCACGGCGACGTGCCGGCCGCCCGGGTGCACGCCCTGGAACAGCAACTGCCCACCCTGACCAGGGGCGAAGGGGTCCTGGAGAGCGCCTTCGACCACTACGAGCCGGTACGCGGCCCGGTCCCGGAACGTCCGCGCACCGACCACAACCCGCTGCACCGCAAGGAGTACCTGCTGCACGTCCAGCGCCGGCTGTCCGGCCTCGGCGCGGCGGGGCGCACCGGCGGCTGAGGCCGGGAATGCCCGGCGGCGCGGGCCGGTTGACGCCGGAAACGGACCGTGTACGCGCACTCCCGCGGAGGACACCATGACCCGCCCCGTCAAGACGCCCGGCCCCGACCACCCGATCACCGTCGAGCCGACCGGGGCCCGCGTCGTGGTCCGGGCCGGCGACCGCGTCATCGCCGACACCACGCGCGCGCTCTCGCTCGCGGAGTCCACGTACCCGGTCGTCCAGTACATCCCCTACGAGGACGTCGCCGAGGGCGCGCTGCGGCCCACCGACTCCCACACCTACTGCCCGTACAAGGGCGAGGCGTCGTACTACACGCTGGTGGGCCCGCAGGGCGAGACCGCCGACGCGGTGTGGACGTACGACAAGCCGTACGACGCGGTGCGCGAGATCGCCGGCCACGTCGCCTTCTACCCGCAGCACGTGGACATCGCCGTCGGCTGACGGACGGCCTGCGGCCCGGGCGCGACCGCCCGGGCCACGGGCGTCACGCCTTGCGGGCCACGCCGCCGATCATCGCCACGTCGGAGTCCTTGACCCGGCCCTCGGAGCCGGGCTCGGGACGCCAGCGGTGCACCAGCACGATCCCGGGGTCGACCTGCTCCAGGCCCTCGAAGAACTGCTCGACCTGCTCCCGGGTGCGGTGCCTGGCCGGCATGCCGCGCCGGGTGTACTCCGCGACCACGCCGCCGATCTGCTCGGTGTTGGAGGCGATGGTCACCGTCGAGATCACCAGGAAGCTGCCCGCGGGCAGCGGCGCCAGATACTGCTTGACCAGGTCGTACGCCTGCTGGTCGTCGGTCACGAACTGCAGCACCGCGATGATCGACAGCCCCACCGGCCGGCTCAGGTCGAGCGTCTCGCCGACCTCGGGCGACTCGAACACCGCCTCCGGGTCCCTCATGTCGGCGTGCAGGTAGGCGATCCGGCCCTCGGGCGTGCTGTTCAGCCGGGCCCCGGCGTGCGCCAGCACGATCGGGTCGTTGTCGACGTACACCACGCGCGCCGCGGGGACGACGCCCTGGGCGACCTCGTGCAGATTGGGCGAGGTGGGGATGCCGGTGCCGATGTCGAGGAACTGGTCGATCCCCTGCTCGGCGAGGTACCGCACCGCCCGGTGCATGAAGGTGCGGTTCTCCCGCGCCGACAGCCGGAATCCGGGCCAGCCGGCGAGCATCTTCTCGGCGGCCTCACGGTCCGGCGGGTAGTTGTCCTTGCCGCCGAGGATGTAGTCGTACACCCGCGCCGAATGCGGAACGCTGGTGTCGATCTCCGGCGGCTCGTAACCCGCCGGCCGCCGCGTCCAGGCCATGCCGTCCGACATCTTCTTGCTCCTCCGGTTCCACTGCTGCCACTGCGACGTGCGTGAGGTTGATGACGACCACGGAGGTCAGGACGCGGCCAGGAGGGCCTGCCCGTCCTCCCAGCCCCGGGCGAACACCGCCAGCTCGGTGTGCGTGAAGATCAGCGCCGGGCCCTCGGGGTCGGTGGACTGGCGGACCGCGAAACGGCCGTCGGGCAGTTTCCTGACCTCGACGCAGGAGCCGCCGTTGCTGCCGCTCCAGGGCTTGTGCCAGCCCTCTTCGCCCAGTTCTCGAACGGCGTTGTGAATGCGGGACACGTGCTCAAAGCTCCTTACGGATTCCGGCCAGGAACGCGCCGGCGCTTCTGACCGGGAGCGCCTGCGCGCACATCCGGTCCAGGGCCTCCTGGAAATTGGTGACGTCGTCGTACTCGTCGAGATAGACGGCCCCGACCAGGTTCTCTACGTAGGCGACGTCCGAGATCTCCTCGTGCGGGAAGCGGAAGAGGTGGAACGGCCCGTACATGCCCTCGTGGGCACAGACCTCGAACGGCATGATCTGCAGCTTCACGTTGGGCAGGTCCAGCAGCTCGATCAGCCGGTCCACCTGCGCCCGCAGCACCGCCGGCGGGACCATCGGCCGGCGCAGCACGGTCTCGTCCATCACCACCCACAGCTCCGGCGGCCGCGCGCCGGTCAGCAGCCGCTGCCGCTCCATCCGCAGCGCGACCCGGCGGTCCACCTCCCGCACGTTGTCGTGGACGCCGCGGCGCAGCACCGCCCGTGCGTAGTCCTCGGTCTGCAGCAGCCCCGGGACGTAGTGCGGCTCGTAGGCGCGGATCAGGCTGGCGGCCTCCTCCAGGCTCACGTAGCCGCTGAACCAGGAGGGCAGCGCGTCGCGGTAGCGGTGCCACCAGCCGGGCTGGTTGGCCTCCCGGACCAGGTCCATGAAGACCCGGGCCTCGTCGTCCGGCACGCCGTAGTCCTCCAGCAGCGTGCGGACGTACGGCAGCTTCCAGCGGCCGCGGGCCAGCTCCATGCGGCGGATGGTCAGCGGGGCCACGTCCAGCAGCAGCGCGGCGTCCTCGAAGGAGCGGCCCGCAGCCACCCGCAGATCGCGCAGCCGCCGCCCGAGGACCATCAGGCGGATGGTCGTGGCGTTGGCCGACTGGGCTGCGGTCACGTCCCGTCTCCTCCTCGCACGCAGGTCATGGGGTGCAGTGTGCCATCGCCGCGCCGTGGGGCATATGCCCGGGCGCGGTCTGAGTGAAATTATCAGAGCGTCTCTTGCTCTTTGTGGATGTCGGGGATCATAGTGGGTTCGTGACCGCGTTCACACACACGTGGCAGTCGGCAGCCGGGTACTCCCGGGGGACGGGGCTCCTCCTGCGCCTCTCCTCCGGTGTCCCGAACAAGCGCCGGCGGGTCGCGGCGTGGGGGCCCGTACCCGGGAGGGGCCCCCACGTCTTCGTGTGCGCCGCCCAGCGCGTGGGCGCGGCCCGGCACCCGTCGCAAGGACTCAGACCGTGGCACTCACCGACATGACCTTCCGGCCCGCCCCGCTCTCGCGGCACCTGGCCCTGACGCTGCCGGCCGATGACGGCGCGGTGGCCGAGGCCCGGGCGGGCGTACGGTCCCACCTGTCCCGCTCCGGCTGCGGCGCGGACCTCCAGGACACGGTGGTGCTGCTGGTCAGCGAGCTGTTCACCAACGCGCTGCGGCACACCCCGAGCACCACCATCGGGTGCGTCGTGCACGCGGGCGACGACCACGTACGCATCGAGGTGCAGGGGCAGGGCAGCGGCGGCGGCATACTCCCCGGCGCGGGCGGCGCCGACGCCCTGAGCGACCACGGCCGCGGCCTGCACATCGTCGAGACGCTCTCCCTCGCGTGGGGCGTGCACGGCGACGGCCGAGGCCACACCGTCTGGTGCCTGGTGTCCGCGGAGGACGTGGAGGACTGACGCTGCGGGACCGATGGCGCGGGACGTGCGGGACTGGCACGCGGGACCAGCGGGCCGGACCGGCGTGCGGGTCCGACCGTGGCTCCGGGGACGGCAGCTTCAGCCGCGCGGCGCCGGGCCGGTGGAGCCGCGCAGCACCAGGTGGGTGGCCAGCTCCACGTGCAGGGTGTCCACCGTGTGCCGGTCCAGCAGCCGCATCAGCAGCGAGACCGCCATCCGCCCCATCTCCTCCAGCGGCTGGCGCACCGTCGTCAGCCGGGGCACCGTGCTGCGGCTCAGGTCGATGTCGTCGAACCCGGTGATCGACAGGTCCTCCGGCACCCGCAGCCCCCGTTCGTACGCCGCCCGCAGCGCGCCGACCGCCGCCTTGTCGTTGAAGGCCACCAGCGCGGTCGGGCGCTCCGCCAGCTCCAGCAGCTCGCCCGCCGCGCCGTAGCCCCAGTCCGCGGTCGGCTCGATGCTGCGCACCAGCTCGGGGGAGGGCAGCACGCCGGCGTCGGCGAGCGCGGAGTTGTGCCCGGCCAGCCGGGACCGGCTGGCCAGCCAGTCGCCCGGGCCGCCGATCACGCCGATCCTGCGGTGACCCAGCTCCACCAGGTGCGCGGTGACGCTGCGCGCCGCGGTGAGGTTGGCGGCCGACACCGAGGCGATGTCGCGGGGGAGCGGGGTGCGCGGATCGACCACCACGAACGGGAAGTCCTGCGCGCGCAGGGCCTCCAGCTCCTGTTCCGGCTCCGGCGGCACGATCAGCACCGCGCCCGCGATGCCGGGGTCGCCGGGCAGCCCCGGCAGCACCTGGATCTCCCGGGCCGCGTCGCCCGCGCTGAGCACCAGACGCCGCCCGTGCAGGTCCAGCGTCTCCGCGATGGACGAGACGATCACCCCGAAGTAGTCGGTCAGCACGTACGGACAGCGCACGTAGATCGCGCCCGCAGCGGCGCCGCGGCGGGTCGGCGGCGGGGCGCCGAGCCGGGCCACCGCCCTGCGCACCAGCTCCTGCGTCTGCGGCGCGACGTGCGCGTGCCCGTTCATCACCCGCGACACCGTGGCGATGGACACGCCGGCCTCCGCGGCGATGGCCCGCACGGTCGCACGCGGTGCCTGTGACCCCTGCGACCCCTGTGGCCTAGGCACGCGTTACACGGTTTCGTTTCATGCGCGCAGCCTAGCGGTCGCCGGACCGGCGTGCACCGGACATGACCTGACGGGAGCGCATCCGATGTCGTACGGAACCCGCAGGAACCGTCGCGGATATTGACAGGCGGGCCGGACGGCGGCTTACCTGGCACCCGCATCGCGTTGCAGAAAATGTTTCAGAATGTTTCAGCCGCAGGTCCGCAGTCGGCGAGCCGGCGGCCCGTGCGCCCGCACGTCAGCACCCCGAGGAGAACCATGAGGAGACGACGCGCCTTCGGCGCCGCCGCCGTCGCGACCGCCGCGCTCTGCCTGACCTGCCTGCCCGCGGCGCAGACCTCCGCCAGCACCCCGCCGGCCGCGCGGGACGCGGGCCACGGCGCCGGTCCCGCGCCGCAGGCGCAGGTGTGGGTCACCACCGCCGACGGCGCGCAGCGGCTCCGGCAGCAGCCGCCCGTCGCCTTCGCCGCCGGCGCCTCCGACCTGACCACCATCACCGTCGACCCGGACCGGCGCTACCAGAGCGTCGACGGATTCGGCGGCGCGCTCACCGACTCCTCGGCGGCCGTGCTCTCCTCGCTGCCGCCCACGGCCCGCGACGCGGCCATGAAGCAGCTGTTTGACCCCCGGCAGGGCATCGGCGTCAGCTTCCTGCGCCAGCCGGTCGGCTCCTCGGACTTCACCGCGGCGGCCGCGCACTACACCTACGACGACATGCCCGCGGGCCGGACCGACTTCGCGCTCGAACACTTCAGCATCGCCCACGACCAGGCGCAGATCCTGCCGCTGCTGCGCCGCGCCGAGCAGCTCAACCCGCAGCTGACCGTGCTGGCCACGCCCTGGAGCCCGCCGGCCTGGATGAAGGACTCCGACTCGCTGGTCGGCGGCCACCTCAAGGACGATCCCGCGGTCTACCGGGCGTACGCCCGCTACCTGGTGAAGTTCGTGCAGGCGTACGCCGCCGCCGGCGTGCGCGTGGACTACCTGACGGTCCAGAACGAGCCGCAGAACCGCAGGCCCAACGCCTACCCCGGCACCGACCTGCCGGTCCGCCAGGAGGCCGCCGTCATCGAGGCGCTCGGGCCGCTGCTGCACCGGGCCAGCCCGCACACGAAGATCCTGGCCTACGACCACAACTGGACCACCCACCCCGACGACGTCAAGACCGCGCAGCAGCTCGGCGAGGACCCCGAGACCGACTACCCGTACCAGGTGCTGGACGGGCCGGCCGCCCGGTGGGTCGCCGGCACCGCCTACCACTGCTACTCCGGCGACCCGAGCGCGCAGAGCGCCCTGCACGACGCGCACCCGGACAAGGGCATCTGGTTCACCGAATGCTCCGGCTCGCATGGCGCCACCGACACCCCCGACCAGATCTTCCGCGGCACCCTGACCTGGCACGCCCGCACCATCACCGTCGGCACCACCCGCAACTGGGCCAAGTCCGTCGCGGACTGGAACCTCGCGCTCGACCCCGCCGGCGGCCCGCACAACGGTGGCTGCGACACCTGCACGGCGTTCCTGACCGTGCACCCCGACGGCACGGTCACCCAGAACGCGGAGTTCTACACCATCGGCCACCTCTCCAAGTTCGTGAAGCCCGGCGCCGTCCGCATCGCCAGCACCAACTACGGCACCACCGGCTGGAACGGCCAGCTCACCGACGTCGCCTTCCGCAACCCCGACGGCTCCACCGCGCTGGTCGTGCACAACGAGAACGACGCGCCGCGGTCCTTCGCCGTCGCGGTCGGGGATCGGAGCTTCACCTACACCCTGCCCGGCGGCGCACTGGCCACCTTCACCTGGCCCGGCAGCCCGGCGCTGACCAGTCCGCTGCACGCCGTGCCGCTGACCGGAGCCACCGTCACCGCGTCGCCGGCCGGCCAGGGCTCCCCGCAGCTCGTCGCCGACGACGACGGCAGCACCCGCTGGACCAGCGGCGCCGCCCAGAGCCCCGGCCAGTACCTCCAGCTCGACCTCGGCCGGCGCACCGCGTTCCGCCGGGTCGCCGTCGACAGCGGCGACAACCTCGGCGACTACGCGCGCGGCTGGCAGGTCTCGCTCAGCGACGACGGCACGCACTGGCGCACCGCCGCGAGCGGCACCGGCACCGGCCAGCTCACCACCGCCGACCTGCGGCCCACCGCCGCGCGCTACGTCCGCGTCACCCAGACCGGCACGGCCGGCAACTGGTGGAGCGTGGCCGACGTCCGGCTCTACCGCTGACGCACCGTCAGCACGGGTGTGGGCACCCGGCGCGGCACCGTGCCGCCGTGCCACGGACGCTTCCTTCCGTCGCCGGCCCTGGCCGCCCCGCGGTCGGCGCCCAGGTCTGGCAGCGCGAGTCCCCCCTCGGCAGCCTCCTCGACCCCGCCGCCGGCCGCCGCCTCGGCGTCCCCGCGGCCTCGCCCGGCCCGTCCATCCCGCTCCAGCTGCCGCCGGGCCCGCAGCGCGCCGCCGGCCCTGGCGGCGGACACGCGGCGCACCGGGCCTCGGGCCGTCGTGCGGGCCGTCGAGGATGCGCCCCCCCGGGGGGGGCGGCGCGGGACGGACGGGCCGGCACGTCGGCGGGAGCGGCCGTCAGGGCGGCGGCACGGGCCAGGTCCGGTGCTTGGGAAGCGGCTTGGCGTAGGAGCCGGCGCGGCTGGTGGCGAGGCCGAGCGCGACGAGCGACTCGGCCAGCCGGACCGCGGCGGCCACACCGTCCACGACGGGGACGCCCAAGGCGGCGGTGACACGGCGCTCCAGCCCGGTCATGCCCGCGCAGCCCAGCACCAACACCTCCGCGCCGGCGGCGAGCGCGCGGCGGCCCGCCGCGACGAACGCCGCCGCCGTCGCCTCCTCGTCCCGTTCCAGGTCGAGCACGCCGACCCCGGCGGCCTGGACGGCCGTGCAGTTCTCGCCGACGCCCGCCGTCCGCAGGCTGTCCTCGATCAGGCCGACCGTGCGCAGCAGGGTCGTGACGACCCCGTAGCGCCGCCCGAGCAGGCAGGCCAGGTGCGCGGCCGCCTCGGTGATGTCCACCACCGGCACGTCCAGCAGCTCGCGCGCGCCCTCCCTGCCGTGCTCGCCGAAGCCGGCCATCACCACCGCATCCACCGGCTCGGGCAGTCGGCGCAGTGTGTCGAGCACCGCGGCCGCGGACAGGTAGCTGTCCAGCCAGCCCTCCGCGGACTCCGGCCCCCAGTCCGGGGTGAGCCCGGTGACGACGGTGCCCGGGGCGGCCGCCGCCCGGGCGCCCTGCACGATCTGCCCGGTCATCGCCGAGGTGGTGTTGCAGTTCGCCACCGCGAGGCGCATCCGCGGCCTCAGCCCGCGGTCCCGGCCGCCGCCGCGTCGACCGCCGCGTCAGGGGCCGGCCCTCGGGCGGCGTCCGCCGCAGCCTGCCGCCCCGCCGCGGCCTCGGCCCGGTTCAGCGCCAGGTACAGCAGCGCCGCGCTCGCCGTGCCGATGAACCACGAGTACGGGGCGACCTGGGAGAAGCGGTGCACGAGCGCCACGACCGCGCCGACCGCCGCCGTCGGCACGAAGGCCGCGAGCGCCTTCGGATTGACCCCGCGCCGGTAGTGGTAGGGCGCCTCGGGACCCGCGTCGAACAGCGCGGCCACGTCCACCCGGCCCCGCTTGACCAGGTAGTAGTCGACCATGATGATCCCGAACAGCGGACCGAGGAACGCCCCCAGGCCGCCCAGGAAGTAGTTCACCACGTTGGGGTTCGAGTACAGGTTCCACGGCGTCACCAGCAGCGCGGCCACCGTGCTGATCAGGCCGCCGGCCCGGAAGGTGATCCGCTGCGGCCACACGTTGGCCAGGTCGTACGCGGGCGAGACGAAGTTCGCCACGATGTTGACGCCCATGGTGGCGATGGCGAACGTGAGCGCCCCGACCACGAGCACGGCGGTGTTGCCGACCTTGGCGATGAGCAGCGCCGGGTCGGTGATCGCCCGCCCGTAGACCTTGATGCTGCCGGCCGTGACGATGACCGAGAGCAGCGCGAACGCCGTGGAGTTGATCGGCAGGCCCCAGAAGTTGCCGCGCCGCACGGTGCGCTCGTCGGGCGCGAAGCGGGAGAAGTCGCAGAAGTTGAGCATCAGCGTCCCGTAGGTGGCCAGGATCAGCCCGATCGCCCCGAACCACTGGCGGACCTGCTCGCCGGTGGACACCGGGTGCGGCGTGTGGGTCAGCGGGATGCTCCAGTGCGCCTTGGCCAGGACCCACAGCGCGAGCGCGATCATCACCACCCAGATCGCCGGGCCGCAGAAGTCCTGGAAGCGCCGCACGGACTCCATCCCGCGGCTGATGATCAGCCCCTGCACCGCCCACAGCGTCAGGAACGACGCCCAGCCGAGCGCGTTCAGGCCCAGGAACGAGTGGTGCGTCCAACTCGCCAGCCCCGGACGGGCGGTGAGCACCAGCACGTCGATGGCGACCGAGGCCAGGTACGTCTGGATGCCGTACCACATGATGGCGATCACCGCGCGGATCAGCGCCGGGAGGTTCGCGCCCCACACGCCGAAGCCGATCCTGGCCACCACGGGGAACGGCACCCCGGTGCGCTGGCCGATCCGGCCCATCAGGTTCATGCCGGCGAAGATGATCGCAAAGCCGACCAGGAGCGAGGAGAAGATCTGCCAGGCGCTCAGCCCGAGCACCAGCAGGCCGGCTGCGAAGGTGTAGTTGCCGAGGTTGTGGACGTCCGACATCCACATGGCGAACAGGTCGAAGGAGCGCCAGTTGCGGTCCGCGGCCGGCGCGAGGTCCTCGTTCACCAGCCGCGGGTGGGCGCCTGCGGGCAGGGTGGGCGGTACGGGCTCCGGGCCGGCGGGCGGCGCGGCCGTCGGCGAGTCGGGTGCTGAGAGGTCGTGGGCGGACACGGCTGCCTCCGCGGGGTGGGAGCGGACCGGCGGGCGGGACCCCGCCGCGCGAGGTTTGGTATACCAAACTCGTGCGTGTCATCGTGGCGGCCACGGCGCCGCCCGTGGTGTCGCCCGCGCAACATCCGTGTTACGCCTGACGCGTACGCGACGAAGAGGTGGGGCGCGGTCCCGGCCGGCTGCTCCGGTTACGCTGATGCGGGCGACGGGGCCGATCCGGGGTTGATCGAGGAGCGTGTGGATGGGGGCCGAGCAGCCCAAGCGGCGACTGGCGGCCGCCCGCGAGCGGGTGCTCGCCGAACTGCGCGGTGCGATCGTCGCAGGCGAGCTCCAGCCGGGTGACCGCCTGGTGGAGCGGGAGCTGGCCGAGCGCCACGCGGTCTCCCGGGTCCCGGTCCGCGAGGCGATCCGCGCGCTGGTCGCCGAGGGCTTCGTCGTCGCCGAGTCCCCGCGCCGGCTGGTGGTGCGGCAACTGACCCGCACTGACGTCGAGGAGCTGTTCGAACTGCGCGAGGCGCTGGAGGTGCACGCCGCAGGACTTGCCGCCCGCCGCGCCGTGCCCGCCGACATCGCCGCCCTGGACGACCTGATCGACCAGGCGGCCCGCGCCACTGCCGCGCGCGACGCGGAGAAGATCACCGAGATCAACACCGCCTTCCACGACCGCATCCTCGCCGCCGCGCGTAACTCGCTGCTCACCGCCGCCCTGGAACCGGTCGAGGGCCGCCTGCGCTGGCTCACCCGGCGCAACGACGCCTGGCCCAAGCTGCTCGACGAGCACCGCGGGATGGTCGAGGCGATCGCCTCCGGCGACGCCGGCCGCGCCCGGGCGGCCGCGCTGTCCCACGTGCGGGCCAACCGCCTGGTGACGCTCCGGGTGCTCTTCGGGGCCGCGGACCCGGCCGGGGACTGACCGGGACTGACCGGGACTGACCGGGACCGGCCGGTGGCCGGGCGGACGCGCGTACGCGGCGGCCGGTCGGGACCACGCGCCGACGCCTGGCGCGTACCGCACCTTCACACGGGCGTCCCTGCCCGTACGCCTGGCGCTGCTTGGGTGGGGTGATGGACCACATCACCTTCCTTGTGGCCATGGTCATCGTCACGGCCCTGGCCTTCGACTTCACGAACGGCTTCCACGACACCGCGAACGCGATGGCGACCTCCATCGCCACCGGCGCGCTGCGGCCGAAGATCGCCGTCGCCGTCAGCGGGGTGCTGAACCTGGCCGGCGCGTTCATGTCCACCGAGGTCGCCAAGACCGTCTCCGGCGGCATCGTCGACGACTCGCTGGTGACCCCGGGCATGATCTTCGCCGGGCTGGTCGGCGCGATCATGTGGAATCTGATGACCTGGCTGCTCGGGCTGCCGTCGAGTTCCTCGCACGCGCTGTTCGGCGGGCTCATCGGCGCGGTGTGGGTGGGCGCCGGGCGGCACGGCGTGCACTTCGACAAGGTGGTCGAGAAGATCCTGATCCCCGCGGTCGCCTCGCCCGTCGTGGCCGGCGTCGCCGCGCTGATCGCCACCTACCTCGCCTACCGGATCACCCAGCGGGCCGAGTCCGGCACCGTCTCCAAGGGCTTCAGGGCCGGGCAGATCGCCTCCGCGTCGCTGGTCTCCCTCGCCCACGGCACCAACGACGCGCAGAAGACGATGGGCGTGATCACCCTCGCGCTGATCTCCTGCGGCGCGCTCGGCCACGACGCGGACCCGCCGGTGTGGGTCATCCTGACCGCGGGGCTGGTCATCGCGCTGGGGACGTACATCGGCGGATGGCGGATCATCAGGACGATGGGCAAGGGCCTGGTGGACATCGAGTCCCCGCAGGGCTTCGCCGCCGAGTCCGCGTCCACCGCCGTCATCCTGACCTCCGCCAACCTCGGCTTCGCGCTGTCGACCACCCAGGTGTGCTCCGGCGGCATCCTCGGCGCGGGCGTCGGCCGCCGGCTCGCCGAGGTCCGCTGGGGCACCGCCGGCCAGATGGCGCTCGCCTGGCTGGTGACGCTGCCCGCGGCCGCAGCCGTCGGCGCGGTCGCGGCCGGCGTCGTGGTGCACGGCGGCACCACCGGGATCGTGCTGATCGCGCTGGCCGCCGCGGCCGTCGCCCTCGTCATCGTGGTGCTGTCCCGGCGCGACCCGGTGCACGCGGACAACGTCAACAACGCCTCCGCCACCGGGGTCCGCGCGCCGGCCGCCGCCGGCGCCTGACCTGACAGACGCGGCGAACCGGGAGAACCTGATGGACGTGAAGTGGGGAAACCTCGCCGAGGTGGCCGGCGTCAGCGTCGGCGCCACGGTAGGCGTCGTGGTGGTCTTCGCGCTCGGCGTGTGGGCGCTGGCCGACCGCCAGGAGGCGCGGGAGCACGGCTCCGAGGGCTCGGTCCAGCTCGTCGGCGCCGGCGCGTGCTTCCTGGTGTGCGCGTGCGCCGTGCTCTACGGGCTGTACCTGATCATCCCCCAGTTCCACTGACCGCGGCGGAAGGCGGGAGACGGCAGGTGACCACCGACGACGGCGCCGGCATCGGCGCCCAGGCGCTGCCGGCCGGCATGCGCGTCGACTACTCCGACCACGACGACCCGGTGCTGATCCGCCCCGACGGCAGCGCCGTCGACACCTGGCGGGAGAACTACCCGTACGAGGCGCGCATGGAGCGCCCCGAGTACGACCTGCACAAGCGGATGCAGCAGATCGAGCTGCTGAAGCTGCAGAGCTGGGTCAAGGAGACCGGGCAGCGCATCGTCATCGTCTTCGAGGGGCGCGACGCGGCCGGCAAGGGCGGCACCATCAAGCGCTTCGTGGAGCACCTCAACCCGCGCGGCGCGCGCGTGGTCGCGCTGGAGAAGCCCACCGAGCGCGAGGGCGGCCAGTGGTACTTCCAGCGCTACGTCGCGCACCTGCCCACGGCGGGGGAGATCGTGATGTTCGACCGGTCCTGGTACAACCGGGCCGGCGTCGAGCGCGTGATGGGGTTCTGCACCGACGAGGAGTACCGCCGCTTCGTACGGCAGGCGCCGCTGTTCGAGCGGATGCTCGTCGACGACGGGATCCACCTGGTGAAGTTCTGGTTCTCGGTGTCCCGCAACGAGCAGCGGACCCGGTTCACCATCCGCCAGGTCGACCCGGTCCGGCAGTGGAAACTCAGCCCGATGGACCTGGCGTCGCTCGACCGGTGGGACGACTACACGCGGGCGAAGGTCGCGATGTTCCAGGAAACCGACACAGCGTACGCGCCCTGGACGGTGGTCAGGAGCAACGACAAGAAGCGGGCCCGGGTCGAGGCCATGCGCAGCGTGCTGGCCCGCTTCGACTACACCGACCGCGACGACGAGGTGGTCGGCACCCCCGACCCGCTGATCGTCGGCGCCGCGGCCACGCTGCTGGAGGCCGGCGAGGACGGGGAGCAGCGCGACGGGGGCGGCGCGGGCGCGCCCGCGCGATGATCGGTGCATGGACGACGGTGAACACGGACGTGGAGGCGCGGCCGATCCCGGGCGCGGCGCCGGAGGCGGAGCCGGCGCGGCCCCTGCTCCCGGTCCCGGTCCCGGTCCCGGCCCCGGTCCCGCGAACGGGCTCGGCGACGTCGCCGGCCTGCGGGTCGGGCACGCGCAGCGGGTCGGCGGCGGCTGGCTGAGCGGCGTCACGGTGGTGCTCGCGCCCGAGGGCGGCGCGGTGGCCGCCGTCGACGTGCGCGGCGGCGGCCCCGCCACCCGGGAGACCGACGCGCTGGACCCGCGCAATCTGGTGCAGCGCGTCGAGGCGGTGGTGCTCGCCGGCGGCAGCGCCTTCGGGCTCGACGCGGCGTCCGGCGTGGCGGCGTGGCTGGAGGAGCACGGGCGCGGCTTCCCGGTGGGCGGCCCCGGCAGGGTGGTGCCGGTGGTCCCGGCCGCCGCGCTGTTCGACCTCGGCCGCGGCGGCGACTGGCACGCGCGGCCCGACGCCGCGATGGGCCGCGCCGCGGTCGAGGCCGCCGCGGCGGCGCGGCCCGGCGAGCCGGTCGGCCAGGGCTGCGTCGGAGCGGGAACGGGCGCGGTCGCCGGCGGCCTCAAGGGCGGCGTCGGCACGGCGAGCACGGTGCTGCCCTCGGGCGTCACGGTCGCGGCGCTCGCGGTCGTCAACGCGGCGGGCTCGGCCGTCGACCCGGACACCGGCGCGCTGTGGGGCGCCCGGCCGGCGTGGGCGGACGAGTTCGGCCTCGACGGCGCGCCGCTGCCGGCGCGGGCGCTGTCCCGGGCGCGGCACCTGATCGCGGCGGAGGCGGAGGCAGAGGCCCGGGTCGCGCCGGCAGCCGCGCCCGGGACCGGTGCCGGTGCCGGATCCCGTGACGGGACGGGTGCCGGGTCCGCTGCCGGGACCGGAGACGCCGGCCCCGGCCCTGGCCCGTTCAACACCACCCTCGCGGTCGTCGCGACCGACGCCGCGCTCAGCCGTGCCCAGGCGCAGAAGCTCGCCGGCAGCGCGCACGACGGGCTCGCCCGCGCGGTGCGCCCGGCGCACCTGCTGTCCGACGGCGACACGGTCTTCGCGATGTCCACCGGGACCCGCCCGCTGCTGCCGCCCGGACCGGCCGAACACACCGCCGCGGACCCGGCGTTCGGCGTCCACCGGGAGGCCGGCGCGCTCGACGGGATCCTCGCCGCCGGCGCCGACGCCCTCACCCGGGCCGTCCTGCACGCGATCCTCACCGCGCAGACCGTCGAGACGCCCGCCGGCCGCTTCCCCTCCTACCGCGACCTGTACGGACCGCACGGTCCCGCGCCCCGCTGAACCCGTCCCGGACAGCCGCCGCACCGCGTCCCGCCGCTTCCCCGCGCGTCCCGCCTCGCCGGCCCTGGTGCCCGCCTCCCCGCCACGCCACCCATGTGCAAGCAGTCGCTTGCACATGGGTCTGCGCCGTGTCAGCATGGACGTGCAAGCAAAGCCTTGCACTTTCCTCCGCCTCCTCGCGCCGCGCGGACGGGCGTGCGGGCCGCGGAGCACGACGAACGGAACGGAACCGCCATGGAAGACCGCATCGTCAGGGACATCGTCATCGACGCCGGCCTCGACCGCGTCTGGGACCTGGTCACCCGCCCCGGCTGGTGGGTGCCCGCCGACGTCGAGCCGCCCGTCGACCGCACCCCCGGCCACCGGACCGTGCGGGAGAGCGCGAAGCACGGCCGCTACCCGGTGGAGGTGGTGCGGCTGGACCCGCGCACCTACGCCGCCTTCCGCTGGGCCAGCCAGTTCCCCGGCCAGGACCCGGAGCCCGGGCGCAGCACCCTCGTGGAGTTCGACGTCGCGCCGGCCGACGGCGGCGGGGTCCGCGTCACCGTCACCGAGAGCGGCTTCGCCTCGCTCGACGCGCCCGAGGAGGTGCGCGAGGAGGGCTGGCGCGGCAACACCGAGGGCTGGCGGCTGGAGCTGGACTCGCTGCGCGACCGCGCCCAGCGGGCGACGGCCCCCGCGGGCGGGCCGGAGCAGGCATGAGCACGCCGCCGCCCCGGGCCGCGGACGGCAGCGGACCCGCGGACGGCAGCGGACCCGCGGACGTACCGGACGTCGACGGCGTGTTCGGCGCGCTCGCCGACCCCACCCGGCGGCGCCTGCTGCAGCTGCTGGCCGGGCGCCGCCCGTCCAGCGCCACCGCGCTCGCCGCCGAGGTGACCGTCTCCCGGCAGGCGGTGGTCCAGCACCTGGCGGTGCTGGAACGCTCGCGGCTGGTCTCGGGCCACCGCTCCGGGCGCGAGGTGCTCTTCACGGTGCGCACCGAACCGCTGGTGGCCACCGCCTCCTGGATGACCCGGCTGGCGCGCACCTGGGACGAGCGGCTGGCACTCCTCAAGGAGCAGGCCGAGGGGGAGCAGCCGGGTGAGGGCCCCGGCGCCACCTGAGTGGCCGTCGCCGCGGCGACGTGACGTCCGGCCCGGCCCGGCGTTGATGCCGGTGACCCGGTCCACCGCCCCGAGGAGACGCCGCCATGCCCGACACACCGGCCGACGCCGCCGCCGTCGCAGCACCGGCAGTCGCGGCGGCCCCCGGACCACCGGCCCCGGTCGCTACGACCCCTGGCCGCCCGGCCCCGGCAGCCGCTCCGGCCCCGGGCGGGCCCGGGACGCCCGGCGCCGGGGGAGCCGTACCGACCGCCGCACCCGACTCCGCCGCACCCGGCCCCCTGCCGGACGGCCCCTCCCGCCGCGGGGGCCGCAGGGGCCGCGCGGCACCCGGAGCGCGCGGCGCGCCCGCGCGGCGCTCGTGGTTCGCCGCCGGCTTCACCGCCGCCCTCGGCGCGGTCCTGGCCTGGACGCTGGCGCAGGCCGTACTGCAGCTGAGCACCCTGCTCACCCTGCTGCTGCTCTCCGGCTTCATCGCGGTCAGCCTGGAACCGGTGGTCGCCTGGCTGTGCCGGCGCGGGCTGCCCAGGGGCTGCGCGGTGGCCGGCGTGGTGCTGGTCCTCACCGCGGTGCTGGCGGGCTTCGTCGCCCTGGTCATCCCGCCGGTGAACGCGGCCATCGCCGCGCTCACCGACGGCGTGCCGCGCTGGCGCCGCCAACTGCGCGACCACCGCTCCGCGCTGGGCCGGCTGGAGGACCACTACCACGTCATCGAGAAGGCCCGCGCCCAGCTCGGCGCCGGGCTCGGCGGCTCCGACCTGGCCGGCGGAGTGCTGGGCGCCGGCCGGTTGGTGGTCGGCGCCCTCACCTCCACGGTCGTGGTGATCACCGTGACCCTCTACGTGATGACCGCGCTGCCGGCCATCAAGCGGTTCTGCTACCGCTTCGTGCCCGGCACCCGCAGGGCCCGCGCCGAACGGGTGGCGGAGGAGATCCTCGGCCGGGTCGGCCGCTTCATGCTCGGCAACATCGTCACCTCCGCGGTCGCGGGTCTGGCCACCTTCGTGTGGTGCGAGGCGATCGGCGTGCCGTACCCGGCGGCGCTCGGCTTCTTCGTCGCGCTGATGGACATGATCCCGGTGGTCGGCTCCACCGTCGGGGGAGTGGTGGTCAGCTTCGTGGCGCTGTCGGTGTCGCTGCCCGTCGCGCTGGCCACCGCCGTCTTCTACGTCGCCTTCCGGGTCGCCGAGGACTACCTGATCATGCCGCGCGCGATGAAGTTCGCGGTGAACGTGCACCCGGTGGTCACCGTCGTCGCGGTGCTGGCCGGCGGATCGCTGCTCGGCGTCATCGGCGGACTCGTCGCCATCCCGGCCGCCGCCGCGCTCGGCATGGTCCTCGACGAGTTCGTCTTCCCGCGCACCGACGCGTCATGACGGACCGGAGCCCGTTCGGCGGTACGAAACAATCCCCGCCGCCGCGCGGTTGCCCATACTGGCAGCGAGCGGCACCAAGATCTCTCGGGGAGAATCGCATGAGCGCAACGGCGGACATCGGCGTCACCGGGCTGGCCGTGATGGGCAGCAACCTCGCCAGGAACTTCGCCCGCCACGGTCTGACCGTGGCCGTGCACAACCGCAGCAGGGCCAGGACCGACGCGCTGATGGAGGAGCACGGCGAGGAGGGGGCGTTCGTGCCGGCGGCCACCGCCGAGGAGTTCGTCGCCTCGCTGGAGCGGCCGCGGCGGCTGATCATCATGGTCAAGGCGGGCGAGCCCACCGACGCGGTGATCCGCGAGTTCGCGCCGCTGCTGGAACGCGGCGACGTCATCATCGACGGCGGCAACGCCCACTACGAGGACACCCGCCGGCGCGAGCGCGAACTGCGCGAGCAGGGCATCCACTTCGTCGGCACCGGCATCTCCGGCGGCGAGGAGGGCGCGCTCAACGGCCCGTCCATCATGCCCGGCGGCTCCGAGGAGTCCTACGCCTCGCTCGGCCCGCTGCTGGAGCGGATCGCGGCCAAGGCCGGGGACGGCAGCCCCTGTACCGCGCACATCGGCCCGGACGGCGCCGGCCACTTCGTGAAGATGGTGCACAACGGCATCGAGTACGCCGACATGCAGCTCATCGCCGAGGCCTACCACCTGCTGCGGTCGATCGGCGGCTACGAGCCGGCGCAGATCGCCGAGGTCTTCCGCACCTGGAACACCGGCCGGCTCGACTCGTACCTCATCGAGATCACCGCCGAGGTCCTCGCGCACACCGACGCCGCGACCGGCCGGCCCTTCGTGGACGTGGTCGCCGACCAGGCGGAGCAGAAGGGCACCGGCCGCTGGACCGTGCAGACCGCGCTGGACCTCGGGGTGCCGGTGTCCGGCATCGCCGAAGCGGTGTTCGCGCGCTCGCTGTCCGGCCACGCCGACCTGCGCGCGGCCTCCCGCGCCCTGCCGGGACCCGGCGCCACCGCACTGGGCGGCAAGGACGCCGAGGCCTTCGCCGACCAGGTCGAACAGGCGCTCTACGCCTCCAAGATCGTCTCCTACACCCAGGGCTTCCACCAGATCCAGGCCGGCAGCGACGCCTACGACTGGAACATCGACCCCGGCCGGGTGGCCGCGATCTGGCGCGGCGGCTGCATCATCAGGGCCGCCTTCCTCGACCGCATCACCGCCGCCTACGACGCCCGTCCCGACCTGCCCAGCCTGCTGTCCGACCAGCGGTTCGCCGAGGAGATCGGCGCCGCGCAGGAGGACTGGCGCGCGGTGATCGGCGCCGCGGTGGCCGGCGGCGTCCCGGTGCCCGGCTTCTCCGCCGCGCTCGCCTACTACGACGCGCTGCGCGCCGAGCGGCTGCCCGCAGCGCTGACCCAGGGCCAGCGCGACTTCTTCGGAGCGCACACCTACCGGCGCACCGACCGCGACGGCTCCTTCCACACGCTCTGGGGAGGCGACCGCCACGAGGTGAGCACCGGCTGACAGGCGTAACCACCGGGGGCCGGGGCAGGCGACCCGCGAGGGCGCCGGGCCCCCGCGACCGGGCGAACCGAGGAGGGCAGCGATGATCCGACCCGCTGATCTGCGCGAGTGGCGCGACCACGACGTGGTCGACGAGTCGAACAACAAGATCGGTGTGCTGGAGGCGGTCTACGTGGACACGGGCACCGACGAGCCCTCCATGGCCACCGTGCGCACCGGGCTGCCCACCCGGCACCGGCTGGTCTTCGTGCCGGTGGACGACGTGACCGCGGGCCCCGGCTACGTGCGCGTCCCGTACACCAAGGCGCTGGTCAAGTCGGCCCCCTCCATCGGGACGGACGACGTCCTGCCGGTGGAGGACGAGGAGGCGATCTTCCAGCACTACGGGCTGCCGTACAAGCCGGGTGCGGAAGGGGTGCGGCAGCTGGCACGCCGCTGACCGCCTTACCCCCCGCACCCGTGCCCGCCGCGCTCTCCGCCGTACCGACCGCACGGCCCGCACCGCCGCGCCGCCGCCCGTGAAGGAGACAGGACGATGACGCTCTTCCTCTCGCTGATCATCGTGGCCATGGTCCTCGGGCTGATCGGCGCGGTGGTCGGCGGCCTGCTCTGGCTGCTGGTGATCGCCGTCGTGCTGTTCGCCGCCGACCTGTTCTACGGCTACCGGCGGCTGCGCGGCGGCCGGCCGGTGCGCTGAGCCGCGGCCGCCCCGCCGGGACGCCGACCGCCCACCGGACCCGGAATTCGGGCGAACACTCCTGAACCGTACGGAAGTTCGGCTCCGGCGCGCGCAGGCGCCCGTCGAATGTGCGGGATCGGCAACAAACCGCGGCCGGGGGGTTCGAAGCGGTCCGCGGCGGTGTAGCGGAAGGAGTAGGCGCTCCTCGCCGCGGCCCCCGACCCGGGGCCGCGGCACGCGCCGTACCGCCGCACACCGCCACCACCCTGGCGCGCCGCGCGCACCACCGCCGCGCCCGGGCGAAAGGAACCGCCCCATGACCGTCAGCGGAATCGACGTCGCCTCCTACCAGAGCACCTCCTACAGCACCGCGGGACTCGGCTTCGTGTTCGTGAAGGCCACCGAGGGCACGAGCTACGTCAACCCGCACCACGCCGGCCAGATCGCCACCGGCCGCGCCCACTCCCTGGTCGTCGGCCACTACCACTTCGCCCGGCCCGGATCGATGACCGCGCAGGCCGCCTACTTCCTCAAGCAGGCCGCGCCCAAAGCGGGCGACGTGCTCGCCTTCGACTGGGAGGACGCCGGCGTCTCCGGCGCCGACAAGGACGCCTGGATCAAGCACGTGCAGGCCGAGATGCCGCACAACCGCGTACTGCTGTACTGCAACCGCGACTTCTGGCTCAACCGCGACACCACCTCCTTCGCCGGCGACGGCCTGTGGATCGCCGACCCCGGCGCGGGCGCCGGCCACCCCCGCGTCGAGCACCACTGGACGATCCACCAGTACAGCGAGGCCGGCGGGCTCGACCGCGACGTGGCCAACTTCACCAGCACCGCGCTGCTGCGGGCCTGGGCGGCCAAGGGCGGCCCGGCGCCCGCCTACGAGCCCTTCCCCGGCTCGGCCTGGTTCACCGTCGGCCGCCGCTCGCCGATCGTCGCCGCCATGCACGACCGGCTGGTCGCGGTGGGCTGCGACCACTACAGCAGCAGCGCCAACAAGGACGTGATCGGCTCCGGCGACATCGCCTCCTACGAGGCGTGGCAGCGCAAGTACAACACCGAGCACCACAAGGGCTGGAGCGGCGACGCGCTCAAGTGGCCGCCGGGGAAGGAGACCTGGGACGCGCTGCACGTCCCCAACGTCTGAGCGGCGCCGTCCGCACGCGGCAGCATCCGGGCGCGGCCGATCGCACCGGGCCGCCCCCGGACGAGCCGCCGCGGGGGCCGGTCCGCCGCACGGGTGACGCCGCGCCCGGGCCCGTTAGCCGGGCCGGGAGGCGGGAACAGCGCTGACCATGGAGCCGATCGAGGCGCTGGAGCGGATCGCGTTCCTGCTGGAGCGGGCGGGGGCGCCCACCTACCGCGTGCGCGCCTTCCGCAACGCCGCCGCCGTGCTCACCGCGCTGCCGGAGGCCGAACGGAGGGCGCGCGCCCGCGACGGCTCCCTCACCCGGCTGAAGGGCATCGGCGCCACCACCGGCCGGGTGGTCGCCGAGGCCGAGGCCGGCCGGGTCCCCGGCTACCTGGCCGACCTGGAGGAGCAGGCCCGCACCCCGCTCGCCGAGGGCGGCCGGGCCCTTCGGGCGGCGCTGCGCGGGGACTGCCACGTGCACTCCGACTGGTCGGACGGCGGCAGCCCGATCGAGGTCATGGCGCGCACCGCGCGTGACACCGTCGGCCACGAGTGGACGGTGCTCACCGACCACAGCCCGCGGCTGAAGATCGCCCGCGGCCTGACCGCCGACCGGCTGCTGCGCCAGCTCGACGAGGTCGAGCGGATCAACGGCGAACTCGCGCCCTTCCGGCTGCTCACCGGCATCGAGTGCGACATCCTCCCGGACGGCTCGCTCGACCAGCGCGACGACCTGCTGGACCGCCTGGACGTGGTGGTCGCCTCCGCCCACTCCGAACTGCGGATGGCCGCGCCCGCCTTCACCCGGCGGCTGGTGGCCGCCGTCTCCAACCCGCTGGTCGACGTGCTCGGCCACTGCACCGGCCGGCTGATCGGCGAGCGCACCCGGCCCGAGTCGACGTTCGACGCCGGGGAGGTCTTCGCCGCCTGCGCCCGGGCGGGCGTCGCGGTGGAGCTGAACAGCAGCCCGCACCGGCTCGACCCGCCGCGCCGGCTGACGGACCTGGCCCGCGACGCCGGCACGCTCTTCGCCGTCGACAGCGACGCGCACGCCCCGGGCCAGCTGGACTGGCAGATCCGCGGCTGCGCCCGCGCGGAGGCGGCCGGCATCTCCGCCGAGCGCGTCGTCACCACCTGGAGCGCCGACCGCCTGCTGGAGTGGACCCGGCACCGCCGGGTCCGATGACCTCGAAGGCGGCGCGCACCAGCGACTCGTTGTCCGGCGCCGGCGTGCCGTCCGGCAGCGTCAGCACGTCCTCCAGGCCGATCCGGGTGTCCAGGCCCCGCTCGGCGGCCAGCCGCAGCACCGGCCAGGCGCCGCCGTCCTCGCCGTGCAGCAGCACCGGCACACCGCCGAGCCCGCGGCCCCGGAATCCGGAGCGCCGCACCCCGGTCCCCCTGCCGCCGGACCCGGCGCGGCTGCCCGTACGACCGCCCGCCGGGCCGCCCGCGGCCCCGCCGTCGTCCGCCAGCTCGGCGAGCAGCCGCAGCGCGGTGGCCCGCGCCGTCCGCGCGTCAATGTCGGTGACCTCCGCCAGCACCCGCAGCACCCGCCCCGCGTGCGGCCACGCCCGCAGCCGCGCCACCGCGTCGGTGCCGGAGAACACCCCCGCCTCGATCCTGACCCCCACGCCGAGCAGCGCCTCCGCGACCGCCGCCGCCCCCTCCTCGTGCCAGTTCACCGACGCGTGGTCGGGCAGCACCGACCAGGACCGCACCAGCGCCGCGCGCCGCGCCGGATCGGGCTCGGTCCACGCGCCGGTGGTCACGCCGACCGGCACGCCCGGCGCGCTCGCCCGCACCGCCGCGACCGCCGCGTCCACGAAGACCGCCGCCATGGTGTCCGCGCCGTCGCCGTCCCTGGGGTGCAGGTGCACGTCCCGCGCACCCGCGGCCACCGCCTCGGCCGCCGCGTCGCCCAGCTCCCGGGCGGTCATCGGCAGCGCCTCGCACACCGCCCGGTCCCGCGATCCGTTCAGGCACACCTGCACCAGCATGTCGTGATCCTCGCAGCAGGCGGGCCGGGGCGCCGCCCGCCGTGGGCGAATCGGGTGCACCCGGGCGGCGGACGCCCGCCGCCCGGCCCCCCACGGCGGGGAACCGGGCGAGCGGACCGGACCGGACGGTCCCGTACTCCGGTCAGGTCGTCGTGCAGACCGTGCCGTTGAGGGTGAACACCGTCGGCGGCGGGTTCGCGCCGGTGTTCGCCCCGGTGAAGCCGAAGCTCACCGAGTTGCCGCCGTGCGCGGCCAGCGTGCCGTTCCAGTCCACCGGGGTCGCCACCACGTCCTGGCCCTGCGCGCTGACGTTCGCGTTCCAGAAGCCGGTGACCGACTCGCCCGTGCTCGGGAAGCGGAAGGCCAGCGTCCAGCCGGTGATCGGCGCGGGGCCGGTGTCGGTGACCGTCACGTTCGCGTTCCAGCCGTTCCCCCACCCGGCCGTCACCTGGTACGACACCGCGCAGTCGGCGGTCGCCGGGGTGCCGGTGCGCACCGTCACCGGGTCCGAGGGCCGCGACAGCCGTCCCACGGAGTCCCGCGCCAGGACGTTCCAGGTGTACGTGGTGCCCGGCGTGAGGTTGTGCACGGTGACCGACCCGCCGGTGGAGCTGCCCAGCAACTCGCTGACCGCGCCGACCTGCCGGTAGACCTCGTACCTGTCGGCCTTGCCGCCGGTCGACGGGGTCCAGGCGACGGTCGCCGAGGTGGCGTCGGCCGCCGTGACGTGGACCCCGCCGGGCGCGGACAGCGCCGACGCGGTGCCCGCCGCCTGGTGCAGCGTGAGCGTGGTCAGCGAGTAGGGCGGCAGGGTCACGGCGCCGGTGTCGGTGGTCGTCGCGGTGTCGATGGCGCTCGCCCCGTCCCGGAAGGTCGCCACCGTCGCGGACGCGGGGTCGGGGCGGAAGCCGGAGTAGTGCAGCGCGACCTGCCGGGCGGCCGCCGGGTCCTTGTTGATCAGCAGCACGCTCAGGTCGCCGTTCGCCTGGTGCGCCGCGTGCGCGGCCACCAGCGGATCGTCCGTGGCCGCGCCCACCAGCTGGTCGCCCGGCCGGCCGAGCCGGCTGAGCATGGAGATCGCGTGGTAGGTCGGGAACGGCGTGTCCAGCGGCGGTTCGCAGACGCTGCCCACGCAGGTCCCGCTGGACAGGATGCCGTAGTCCCCGTAGTCGGTCGCGCCGTCCGGGGCGGTGCTGATCGCGGTCGGCCCGTTGTGGGTGTCCCACCAGTCGACGGTGAACACCCCGTTCTCCAGCGCGGTCGCGTAGGCGTCCGCCCCGAACAGCGCGTCCGGCTGGGTGTCCTCGTCGACGTTGGAGTTGACCTCGGTCAGCGCGATCGGCGTCCCGGCCGCGCCGTTCGCGTCCAGCTGCGCCCGCAGCTGGGCGAGTTCGCCGGTCAGCTGGGAGGTGGTGCCGAGCGCCTGTGCCGCGTCGGAGCCGCCGGGGTACCAGTGCACGATCACGAAGTCGGCCTTGCCGGCGACCAGCGGGATCACCGTGTGGTTCCAGTCCGCGCTCTCCCCGCCGGCCATCACCCCGTCCGGCCAGTTGCCGGGCATCGTGAGCACCGCGCCGACCTTCACCGTCGGGTCGACGGCCTTCATCGCCGAGGCGTAGGCGACGACGTTGCGGCCGTAGGCGGCGGGCGAGGTGTCGGCGTGGTCGTCGTGCTCCCAGCCCGAGCCGTAGTGCCCGTTGCCGTACAGCTCGTTGCCGACCTCCCACAGCTTCGCGCCGTAGCCCTTGGTGACGTTGGCGTAGCGCACCCAGTCGGCCGCCTCCTGCGGCGTGCCCGAGCCGTAGTTCGCGATCAGGACCGGCTGCGCGCCGATCTTCTTCACCGTGCCCATGAACGCGTCGAAGTCCGTGCCGGGCGCGACGTAGCCGCCGGGCGCGGTGTTGTCCTGCCAGTGGTAGATGTCCCCGTACGAGCCGCCCGGATAGCGCAGCGCGCCGATGTGCGCGGACTGCAGCAGGCCCTGCACGTCCGACGCGTTCATCTGGGCGTCCCACACGGCGCTGTTGAGGCCGTAGGCGGTGTCGGGGATGGTGCCGCGGCCCTCGGCCGCGTTCACCGTCACGTTCACCGCGGCCGGCGCGGCGTCGGCGCGCGGTGCGGGGTCCGCGGCGGCGGGCCCGCCGGCCAGCAGGGCGGCGCCCAGCGCCGAGACGGTCAGCGCCGCGGCGGCGCGGGCGCGCCAGGGCGCACGGGACTGGGCTCTTGGGAGGTGCACGGCTTCTTCTCACCTTCGGCAGGCGGGACGTGGGGGGTGCGCACACATGTGGGAGCGCTCCCATATTTGGTGTCCGCGGCCCCGCTGTCAATGGGCCCGCGCCGACCGGGCGCGGCTGCCGGGATGACCGCGCGCCGAGCGGGAAGGTGCAGGGAGTCCCCGCGACGGCGCGGGGCGGCCCGCCACGGCACGAGGCCGCGCCCCCGGTCCTCCCGGGGTTGCCCCGGCGGGCGCGGGCGGCACGGCGACGAGGAGAGGCGGACACGGGTGATCGTGGACTGGGCGGTGTACGACGAGGGGCGCCGCGACGAGCGGCCGGGCGAGCTGCGCGAGGCCATCGCCCGGGCCCGGGACGCCGCCGACGCCTTCGTGTGGGTCGGCATGCGCGAGCCGACCCCCGACGAGTTCGACCTGCTCGCCACCGAGTTCGGACTGCACCCGCTGGCCGTCGAGGACGCGCTCAAGGCCCACCAGCGCCCCAAGATGGAGGTCTACCGCGACGCCCTGTTCACCGTGGTCAAACCGCTGTCGTACGACGACGAGGCGGCCACCGTCACCGCCGCCGAGCTGATGGTCTTCCTCGGCGACTCCTTCGTGGTCACCGTCCGGCACGGCGAGGCGACCACCGCCGCGGACGTCAGGAAGCGGCTGGAGGACGACCCGCGGCTGCTCGGGCGCGGCCCGGTCGCCGTGCTCTACGCGATCTGCGACAGCGTCGTGGACGACTACCTGGAGATCGCCGCGGAGTTGCAGGTCGACCTGGAGGAGCTGGAGGAGCAGGTCTTCGCGCCCACCGGCGGCGACTCGGCCCGGGTGGCCGGGGTGATCTACGCCTTCAAGCGACAGGTGCTGGAGTTCCGCCGGGCCACCGGACCGCTGAGCGAGCCGATGGCCCGGCTCGCCTCCGGCACCACGCCCTTCGTCGGCGACGGCACCCGCGCCTTCTTCCGCGACGTCGCCGACCACCTCTCGCGCGCCGGGGACGCGGGGGAGGGGCTCGACCGGCTGCTCTCCGACATCCTGGCCGCGCACCTCACCCAGGTCGGTGTGCGGCAGAACGACGACATGCGCAAGATCTCCGCGTGGGCGGCCATGGCCGCGGTGCCCACGATGATCGCCGGCATCTACGGCATGAACTTCCACCACATGCCCGAGCTGCGCCAGGTCTGGGGCTATCCGGTGGCGCTCGGCGTGATGGCCGTGGTCGTCGCGCTGCTCTACCGGCAGTTCAAGCGCCGCGGCTGGCTGTGATCCCGCGGGCCGCCGGCCCCGCCGCCCCCGGGCCGGTCC
>JAJSZB010000280.1:0-9304 GCA_050613715.1 Streptomyces sp. IBSBF 3018
CCCCCGCCGGCTCCCGTGGCGCCGGTGGCGGACGGCTCCGCCCGCTGCCGTCCTCGCGACGCAGTGGGTGCGCCGCCGAGGCCGCCGCATGGCACCGGGACGCAGACGAGAACATCGCCGGCCGCCCGGCGGCCGCCCGGTCCCGACCGTTCCCCCGCCGGACCGTTTCCCTGGACGTAGGCGTCGCCGGCCGAACACCCGGCTACGTCTGGCCAGTTCAGCGCCTGGTCCGGCCCGCGGGCGGCCGGCGCCGGCGGCTACGACGCCGCCGCGGACCGCCGGCCTGCGGCCTCGGCCCGGAGACGGCCGGTGCCGCATCCTCGTGGACGCCGCACCCTCGCACGCACGGTGCGCTCGCGTCCTGCGCGCACCGCGCCGTACCCGCCCCGCCGGTGCGCGTCGGCCCCCGACGCCGAGCCGCCCGCAGCACCCGTGGCCGCCCGGAGCCCACTTCGTCCTGTGGGTGACCGATCGCCGCCCGCCACGTCGCCACACCGGAAAACGGCCGGAAACCTTCGCCCGCGCCTCCGGCCGTCCCGCCCGAAGAGCCGCCGCGGGGACCGGGCGGAAAGCCACCGCCCCGGGCGGACGGCGCTGCCTCCGGGCGACGCCCCCGCCCGGGCCCCGGAGGCTGTTGCCGATCGCCTGCGCCGACGCCGGCCTTGGCGTGGCCGTCCGCCGCATCGCCCACGGCACCCTCGGAGAAGCTGGAAGCCGGTCAGGCTTCGCATCGTGGGACGAGCAGGCGATCCGGCGGAATGCGTGCACCGAGCGCGCACCGAGGAGGCGATCCGTGGAGACCCAAGTGAGGCCCGGCCGCGACGAGGTGGTGGCAAGGGCAGCCGCCCTCGCCCCGGTGCTTCGGCGCAACGCCGACTGGTCGGAGCGCAACGCGCGTCTCGCCGACGAGACCGTGCAGGCGCTCACCGACGCAGGGATCTTCCGGCTGCGGGTGCCGGCCAGGTACGGCGGCTACGAGTCCGACTGGTCGACGCTGGTCGACGTGGGCATCGAACTGGGCCGCGGCGACGGCGCGGTGGCGTTTTGTCTGGCCACCTGGTGGATCACCTCCTGGAACGTCGGGCTGTTCTCCGACGAGGCGCAGGACGAGGTCTTCGCCGATCCGGACGCACGGATCTGCGGGACACTGGTGATCGGCGGCACCGCCGAGCCCAAGAGCGGCGGCGCCGTCGTCAACGGCACCTGGCGCTTCAACAGCGGTGCCGCGCACAGCAACTGGAAGCTGCTGTCGGTGATGCGGCCCACCGCGGACGGCGAGCCGGAGCCGGTGATGGCCGTGGTGCCGATGACCCAGTTGCGGATGCTCGACGACTGGGACTCGGCGGGACTGCGCGGCACCGGCAGCGTTACGGTGGAGGCCGAGAACGTCTTTGTGCCCACCGCGCGGATCATGAGCATCCCGGCCTTCACCCGGGGCGAGTACGACTCGGAGCTCAACGCGGGCCTGGCGATGTTCCAGGCCCCGCTGGTGACGGCGGTCGGTGCCTCCACCGGCGGCAAGAGCGTCGGCATGGCCCGTGCGGCGATCGACGACTTCCTCGCCAGGATCGCCGAGCGGCCGATCACCAACACCGACTACGAGCGGCAGATCGACGCCCCGATCACCCATCTCCAGCTGGCCGAGGCGTCGTTGAAGGTCGACGAGGCCGAGTTCCACGCGCGCAGGATCGCCGCGATGGCCGACGAGAAGGCCAAGACCGGCGAGGAGTGGACGCTGCGCGAGCGGGCGTACGCGCGGGCGATGGGCGGCCGGGTGCCGCAACTGGCCAGTGAGGCGGTGAACCTGCTGGCCGGAGCGAGCGGCGCGTCGTCGATCTACGGTGACCAGGTGATCCAGCGGATACGCCGCAACCTCCAGGCCATCACCGTCCACTCGCTGCACCTGCCGAGCGCCACGCGCGAGCTGTACGGGCGGGTGCTGTGCGGTCTCGAACCCAATTCGGCGTTCATCTGAGCAGCCGGGCCCGCGGGCGCCGCACGGAGGATCCGCCCGGCGCAGGGGGCCGGAACCGCGGTGAGCGGTTCCGGCCCCCTGCGCGCCCAGAAGCCCGGGTCCCGCGTGTCAGGCGCCGCGGGCGCCCAGCACGCGCGCCATGGTCTCCGGCCGCAGCAGGGCTTGCGGCGGGTCGACCAGGCCGGCGGCGCGCAGGAACGCCGTGGACAGCTCCGGGTCGACCGCGGCGGCGCCCTGGAGCTTCGGCAGGTAGCTGTTGCCCATCCGCACGTCCGTGGTGCGCAAGCCCTGCACGCCGGGGAAGCCCAGGTCGGCGCCGACGGCCATCTCCCACGGGGCGTCGGTCAGCGCCGCCACGTCGGCCATGAACCGCCCCGGCGACAGCGGGCCTTCGGCCACCTGCCGGGCCAGCAGCAGGGCTTCCATAGCGGCGACCGACATGCCCTGCGCGTAGACCGGGTTGAAGACGCAGGCGGCGTCGCCGACCACGACCAGGCCGTCCGGCAGGCGGTCGAGTTCCTCGTAGCGCCGGCGGACGCTGGCCGGGAAGCGGAAGGTGGCCGGCTCGCCGAGCGGGACCGCCTCCCGGACCGCCCGGTGTATCTCCGGCACCGGCAGCGTGGCCGCGTAGGCCAGGAAGCCGGCGTGGTCGGTCGGCGGCCTGTCGCCGAGGACGCCGGTGAGCGACAGTGAGTAGCGGTCGGGCAGCCGGGCGAAGATCGCGCCGCGTGGCATGACGGGCGTGGCCACCGCGACCAGCGCGATGTCCTCGCCGATCGGGTCGGGGTCGAGCGGTCCCTCGAAGTCGCAGGTGGTGTAGGTCAGATCCATCGCCACCCGCTCCTGTCGGACGGTGCCGTAGCCCAGTTCGGCCAGCAGGCGCGGGGTGCGCGAGCCTCGGCCGGTGGCGTCCACCACCAGGTCGGCGGGCAGCACCTCCTCGGGGGAACCGGGCCGGCGGCTGCGGACCCGTACCCCGGTGACCCGGGACGGGTCCGGCGCCTCCAGGCCGACCACGTCGGTGCCGTCGCGCACGGTGACCTGCGGCAGCGCGTGCACCCTGGCCCTGATCGTGTGCTCCAGCAGCGGCCGCCCGGCCGCGACGCAGACCAGCCCCGTGCTGGTGCGCCGCATCATCCGGCCGCTGAAGTACCAGCTCACATTGGCCCCGAAGTCGCCGACCGGCGCGCCGGCCGCGGCCAGTTCGCCGGTCAGGCCCGGGAACAGCTCCTCCAGGGCCTGCTGGCCGCGGGCGAGGAGCGCATGGATGTGGAGCCCCTGCGGGACGGCCGTTCGCGGTTCGGCCGGGCCGTGCAGATCGTCCCGGTCCACCAGGGTCACCTGCCGGTAGCTTCCGGACAGTGCGCGGGCGGCGAGCAGCCCCGCGATGCCGGCGCCCAGGACGACCGCGCGATCTGCTTTTTTCTCCACGATGGTTCCTCTCCGTCGCAAAGGGTTCGGAACGTGCAGAACGGCCCTGAACACCATCCCATTCTTCACGCTAGGGAGAGATGTCCGGAATACTTCTTTCATATTGCTGTTTCCGTTTCTTCAAAAAAGCCTACTCTGTGCGGAGATTCCCCGGAACGTTCGAAGCCTGTCGAATCCGGCAATAAAGTCGTCATAGGTTCGCAGGTGTGTCAGGCGCCGAAAGGCGCCGGCGACTTCGGAGGGACGGCACGATGAAGCCCTTTCGCATCGAAATTCCCGAGGCGGACCTCGCCGATCTGCGTCGACGGCTGGCGGACACCCGCTGGACGGCAGGGTCGCCGGCCGCGGGCTGGGAGCGCGGGGTTCCGCTGGACTACCTGCGCGAACTCGCCGAGTACTGGCGCACGGAGTTCGACTGGCGGGCCGCGGAAGCGCGGCTGAACGCCTTCCCGCAGTTCGTCACGGAGATCGCCGGCACGCCGATCCACTTCCTGCACGTGCGGTCTCCCGAGCCGGACGCAACGCCGATGATCATGACGCACGGCTGGCCCGGCTCGTTCGTGGAGTTCACCGACGTCATCGGACCGCTGACCGATCCGCGTCGGTACGGCGGCGACCCGGCCGATGCTTTCCACCTGGTGATCCCGAGCCTGCCCGGCTTCGGCTTCTCCAACCCGGCGTCCGGACCCGGCTGGAGCTTCCACAAGGTGGCGGGCGCGTGGGCGGAGCTGATGAGCCGGCAGGGCTACGATCGTTATCTGGTGCAGGGCGGTGACCTGGGCACCTGGGTCGGACAGATCCTGGCCGGGCTGGACTTCGAGCATGTCGCGGGCCTGCACCTGAACTTCCTCATCACGCTGCCCGGCAGCGACCCGCAGGACCTGATCGGCCTCAGCGACGTGGAACTGCGCCGGCTCGGGCTGCTCCAGCTGTTCGGCGACGACATGTCCGCGTACATGAAGGTGCAGGCGACCAGGCCGCAGACGCTCGGCTATGCGCTGAACGACTCACCGGTCGGCCAACTCGCCTGGATCATGGAGAAGTTCCACGAGTGGGCAGATGTCCAGAAGGTCCCAGAGGACGCGGTGGACCGCGACCGCCTGCTCACCAACGCCAGCCTCTACTGGTTCACCGGCAGCGGCGCCTCCTCCGCCCACCTGTACTACGACAACGCGCCGCTGCTACCGACCGCACCGAACCTCCCCCCGCCGCTGCCCGCGCTGCCCACGCCGCTGGCGGTCGCGGTCTTCCCGCGCGACCCCGCCCAGCCGATCCGCCGGTTCGCCGAGCGCGCCTTCAGCAACATCGTGCAGTGGAACGAGTACGACCGCGGCGGCCACTTCGCCGCCATGGAGGAGCCGGACCTGCTCGTGGCCGACCTGCGCTCGTTCGCCGCGGTGCTGCGCCGGTCGGCCTGAGCGCGGCGCGCACCCGAGCCGGGCCGCCGCGGCGGCGCCGACGACCGCAAGCCCCGCAGGACGTACCCGACCGACCGCACGGACCGAGGAGGAACGCCGTGGAAACAGAGATGAGGCCCGACCGGGCCGAGTGGCAGGCGCGGGCCGCCGCGCTGCTGCCGGTGCTGCGGGCCAACGCCGAATGGGGCGAGCGCAACGGCCGGCTGGCCGACGAGAGCGTGCGTGCGCTCACCGATGCCGGCATCTTCCGGATGCGGGTGCCGGCCCGCTACGGCGGCTTCGAGTGCGACACCTCCACGCTGGTGGACGTGAGCATCGAACTGGGCCGGGCGGACGGCTCGGCGGCCTTCGACGTGGTCGCCTGGTGGATCATGTCCTGGAACGTCGGGCTGCTGCCCGACGAGGTCCAGGACGAGGTGTTCGCCGACCCCGACGTGCGAATCTGCGGGACGTTCGCGCCCACCGCCACCGCCGAGCCGGTCGACGGCGGGATCGTGGTCAACGGCTCCTGGGCGTTCAACAGCGGTGCGGCACACAGCAGGTGGAAGCTGCTGTCGGCGATCCTGCCGACGCCCGACGGACCGCTGCCGGTGATGGCGGTCGCACCGATGAGCGCGATGCGCACGGTCGAGGACTGGGACGTCGCGGGGCTGAAGGCCACCGGCAGCCTCACCGCGACCGCGCAGGACGTCTTCGTGCCGACGGGCTGGTACATCCCGATCCCGTCGCTGCTCCAGCAGCAGTACGCTTCCGAGACCAACGCCGCCTCGCCGATGTACCGCGCCCCGATGGCCGCCGCGGTGTCCGCCGCGACCTGCGGAAAACTCGTGGGCATGGCGCGTGGCGCGGCCGAGGAGTTCCAGGAACTGATCGCCGGCCGGCCGATCACCAACACCGACTACGAGCGGCAGGCCGACGCCCCGATCACCCATCTGCAGGCGGGCGAGGCCGCGTTGAAGACCGACGAAGCGGAGTTCCACGCCCGCAAGATCGCCGCCATGGTGGACGACAAGGCGCTGAGCGGCGAACCGTGGTCGCTCCAGGAGCGCGCGTACGCCCGGGTGGCGGTCGGCCGGGTGTGCCAGCTGGCCTCGGAGGCGGTCGAGCTGCTCGCCTCGGCGAGCGGCGCGTCGTCGATCTTCGCGGACCGGCCGATCCAGCGCTTCCGCCGTGACGTCCAGGCGGTCACCATCCACGCGATGAACCTGCCGAGCACCAACCTGGAGCTGTACGGCCGGGTGCTGTGCGGTCTGGAGCCCAACTCGTTCTTCGTGTGATTCTCCGGGCGGGCCAACGCCGCGGGTCAGTCGTCCAGTTCGGCGATCCGCACCCGCAGCGAGTCGCGCTCGACCAGGTTCTCCGTGGTCTTCAGCGCTTCCTCGAACGCGGACCTGGCCTCGGCGGTACGGCCCAGCCGGCGCAAAAACTCCCCGCGGGCCACGGCGCCGTACGGGTACCCGGCCAGCTGCGGTTCGTCGGCCAGCTCCGCCAGCGCGGTCAGGCCCGCCCCGGGGCCGCGGGCGAAGCCGATGGCGACCGCGCGGTTGAGGGCGGTCACCGGGGTCGGCCAGCGCTTGAGCAGCACGTCGTAGAGTCCCACGATCTCCTGCCAGTCGGTGGCCTCCCAGGACGGCGCCTCGGCGTGCACGGCCGCGATGGCCGCGCGCAGCCCGAACCGGCCGGGCGGGCGGCGGCGCAGCGCCCTGCGCACCAGCACCAGCCCCTCGGCGATCGCCGCGCGGTCCCAGCGGGCCCGATCCTGGTCGGCCAGCAGCACCGGTGCCCCGGAAGTGTCCAGCCGGGCCGCGCGCCGGGCGTCGGTGAGCAGGATCAGCGCCAGCAGGCCGGCCACCTCCGCGTCGCCGGGCAGCAGTTCGCGCAGCGTGCGGGCCAGGTCGGTGGCGCGTGAGATGACGTCCGCGTGCACCAGGTCGGGACCGCTCGGGGCCACGTGGCCGGTGGTGAACAGCAGGTCGACCACGGTCAGCACGGCGTCGATCCGCTCGGGCAGCTCCTCCGAGTCCGGGATCACATACGGTATCCGGGCCGCGGCGATCTTCTTCTTCGCACGGGTGATCCGGGCCGCCATCGTGGCCTCGCCGACCAGGAACGCCCGGGCGATCTGCGCGGTGGTCAGCCCGCACACCAGCCGCAGCGTCAGCGCCACCTGCGACTGCGGGGCCAGCGCGGGATGGCAGCAGGTGAAGATCAGCCGCAGCCGCTCGTCGGGGATGTCCTCGCCGTCCTGCGGGTCGTAGGCCGCCTCGTCCCCCGCCAGCAGCGGGATCGTGGTGCGCAGAAACGCCTCGCGGCGGATCATGTCGACGGCGCGGTTGCGCGCGGTGGTCGTCAGCCACGCGCCCGGGCGGTCCGGGATGCCCGTGTCACCCCACGCCACCAGGGCCTTGGCGTAGGCGTCCTGGACGCACTCCTCGGCCAGGTCCAGGTCGCGGGTGACCCGCACCGTCGCGGCGAGCACCAGGGCCCACTGCCTGCGGTGCGCCTCCGCGACGGCCTCGGCGACGCTCGCCCGCCTCCCCGTGGTCAACGACGTGCCCTCAGTACAACGGCCGCACCTCGACGGCCGCGTCGCCGACCTTGCCGAAGAACGGCAGCCGCTTGGCGACCGCGAGCGCAGCGTCGAGGTCGGGGACGTCGATGATGTAGTAACCGCCGAGCGCCTCCTTGGTCTCCGCGTACGCACCGTCGGTCACCAGGTGCCCGCCCCGGCCGTCCTCCCTGACCACCGTGGCGGTCGACGTCGGCTGCAGGTGGGCGCTGGCCACGATCACATCGGCGTGCTCGCGGTTGAAGACCTCGTGCGCCTCGTCCAGGGCGCGGTGCTCGACCTCGTCGGCGGCGTCCCAGTCGGCCTCGTTGTCATGGATGAGCAGCAGGTACTGCGGCATGGTCGGTCCGTTCGTCCTTCCCCGTCGGTGCCGCCCGGCGGGGCGGCGATGCTCACGAGAACTCTTCCGCGCATCGGCGGGCAGCACAAGTCCGGAACTGTCGTACCCCGGCCGACGGCCGTTTCGGCGGTCATCCCCCGATAGACGGCAAGGAGGGAGAAAGCCGCGACATCACATATTCCTATGCTTTCGGTACGCGCACCCGAAAACACTGCCGAATCCGTGTGGAGGCGCACATGGGCAAGTGCCCGATCGTCCTTGACCGCACCGGTCAGGATGTACACGCCGAGGGCGAACGCATCCGGGCCCAGGGCCCGGTCACCCTGGTGGAGGTCCCGGGAGGATTCCACGCCTGGTCGATCACGAATTACGAGATCGCCAAGAGCGTTCTGGTGGACCCGCGTTTCGCGAAGAACGCCCGAGAGCACTGGCCCGCATTCATCAACGGTGAAGTGCCGCCCGACTGGGAACTCATCACCTGGGTCGTCATGGACAACATGAACACCCATGACGGCGCCGACCACGACCGGCTGCGCAAGCTGGTCTCGCACGCCTTCACGACCCGGCAGGTGGAGAAGGCGCGGCCGATGATCGAGAAGATCGTCGCCCGGCTGCTCGACGACATCGCCGCCACCCCGGCCGGCGAGCCCGTCGACGTCAAGTCCCGCTACTTCTACCCGCTCGCCGCGACGGTGATCTGCGACCTGTTCGGGGTTCCCGACTCCGCGCGGGCCGGCGTGCTCCAGGGCTCGGTGGTCAACAGCAAGACCACCAACAGTGCGGAGCAGGCGGAGGCGAACCTGCACCAGTGGCAGTCGGCGATGACCGACCTGGTGGAGGCCAAGCGGCGCGAGCCCGGCGACGACCTGACGACGACGCTGATCTCGGCGCGCGAGGAGGGCGACACTCCGCTGACCGACGAGGAGACGGTCGGCACGTTGCACCTCATGTTCGGTGCGGGTACCGAGACGGTGTCCAACGTGCTGGCGCACGCCGTGCTGGACCTGCTGACCCACCCGGACCAGTTGGAGCTGGTGCGCAGCGGCCGCTACGACTGGGACGCGGTGTTCCAGGAGACGGTCCGCAAGGAGGGGGCGGTGGCGCAGCTGCCGTTCCGCTACGCCACCGAGGACGTCGAGATCGGCGGCGTCACCGTCGCCAAGGGCGACCTGGTGCTGATCGGCTACTCGGCCATCGGCCGTGACCCGGAGCTGCACGGCGAGACCGCGGGCGAGTTCGACATCACCCGCGCGGACAAGACCAACCTCGGCTTCGGCTACGGCCCGCACCGCTGTCTGGGCATGCCGCTGGCCACGCTCCAGGCCGCGATCGCGCTGCCGGCGCTGTTCGCGCGGTTCCCCGACCTGCGGATGGCGGTGGACGTGGGGGAGCTGGAGCCCCAGGGCACCTTCATCATGAACGGCCACCGTGAGGTGCCCGTGCTGGTGTCGGCCGCCCCCGTCGCGGCGGCTCCCGTGCCGGCCGCCTGACCGGGCCGGCACACCGCGGGGGGGGGGGGGGGGGGGGGGGGGGGCGGGGCGGGCGCGCCGGGGGGCGCGGGCCCGGCGGGG
>JAJSZB010000281.1:0-9282 GCA_050613715.1 Streptomyces sp. IBSBF 3018
GGGCGGCGGAGGCGTCGAGGGACGCGGGCGCGGGCTTGGCCGCGGGCACGGAGTTCGGCGTGGGCGCGGACTCGGGCTCGGGCTCGGACTCCGGCGCGGATGCGCACCCGGGCGCGCGGTGGGGCGTCGCACCAGCTCCCTCGACCGCGGGCGCGAGCGCCGGCGCGGACGCGTTCCGTGGCGTGGACACGCTGGAGACCCGCGAGCTGAGGTACTTCATCGCCGTCGCCGAGGAGTTGCACTTCGGCCGCGCGGCCGAGCGCCTCGGCATGGCGCAGCCGCCGCTGTCCCGGGCGATCCAGCAGTTGGAGCGGCGCCTGGGCGTGACGCTGCTGGTACGCAACCGGCGCGGGGTGTCGCTGACCGCGGCGGGCGAGGTGCTGCTGCACGAGGGCCGCGCGGCGCTCGACGCGGCGACGGCGGCGGCGCGCCGCACCCGCAGGGCGGGCGGCGCGGACGACGATGGCGCGGCGTACGACACGGCCGCGGGCGGGGCCGGCGGCGGGAGCGGTACGGGCGGCCGGCGCAACCGCCTGATGCTCGCGGTGAAGACGGGCAGCTCCCACCAGCTGCTGGACAAGCTGCTGTCCGCCTACGCCGCCGAGCCCGGCGCGGTCGAGGTCGAGGTGTTGCAGTGCAACATCTGCGAGCAGGGCGACATGCTGCGCGACGGCCGCGCGGACGCGGCGCTGATGCACATGCCGTTCAACTCGCTCGTCGGGTTCGACAGCGAGCCGCTGCTCACCGAGGGCCAGATCGCGATCCTGCCGGCCGCGCACCCGCTCGCCGCTCGCGCGACCCTGACCACGGACGAGATCGCCGACATCCCGGACCTGCCGCTGGCCCGCTGGCCGGCCCGCGGCGTCGAGCCGCCCGGCCGGGGCCCGGTGATCGAGAACCTCACGCAGATCGCCCAACTGATCGCCCTCGGCCGGGCGGTGGCGGTCTTCCCTGACTCGGCCCGCTCCTGGCTGTGGCCCGAGCACGCGGCGGTCCCCCTCACCGACGCGCCCCCGGTCGTGACCCACATCGCCTGGCCCCCGCACAGCCGCTCCCTCCCCCTGGCCCACCTGGTCCGCGCGGCCTCCCGCCTCTAGGGTTCGGCGACGCCGGGGGCGACGTGCGGGTTCCCCGCGCCGTGGTCGGCGAGGCCCACGGTGAGCAGGCCGGCTCAGATGGCGGTGGTGCCGCCGTCGGCGACGAGTTCCATGCCGTTGACGTAGCTGGAGTCGTCGGAGGCGAGGAAGAGCGCCGCGGTGGCGATCTCGTCGGGGCGGCCCATCTGCCCGCGGGGGATGAGCGACTCGAACTGGCGCCTGGTCGTCTCGTCGAAGAGTTCCTCCTGCTTGGCGGTGGCCACCTGGCCGGGGGTCAGGACGTTGACGCGGATGCGGCGGTCCTTCAGCTCGTTGAGCCAGATGCGGGCCCACGCCTGCTGGACGGCCTTGCTGCCGGCGTAGACGCTCCAGCCGGGGAAGGCGCCGAGGGAGGCGTTGGAGCCGGTCATGAGGATGGAGCCGCCGTCGTTGAGGAGCGGGAGGGCCTTCTGGACGGTGAACAGGGTGCCGCGGGCGTTGAGCCCGAACCAGGTGTCGAACTGGGCCTCGGTGATCTCGCCGAGCGGCGCCGGCTCGCCTCCGCCCGCGCTGGCCCACAGCACGTCGAGGCTTCCCTTCTCCCGCTTGACGGTGTCGAACAGGCGGTCCAGGTCGTCCAGGTCGGCGGCGTCGCCCCGGACGCCGGTGACGTTGCGGCCGATCTCCTTCACGGCCTCGTCCAGGGCCTCCTGACGGCGGCCGGTGACGAAGACGTACGCCCCCTCGTCGACGAACAGCTTCGCGCCGGCCAGTGCCATGCCGGTGGTGGCTCCGGTGATGACCGCCACCTTGCCGTCCAGCTTTCCCATGGTCGCTCCCTCGGGTCCTGTGGTGCCGTGCGCACCTGGGAGGACGGCGTTATGTACACCGTCCTGTGTGCTTACGGTACGGGGCGGCGGGCCGGGGCGCAAACTATGTACACCGGTCGTTACCGAGCCGGGGTAGGATGGGGCCATGACGGAGTCGGAGCAGGAGCTGGAGAAGGGCCCCACGGGCCGGCGTCGGGGGCGCGGCGCGCGCGAGCGCATCCTCAGTGCGTCCCAGCGGCTCTTCCGCGAGCAGGGCATCAACCGCACCGGCATGGACCAGCTGTGCGCGGCGGCGGAGGTGTCCAAGCGCACCGCCTACCAGCACTTCGCCGGCAAGGACGAACTCGTCGCCGAATACCTGCGCAGGTTCGACCCGTCCGTCCTGTCCGGCGTGTTCGACCGCGCGGACCTCACGCCCCGCGAACGGCTCCTCGCCGTCTTCGACATCCCCCCCACGACGCCGCTGTGCCCCTACATCGCCGCCGCGGTCGAACTCCACGACCCGCAGCACCCGGCGTCCCGGTACGCACGCGAGTACAAGCAGGCGGTCGCCGCGCGGCTCACCGTCGCCGCGCGTGAGGCCGGCGCCGCCGACCCCGAACAGCTCGGCGAGCAGCTCGCGTTGCTCATCGACGGCGCGGCGGCGCGCACGCGGGTCGTCGACGCGGACGCGTTCCCCACCGCGGCGGCGATCGCGGCGGTTCTCGTCGACAACGCGCTCCCGGCCCCAGCGGCGCCCGACGATGAGCGCAGCCCGCAGCAAGCCCCGGCCTGACGCGCGACGCGGAGCCGATCACCATCCCCCGGCCGGCTTGACGGTTGACGCGGAGCGGATCAGCGGAACTTGGTCGGCGCGACGGGCTGCCAGGCCGCGCCTCGGCATTCCCGTATCGCCCTTTCAGCGCCAGCCGTGCAGCGAGACCGCGGGGCCGCCGGCGAGGTAGCTGCGGAGGGCTTCGGCGGTGCTGGGGACGAACTGCTCGGGAAGCGCGTCCGTGGGAGTCCAGCGGACCTGGGCGTGTTTGTGCGGCTCGCGGTTCTCGGGTTCGCCGGTCCACTCGCGGGTGGCGAAGACGACGGTGAGGAAGCCGTTGGGCGATTCGACGCCCCAGGCGCCGTGGATGATGTGCGCGATATGCAGAGCCTCCGGCCTGACGATCAGGCCGGTCTCCTCGCGCAGTTCACGGACCGCCGTCTGCGTGATCGGTTCGCCCGGGTCGCTCTTGCCGACCGGCAGGTCCCACATCCCCTGGGCGAACTTGGCGTGCTCGCCCCGTTGGAGCAGTACGACGCGATCAGTTTCCGGGTCGTGGACAGCTGACGCCGCGCACGCGCGGCCCGTGTCCGGGTTCACGACCGCATGGCGGCCGCTCTTGCCGGTGTGAAGCTGACCGAGTGCGCCGCGCGCGGACTTACGCACGGGCCAGGGCATCCTTCGCGCGGCGGGCGAGGTCGGCCGCCCCCGGGACCTTGCGACGGGAGTACACCGCGAGGGTCGGCCGGATGGACGAGATGGCCTTGCGGCTGCGGTCGGAGACGATGCCCTCGGTGAGGTCCAGTGCCTCGGACCAGGCGCCCACCGCCTCGTCGGCCCGCGCCTGCGCCGCGAGGCTGTCCCCGAGGTCGGCATAGGTGAGCATCTGGACGCGCTTGTACTTCACCGGGTCCCAACGGCCGAGGGCGTCACGGTGCTGCTGCTCGGTGCCGGCATAGTCCTGCATCTGGGTGAGCGCCTTGGCCGTATGGCTGGCCACCGTGCCCGCGGCCGGACCCGTGGCGAGCGAGTACGACGGCTGCGACGCGCCCCCGTCGCGCAGCAGGGCGTCCTCGGCAGCCAGCAGTGCGCGGGCGGCTGATGAGTGGTCGCCGCCGGCCGCGTACGCCCGCGCGTGTGTGATGTGGAGCAACGCCTCGGTGCGCCCGTCGACATGACCTACGCCCCGGCGCAGTGCTCCCTCGATCAGATCCACGCAGTGGCTCGGCTGCTTCAGTTTGAGCGCTTGGTGCGCCAGGGCTCGCATCATCCACGCGGCATGACCGTGCGGGTCGGCCTCGCAGGCCAGTTGGTAGCCCACCTGGTAATACCGCTGCGCGGCGCCTTCGTGACCGAGATCGTGATGCTTCCACCCCGCCAGATACGCCAGTTCGGCCACGGCGCCGAACGCCGCCGCGCGCAAACCCTCGCTGGGGTACCGCGCCCGCAGCATCGGCGCCGCCGTATCCGCGAGGTACGCGGTCACGGTGGTCAACCCGTGGCCCCCGCCCAGGCGTTCGTCGGCAGCGGTGAACGCCTGGGTGACGTGCCGTACGACGTCGATGTCCTCCGCCCCCACCAGCGTCCTGCCGGTACGGGCGCGGAGCATACGAGCGATCGCCTCGTGGTCGTACCCCAACGGCATCGCCACCCCCGCACTGGTGAACGCGGCCACCGCCAGGAAACGCCTGCGCTCCACGTCGGCCCGGCCCAGATCCGTAGCCGTGACGACGGGATCCACGTCCGAGGGGATCGGCTCGGTCGTTTCCCGCAACCCGATCTCCGTCAGCGTCACCGGCCGGCCCGTCCGGCGGGAGAGCGCCTCAGCCAGATACTGACCCGCTTGCCCGGTCGGCTGCGTGCCATTGACCCAGTGCGCCACCGCGGACTTGTTCGTCTGGAGCACCTCGCCGTTCTCCGCCGCGATGCGCCGCACGTCCTTCGCCAACGCCTCGTACGTGCACCCGACTGAGGCAATGGTCTCGCGGAGTTGCGAGTTGAGCCTTTTCGAAGTCGCCACGACCCCTCCAGCCGGGGTTAAACCGCGTATACCGCTCTGCCTACCCACCACGCTACCCACTGCGCGTGACCGCCGGTTCACTTATCGAGAGCAAGCCAACCGCCTTTTCGGCCGGCGGCGATGAGCGAAGGACGCGTGCAATGAACGCAACACCGACCGTGCGTACGGGCGAGGCGGCGACCCGGCAATGGCCGTACTCGGCACGCTCCGTGGGCTACGCGCGACGCCAACTCGCCGACAAGTGCGCCGAATCGGGAATGGCACACCTCGCCGACACCGCCGCGCTCGTGCTCTCCGAGCTGATGACCAACGCACTCCGGCACGGCCGACGAACGCACGAACACGCGATCGCGACCCGGTTCACGCCGACCGCCGACGGAATGCGCATCGAGGTCCACGACACCAGCGCGGTCCGGCCCCGGCTCAAGCAGGCCGCGTCCGACGACGAAGGCGGCCGAGGACTGGCCCTCGTCGACGCGCTCACCCACGGCCGATGGGGCGTAACCCCCACGACCACCGGCGACGGCAAGACCGTATGGGCCCTCATCGGCCCCGAGCCCGACTGAGCCACGACGCGTCCCGGCGCCGCGACCGGCCGCGCACCCCCCCACCCCTCGTACCTCAACGGCAGAGACCCGGCACTCCCCCGGCCGGGAAGACCCCGGTTCGACCCCGGGCGAGGGGACCCACACCCACCGGACCCACCAACCACCCACCACCACACGGAAAGCCGTCCCATGACCAACCACATGACCACTGACACGACCGACCCCACCACCACGCACACCCCCGCGCTCCTCCCCGTCTGCGGCGCCCGGCGCACCCTTCCCGACCGCCTCGTCCCCGTCGCCCACGCCCACATCCCCGCCGGCGCCAACGCCACCGGCGACACCGAACCGGCCCGCGTCGAACGCGACCTGCGCTGCACCCTCCAGGCCCACACCACCGGCGACCACCACGCCTACGCCATGCACCTGCCCGGCGCCGACACCGGCTCCCTCTGGGTCCGCTGGACCCACGCGCACGACCCCCTCGCCCTCACCGTCCTCCCCGACTGCCGCACCCGCGCCCCCGAGCCCCTCGACGAGACCTGCTGCCAGTACGCCGACCACCCCGGCGGCCACTGCTACGAACTCACCGACCCCTGGCACCCCACCACCCAGCCGGCGGCCGCGACCGCTGCGCGCTCCGAGGACTCGTAGATGCGTGCGCTTCCACTGCGACCGACGTTCGCCTGGCTGGAGATCACCGGACTGTGCAACCTCAACTGCCGGCATTGCTACGCCGATTCGTCTCCGCAAGGCACGCACGGCGACATGAGCGACGCCGACTGGCTGCGGGTCATGGACGAGTTAGGTGGGATGGGGGTGCGGGACGTCCAATTCATCGGCGGCGAACCGACGTTGCACCCTGGACTGCCGAAGTTCGTCCGGTACGCGCTGGGCAAGGAGATGCGCGTCGAGGTCTTCAGCAACCTCACGCACATCCGCTCCGAAGTCTGGGAGGTGCTTCGACTCCCGCGTGTGCGACTGGCGTTCAGCTACTACAGCGATCGCGCGGACGACCACGACGATGTTGCCGAAGCGCGCGGCGCCCACTCGCGGACGCGGGCGAACCTCGAACGCGCCCGGGCGCTGGGGATCGAGCTGCGCGCCAGCGTGATCGACGTCCTCCAGGGCCAGCGGGCGCAGCCGGCCGAGCAGGAACTGCTCCGCCTCGGCATTCGCGACGTGCGCACGGACCGGATCAGGCCGTTCGGTCGCGGGGCCGATGGCGCGCACCCGGACACCAGCAAACTGTGCGGAATGTGCGGCCGGGCCAAGTTCGCGGTCTCGCCGGACGGTTACGTGTGGCCGTGCGTGTTCGCGCGCTGGATGACCCTCGGCAACGTCCACGAGCAGAGCCTTCCGGCGATCTATGGCGGGGCCGCCATGCGGGCCGCGCGCGACGAACTGGAGGCGGTGTTTCCCGAGAGCGCGGTGCGTGCCGGGCCGACGTGCCTGCCCGACTGCAATCCGGCGTTCGAGAGCTGCGCACCCCAGACCGTGTGCGCGCCGGACGCGTCCTGCGGCCCGACCGACGACGGTTCCGCGCGCGCCGCCCCGCGCCCCTCTCCGCGCCGGTCCGTGCGCTACTACAACCCGGGTATCTCCCGCACGGATTGCTGACGCGCCGGGGTGCGAAGTCCTAGCGTAGGCGGCATGCTGGAAAACTCTCCCGCGCTCTATCTGGCGCGACGCGACGCCTACGCGGCGTTCCTGAGTGCTGCCGATGCCGAGTCCAACGTCGCGTGGTTCCGTCAGGACGGGCGCTACGAGGACCGCGCCACGGCGATCGCGGCGGTGGATCGCGCGTACGGGGCGACCCGTGCGGCGTTCAACGTCATCGATGTCGAGGGAGTCGGCCCGCTCGCGGAGGCCCGCGAGGTCCTTGTGCAGCTCGCCGCGCTGCACAAGGACGACGGCGCCCAAGGCGATTGGAAGGGCTTCAAGACCGCCCGCGAGGCATTCGTCGACGCGGCGAGGACCGCCTTGACGGATCTCCGGGCGTAGGCCCGTCGTTCGGTAGCGGGACGGAGCCACAAGATGACCAGCTTCGCTGTCCCCATCGGCGAGCGAGTGGAGGGACGTAATGGAGTCGACCAGGAACGACAGCGGGCGCGACGTGGTCGTCCGGGTTCATGGGGTCAGCCAGGCGCGGCCGTTGGTCGATGCGCTGGCGGACATCTGGGCGGATGCGCACCCGGAGTTCGGGCGCATCGGTGAGGACGGCCGCAGGCGCAGCGTCGGGTCCTTCCGCCGACAGATCGACGGCCACTTCCGGCACACCGGCTTCACGCTGGCCGCGGCCTACGACGCCGGCACGCTGATCGGGTTCGGCTACGGCTTCCCGTGCTCGGCCGAATACTGGTACGGCGCGGAGCTGTTGCCGCACATTCCCGCCGAGGCCCGCGACGACCTGATGGGTCTGTGCGAGGGGGCCGTCCGGCCCGGCTGGCAGTCCCAGGGCATCGGAACGCGCCTGCATCAGCGCCTGGTCGAGGCCGTCGCCCCGCGCTGGACGTCGCTGCTCGTCCGCCCCGACAACCCCAGGGGCCGCGCGCTGTACGACCGTCTCGGCTACCGGTACGCGGGCCCGTACCGCAACGGCGACGAGACGTACGACCTGCTGATCGCCCGCGTGGAGTGAGCGGGGGTGCCGGCGTCGGGGTTCGAGGAGTACGTGGAGGGCATCGGCGACGCGGAGTTGGTGGTCGACATGCTCGTGGGCGATGTTCAGCGGATCATGGCGTATCCGCGGCTGGGCTTCACCGTTGAGCAGGACGTTCCGGATGAGGTGCGGGCCGCGTACGAGGTGCTGGTCCGCGACGGCTTCACGAGCCGTCTCGTTGCCGGCTGAGCGAGCGTGGGGAGTTCGAGCGTGACGGATCTCGTGTACGAACCCGGGCGGGTGTTCCGTGAGGCGTGGATCGCGGGGGTGCTGCGGCACTATCCGGGGGAGCCGAAGCCCGCGTACGTCGCGGGGTGGGAGGAGACGCCGGAGTGGGAGCGGGCGTCGGCGGCGGCTGTCGAGGATCAGGTGCGGGAGTTCCTCGTGGTCAGCGGCGGGCACGCGGCGCGGTTGAGCCGGGAGCAGAAGGGCCGCTTCGTCGCGACGTGCTGGATCGCGCAGATCTACCGGCACTTTGAGAATCCCAAGCCGGGATACGTCGCGGACTGGGCGGAGTTGCCGCAGTGGCAGCGCGAGACCGACGCGGACGTCTTCGAAGCGGTTCAGGCGGCGGTCGCCCGAGCGTGAGCTGACGCGTTCAATCATTCGTCCCCGCTTCAGGCCGCCTACCGCGGCTCGCCGGGATCTGGCTCGACTACTTCAGTAGGTGATCTACGTGGCCGTCACGGCCGAGCACATCCGCAGCACGCTCGCTGCGTATCTCGAACGGTTCCCGGAGGACAAGGCGGATCTCGCGGTCGCGGTCGAGTTGGCCGGGGGCGCGGACGGGAGCGGGAGCGGGGGTGGTGTGGACGTCGGGAGTCGGAAGGAGTTCCGGGGGCATGCGACCGCCGGTGCGGTCCTCGTCGGGGCGGACGGGCTGGTGCTGCACGTGCTGCACGTCGCCACCGGGAAGTGGCTGCTGCCCGGGGGGCATCTGGAGCCGGGGGACGTGGACCTGGCCGGCGCCGCGCTGCGGGAACTCGCCGAGGAGACCGGTGTCTCCCCCGGTGCCGTCACGCTCGTGGACGACCGGCCGGTGCACATCGACGTCCACCCGATCCCCGCCAACGACGCGAAGGGCGAGCCCGCGCACCGGCACGTCGACTTCCGGTTCCTGTTCAGGACCGACGCCGAGGTGGGCGAGCTTCAGGTGGAGGAGGTCGCGGGCGCCGCGTGGCGGCCCGTGGACGCGCTCCACGACCCCCGGCTGCGGCGGCGCGTCGTCCAAGCGCTGCGCTGACGCCGGACGCTGCCCGAGTGGCCGGGCGCTGCCCGAGTGAAGGCCCGGCGTCGGGGTCGACGCCGTACGGCTGCCCTCGCGGCGCCCGGCGTCGCTCCGCGCACAGCCGTCGGCCGGCGCTGCCTCATTGGGGCGAGGCGGCGCCGGCC
>JAJSZB010000282.1:0-9279 GCA_050613715.1 Streptomyces sp. IBSBF 3018
CCCCCGACGCCCCCCGCACGGAAGGCGACCCGCACGCGCCCGACGCCCCCCGCACACAGGGCGATCCGGACGAAGGCAACACCCCCCGCGCGCACGCGCTCAACGCCTCCCGCGCGGAAGGCGGCCCGTGCCTGCCGGCCCGTACCGGCCCGGAGGGCGCGGGCGCCGACGCGCTCGTCCCCGCCGTGCTCGTCCTCGTGCCGCTCGCCTCCTCCTACGGCTCGCTCGGCCTCGTCGCCCTCGCGCGGTGCGGCGCGACCCTGCACCTGCTGGACCGGTTCGAGCCGGGCGCCGCCCTGCGCGCGGTCACCGACTGGCGGCCGAGCCGGCTCGTTGCCGTGCCGACCATGCTGCGCCGGATGGCCGACCACTCGCGGGTGCCCGGTGAGGACCTCGGCTCGCTGCGGGCCGTGGTCTCCAGCGGCGCTCCCCTCACCTCGGCCGTGCTGGCCGCCGCGCTGCGCAGGTTCGGCTGCCCGGTCACCAACGTCTACGGCTCCAGCGACGGCGTGAACTGCCGCACCACGTGGAGGACTTCGGCCGACGACGTGCGCGACGTCGGCCGCCCCGACCCGCGGGTGACCGAGCTGCGGGTGTGCGACGCGGACGACCGGCCGCTGCCGCCCGGCCACAGCGGCGAGATCCAGGCGCGCGGCCCGATAAGCCCGCTGTGCTACGTCGGCGCACCCGAACTCGACCGCCGCTACCGCACGTTCGACGGCTGGGTGCGCACCGGCGACCTCGGCGTGGTCGAACCGGACGGCTCGCTGCGGGTCCTGGACCGGCTGCGGCGGACGGTAATCCGCGGCGGCTGGACGATCAGTCCTGCCGAGGTCGAGGAGCAGCTGCACGCCCACCCGTGCGTCGCCGAGGCCGCGTGCGTGGCCGTGCCCGACCCGGACCTCGGCGAACGGCTGTGCGCATGCCTGGTCCAGCGCCCGGACACGGCCCCGCTGACGGTGGCGGACCTGGCCGGCTTCCTCGCCGGCGAACGCGGTCTGGCCCGGCGCAAGCTGCCCGAACTCGTGCTCCACCTGGACCAGTTGCCGCTCGGGCCGACCGGCAAGGTCTGCCGCCGCACCCTCACCGCGGCGGCCGCCGCACGCCGCGCCGCTGCTCCCGCGCCCACCTGAGGCGGCCACGGGCGCGTACCCGCCCCGGCCCGCACGGGGGGATGCCCCGCGCGCACCCCCACCGGGGCGCGGGGGCGGATGACACCGACGACGTAACGCATCGCACCGCGCCACGACGCACCGCACGACGCACCACGACGAAGCACCGCACCGCAGCACGCGACACCGCAGCACACGACACCGGACCGCATCACACCGCATCGCAGGAGGACCGTCCCGCTCATGGAATCCGTGCCCGTACTCGACACCGCGACCCGGCCGCCGGGCCGAGCCGTTCCGGGCGGCGGGGCGCCGTCGGCCGAGGCGCCGGCGGCGGCCGGCCCGCCGCCGATCGTGCCCGGCAGCCTGCGGGCCTACGCCAAGCTGGCCAAGCTCGACATCCTGGACTACTACCTGAGCATCCCGCTGGCCGCGGCCATGGCCGTGGCGTTCGGGACCGCGGCGGGGTCGGGGGCGGGGGCCGCCGGCCGGGTCGTGCTCGTCCTGCTGCTGTTCCTCCTGGGCGAGGTGACGATGGTGGCGGGCATGGTCGCGTTCGACGACGTGACCGGCTTCCGCGACGGCAGCGACGCGGCCAACTACGGTCCGGACGCGGCGGCCCGCAGGCTGGCCCGCAAGCCGCTGGTGGCCGGGACGCTCACCGAGCGGCAGGCGATGCGCTTCGGCGCGGCGGCGGTCGCGCTGTGCGTGCTGTTCTGGGCCGGCGCGGTGGCCGTCGCGCCCGCGGCGCCGCGGTGGGCGGTGCTCGGCACGGCGGCCTGCGCGGTGCTCGGGTTCCAGTACTCGTGGTGGCTCAAGCTCAGTTACCGCGGCTTCCAGGAGGTCTTCCTGGCCGCGCTCGGCTGGGGCTACGTGCTGCCGCTGTTCGGTCTGCTGAACGGGCGGGCCCCCGGGTTCGTCGTGGTGCAGGCGCTGGTGTTCGGGCTCGGCCCGGTGCTGTTCGGCGTCTACTCCAACATCAACGACCGGGACGGCGACCGCGCGGTGGGCCGGCTCACCGTCGCCGCCGTGGCCTCCGCGCGCGGCAACGCGGTCTTCATCGCCGCGGTGAGCGCGCTGGAGGCACTGCTGATCACCGTGCCCGCGGGCCTGGGCCTCGCGCCCTGGTGGTTCCCGCTGCTGATGGCGCCGGTGATGGTGCTGCGCGCCCGGCAGTGGGTGCGGGGGACGCTGCGCGGCGACGTGCTCGCGGCCCGCAGGGGCGGCATCCACCTGCACCGCCTGGCCACCGCGCTGATGGTCGTGGCCGACCTGCTGCTCGCGGGGGGCCCGCAGTGAAGCCGCTGCACCCCGGCGTGGTCCTCGACGCGCTCGCCCGGCGCGGCGCGGCGACCGTCGTCCACCTCAGCCGCCCGCTGGACCTCGCGCCCGAGGGCGGCACCCGCTGGACGATTCCACAGCTCGCCGAGCTGGTACGGGCCACCGCGGGCCGGCTCGCCGCGGCGGGGGCCCGGCCCGGCGACCACGTCGCCGTCGTCAAGCGCAACCACTGGGACACCGTGCTGCTGGCCTGCGCGGCGGCGCGGATCGGCGCGGTCCCGGCGCTGCTCTCCGACCACCTGGCGCCCGAGGTCCTGGACACGCTGCTGGGCCGGCTGCGCCCGGCGGTGCTGGTCACGCAGGCGCATCTGCTGGACGCCGCGGCCGGCGCGGGCGTGGACCTCACGCGGTACGCGGCGCGCACGGCGACGCTGGACCGGGGCGGGCGTGACCGAGCCGCCGCGGACGAGGCGACGGCGGTGAGCGCCGCGGCGGACCGCGCCGTCCCCGGCACGGGCAGTGGCATCTTCCCCGGCACCGGCAGTGGCACCGGCACCGGCACCGCTTCCGGCGCGACGCGCGCCGCAGCCACTGGGAGGCACGCCGCTCCCGCGCCCGTCGCCGTGCTCGCGGACCTGCCGGTGCGGGCCGTGCCGCGGGCGCTGCGGCGGCGTGACGGGCTGCCGCTGGCCGTGTTCCACACCTCCGGCACCACCGGCGTGCCCAAGCTCGTGGTGCACTCCACGTCCACGCTCATCCGGCGGCTGGCCGCGTTCGAGGCGCACCCCTGGCCGGTGGTCACCCCGCGCCGCGCCGACACCGTGGCGAGCGCCACCTCGTTCGTCCACGGCCGCGCGCTGGCCTGGACGGTGAGCACGCTGTGGCACCAGCCGCGCGACGTCGTGATCATCGCCGACGCCGACCCCGCGGCGGCCCGCCCGGTGCTCGACGCGCACCCGCCCACCGTGCTGGAGGCGCTGCCGTCGACGTACGTGCGCTGGCAGCGGATGGCCGCCGCGGGCCCGGACAACCCGTTCCGCGACGTGCGCATGTACATCTCCACCTTCGACGCCGTGCACCCGCCCACCGTGCGGACCTTCCTCGACGCCAGCGGCCGGGCCCGGCCGGTGTGGATGCAGGGCTGGGGCCAGACCGAGACCGGCCCGCTCACCTTCCGCTTCCTCACCCGCCGCGCGCTCGCCCGGCGCGAGGAGCGCCACCCCACCACCCGCGACCTTGGCCGCCCGGTGCCCGGCTGGGTGGGCCTGCGGGTCGTCGACCCGCGGACGCTGCGGCCGCTCCCGCGCGGCGAGGTGGGCCTGGTCCTGACCCGTACCAGGGCCCGCTGCCTGGGCTACCTCGGCGAGGACGACCGCTGGGCGGAGAAGGCACAGGGCGCCTGGTTCAACACCGGCGACCTCGCGGTGCGCACCAGGAGCGGCGCGCTGATCCTGCTGGACCGCGAGGTGGACATGATCCCCGGGCTCAGCTGCGTGGAGCTCGAGGACGTGCTGCACGACCGGCTGCCGGAGGTCGAGGAGGCCGTCGTGCTCGGCGTGGTCGACCGCCCGCCGCAGCCCGTCCTGGCCCTCAACGCGCCGCTGGCGCCCGCCCGTTGGAAGAGCGCGGTGCAGGACCTGCCGGAGCTGGCGGAGCCGCTGCTGATCGACTGGGACGCCGTGCCGCGCACCGCCACCGGCAAGGTCCGCCGCCACGAACTGCGCGACCGCTATCTCGCCGGCGTCGCCGGCCACGGCTCCGGGCGGTGGACATGAGCGGCCTCGGCCCGGACCTCGACGTCGCCGTCGTCGGCGCCGGGATCGGCGGGCTCACCGCCGCCCACCGGCTCCGGCAGGCGGGCCGTGACGTGCGGGTCTTCGAGGCCGCGCCGCGGGTCGGCGGGCGCATGGCCGCCTCCCGCGTCGACGGCTACCTCGTGGACGAGGGCGCGGAGACCATCGCCGACCGCGGCTACGACGCCACCTGGCGCCTGATCCGCGAACTCGGCGTCCCGCGCGAGGACCTGGTGCCGGTCAGGGCCGGCTTCGCGCTGTGGCGCGACGGCCGCGCGCACGCGCACCTCGGGCACCCGGCGGGGCTGCTCACCGGCGCGGGCATGTCGCCGGCCGGGCGGCTCGGCTGGCTGCGGTTCACCGCGCGACTGCTGCGCGGGCGGCGGGAGTTCGACCCGGACCGGCCGGAGCTGGCGCCGCCGGGCGCGGCCACCCTCGCGGAGTTCGCCGCGGGCCACCATCGCGACGTCCACGACTGCCTGCTCCAGCCGCTGTCCGGGCACTGCTTCGGCTGGCGCTCCGACCGCTCGGCCGCGGCGCCCATGCTCGCGACCCTGCTCGCGGTCGGCGGCGCGGGGGCGAAGTGGACCACGTACACCACGGGCATGGACACCCTGGCGCGCGCCCTGGCCGGGCACGTCCCGGTCGAACTGGGCTGCGCCGCCACCGCGGTCGAGCCCGTGGGCACGCAGGAGGCACGCCTGCACCTGGCCGACGGACGGGTGCTGACGGCGCGTCAGGTCCTGCTCGCGCTCCCCGCGCCCGCGGCCCTTGAGCTGCACGCCGGGCCGCCGCCCGCGGAACGCGCCTACCTGGAGGCGTGCACCTTCACGCCGATGCTCAAGGCGGTCTGTCTGCTGGACCGCCCGCTGCCCAGCCCCACCCGCGCGCCCAGTTACGCGCTGTCCGTCCCGGCGACGGAGAGCAGGATCTGCGGCGGCCTGCTGCTCGACCACCTCAAGGCCGAGGGGCGGGCGCCGGCCGGGCGCGGCCTGGTCAGCGTGTTCGCGTCGCCGTGGGCGGCGCCCGACCTGCTGGACGCCCCGGACGACGAGGTCGCGCGGACGCTCACCGGCGAGGCCGAGCGCTTCCTGCCCGGCCTGCGCGCGGCCACCGTCCGCACGCTCGTGCTCCGCTTCCGGCACGGCCTGCCGGAGGCCACCCCCGCGGCGCTGCGGCTGCGCGCGGACTTCGCCGCGCGCCCGCCGGGACCGGTCGACTACGTCGGCGACTGGACGCTGCTGCGCCCGAGCAGCGAGGGCGCGGTGCGCTCCGCGGAACAGGCCGCGCACCGCGCCGCGACGCGAGCGGTGCCGCGGCTGGCGCGGAGCCCGCGGTGAGGGCGCAGCCCTCGTCCGCCGGGCGGCGGCGGCCCTCGTCCGCCGGTGGCCGGGCGCGGCGGCCCTGTTCGTCCGGGGCGCGCGGCGGGCCGGGTGCCTCCCGGGCCGCCGAGGCGCTCCGGATCTGCTCGGCCCCGCGCGCGGGGCGGGCCCGTCCGAGGGGGTTGGGAAGGTCCCGTCGGACTCTGCTCCACCCGCGCGCGGAGCACGCGTCCGCGCGCGGGGCGGCCCGGGCAGGACGCCAAGTCCGCCCGCGGTCCACGGAACACCCGCGAGTCCGACCGCGGCTCGCGGTCCCACCCAACCCACGGAGGTAACCGTCATGCGTCCGACCACCCGTACGTCCGCGTCGCGCCCGACCGCCCGGCGCTCGGCCGTCTCGCGCCCGACCGCTGTCCTGGCCGCGCTGGCCGCCGCCCTGGCGACCCTCGGGCTCGCGGCGGCGCCGGCCCAGGCCGCGACCGGCCAGGTCGTCGTCTTCTCCACCGAGGTCCAGCCGCTCCAGGTGTTCCAGGACCCGACGGGCTGCCACCGGCTGCCCCCGCTGGCCCACGTCCTGGACAACCTCACCGACCAGCAGATCAAGGTCTACGCCGACCCCTTCTGCACCATCCCGGCCACCCTCCCGACCTCCGGGATCGGCGTCCTGGCCCCCGGCTACGGCACCCACGTCTCGGGCGTCGGCAGCTTCTCCGCCTGATCCGGGGCCCACGCCCCGTACGCCCCACCGCCCGGGGGGGGGGGGGGGGGGCGGCGCGGGGGCCGCCCCCCCCCCGCCCCCCCCCCCCCCCCCCCCCCCCCCCCCCCCCCCGACGCGGCTGCCCACCCGTACTACGGGTTGTCAATTCACACCCGGTGCGCAAGACTGACCCCGCAGCCGACCCCGCCCGCCCACGCCCGACCGACCGGAGCCCCCGTGCCAGCCGCGAAGACCCAGCCGAAGTACCGGCAGATCGCCGACTTCCTGCGGCGCGGCATCCTCGACGGCACCTACGCCGCCGGGCAGCCGCTCCCCTCGGAGGAGGTGCTGGCCCGGCAGTTCGGCGTGACGCGGCCCACCGTCCGTCAGGGGCTCACCGAACTGCGCGCGTCAGGGCTGGTCGAGGTCATGACGGGCCGCGGCACCTTCGCGCGCTCACCGCACGGGCGCCCGGCCCTCACCCGGCCCCGCGGCGTGCGCCGCACGCCGGACGGCGGCTACGCCGAGGCCGACGGCATAGCCTGGACCGACGCCGCGGAGCCCGTCGCCCGCCGCGTGGACGCGCCGCTCGACCTGGCCGAGCTGCTGCGCATCCCGCCCGGCGACCCCGTGCACACGCGCAAGGCGCTGCAGACCGCCGCGCCCGGACTGCGCCAACTGCACCGCACTTACGTGCCGTTCTCCGCCCTGAAGGGGACGCCGTACGAGGACCGGGTGCCGCCCCCGGCCCCCGGGCTCTACGCGGTCCTCGCCGCGTCGGGGCACCGGCTCCGTTTCACCGAGTGCGTACGGCCGCGCATGCCGCTGCCCGACCAGGCCGCGGCGCTGCGCGTCCCCGAGGGCGTGCCCGTCCTGGTCGTCCGCCGTCTCACCCTCGGTGCGCACGAACGCCCCCTGGCCGTCGAGGAGTTCCACCTCCCCGGCGACGACCTCGAACTGTCCTACACGCTCTGATCCGCCCACGTCCGCCCCCGTCCGCCCGGACGCGGGCGGACGCAAGGAGTCGAAGGTGAACCACCAGACCGGTCCCGCCCGTTCGGACCACGACGCTCAGCCGCCGGCCGAGGCGCGACCGCCCGCCGACGCGCAGCGGCCCGCCGAGGCCCAGCCGCCGGCCGAGGCCCAGCCGCCGGGCGAGGCGCCCGAGCCCGTCTTCCGGACCGACCTGGGCACCCTGTACCAGGCCGACTGCCTGGACGTGATGCGCGGCATGCCCTCGGGATCGGTCGACCTCCTGTTCGCCGACCCGCCGTTCAACCTCGGCAAGCTGTACGGGAAGCACTTCACCGACGCCATGGCGGAGGCCGAGTACACCAACTGGTCGCAGTCCTGGATCAAGGAGGGGGTGCGGCTGCTCGGCCCGGGCGGGGCGTTCTTCCTCTACAACATCCCGAAGTGGAACATGCGCAACGGCGCGTACCTCCAGGACCTCGGGATGGACTTCCGGCACTGGATCACCATCGACATCAAGCTCAGCCTGCCCATCCAGGGGAAGCTGTACCCGAGCCACTACAGCCTGCTGTACTTCACCAACGGCAGGCCGCGGACCTTCACCCGGCCGCGCGTGCCCATCCAGGTGTGCCGGCACTGCGGGAAGGACATCAAGGACTACGGCGGCCACCGCAACAAGCTGCACCCGGACGGGATCAACCTGACGGACGTGTGGAACGACATCCCGCCGGTGCGGCACCAGGGGACCAAGAACCGGCAGGCGAACGAGCTGAGCGAGAAGCTCCTGGAACGCGTCCTCGACATCGCCAGCGAGCCGGGCGACATGGTGTTCGACCCATTCGGCGGCAGCGGCACCACGTACGCGGTGGCCGAGCGGATGCACCGCAGGTGGTCGGGGGCCGAGCTGGGCGACGTGGAGCCCATCGTCAACCGGCTGACCGGCGTGGGCAACCAGGTGGAGCTGCCCGGGCTCGGCGACTCGGCCAAGGGACGGCGCAGGCAGCCCACCGCCGGCTCGTGAGGCAGCCTGCCGTCCCCCTCATGACGCGACCTTCCGCCGGCTCATGACAGCGCCCGGCCGTCCCTCCCCTTGGGAATGCGGGGGACGCCGAAGGACTCCTCATCGTGCTCCACGGTGACGATCCCGAAGTAGCCGAATTCCTGGAACGTCCACGCCGACCACAGGGGGTGGTACGGCAGCAGTTCCGGCGCGTTCCCGACGCGGTCCGTGAGATACCTCGCCAGCGCCGCGCTGGGAACCACCAGGACTCCGCCCGACAGATATCCGAGTCTCATCCCGAGGCCGATCCGGTTGATGGCCCGGTGACTGGAGGAGATGTTGCCGGTCTCCCACTCGACCGCAAAGGGAAGCGGCTCGTCATAGGGGAACGACAGATGTCCGTCGAAGGCGCCCGGGCGTGACCCCCTGACCGCCGCGAGTTCTCCGCCCTCGATCCGGGGCGCCCTTCTTTCGAGTTCCCAGCCGCGCCGCGCCAGCGCCTCCGCGAAGCTCTTCTTGATCGGAACCACGCCGTTGCCCTCACCGCGGTTCCTGCCGGGCTCCGGATGGATGGTGAAGCGGTCGGAACCGGGCGGCCAGACGACGTCCTGGACGCTCTCGTACATGTCCTGCTCGATCCGCCGAAAGGCGGGACCGCTGCTGTAGCCGCCCTGGTCCACCAGGTCGTCCCACGCGATGATCTTCACCCGGGCAGCCTAACAGGAGGAGGCCGGGCAATTACGTTTGCCGGTGGCACATCGCATTCGAATATGCCGACGCGCAGAGGGAGTTCGGAACGCTCCCGACATGTCCCCGAGGTGAATGGACGGGGCCCGGCCGGGGGTTGTCCGATACGGCACCGGACCCTATCGGGCATGGCTTCGCCGCACCACCGGCAAATCCGGCCGGGCAAAAGAGAGAGGGAAATTGGCCGAATCGGAACCGTTCCCGAAACCCCCGCCGGCAATTTCGGGGCGGGGGCCGGCGGCCGTCAGGTCGAGTAGGTCGTCGAGGCAGTCGCAGTGGCGTTACGGGTCGCGGTGGGCGTCAGGGGGTGGGCCGCGGTGTGAGCCGGGGCGTGGGTTGCGGTTCGGGCCGGGGT
>JAJSZB010000283.1:0-9279 GCA_050613715.1 Streptomyces sp. IBSBF 3018
ACCCAGCCGGCCACGTCCACCCGGGACGCCCGCCCTCACCGCCCGGCCCCGGCGGCCTCGGCGCCCCCGCGTGCGGCCCGCTCATCGCAGGAGTCCGCCGCGCCGGCCCCGGCCCCGCGCGCCGTCGGGCTCGGGGGCGAAGGCGATGCCCGCGAGGTGGGCGCGGCGGGCGATGACCGCGGCCTGGCCGAGCCGGTTGAGGCCGAGCATCAGGAGGATCGGCGCCGAGGAGGCGGCGACGTGCGCGCCGGACGCGTGGGCGAGCGCGGTGGTCAGCAGCCGCGAGGCGATCAGCGCGGCCCACAGCCACAGACCGCGCGGGGGCAGCTGCCCCCACAGCCCGCCGTCGCGCTCGCTCAGCCGCAGGACGGCGCCCTGGGCCAGGCCGATCGCCACCGCGACGGCGCCGCCGGCGGCCAGCAGCACCACGTCGGCCGCGCCGACCGCGTGCCCGTGGCCGTGCAGCCGGCTCGCGCCGACGGCGGCGAGCACCGCGGGCAGCAGCACCACGCGCCTGCCGCGCAGCGGTTCGCCCACCAGCTGGCGGCCGATGACGTAGACCGCGACGGCGATGACGACCAGGACGTCGATCACGGCGCTCCTCCTTCGAACGTCCGACCCGCCGCGCTCGTTGCGCGGCTGGGACGACGTTAGGAAGGCGGCGCGGCGCGGGCATCACACCACGGGGTGAGGTCAGGGGTGAGGCCGCGGGTGACGCGCGGGGTGAGGCCGGGCGCGGCGGGGTGAGCGCGGGCGGCCGGGCGCCGCGCCGGATCACCCCGGAACTGGACCCGCACGCCGATTCGCCCGGCGACGCCCGCGGCGACCGTGGAGGACGTCGGGCGGCAGCGCCCGGCAGACCACCCGCCCACGCCGCACGCGGTGCGCCGCACCCGTGCCGCGTCCGGCACCGCATCCGCCCAGCACCGCACCGCACCGCACCCGTGCGGAACCGCACCCGTGCCGCACCCCGCAAGGAGTCCCCGATGGCCTCGGAACTGACCCAGGCGATGATCGTCAACGGCGCCGTCCTCGTCGCCGTGCTCGAAAGCGACCTCGGCCCGCACCGCAAGATCGGCAAGCTGCGCATCCTGCGGCCGCCGCTCGCCGCCTGCGCGATCGTCCCGCTGTTCGTGGCGCGCCCGGCCACTCACGGCACCGGCCTGCTGGTCGAACTCCTCGCCACCGCGCTGGGGTTCCTCGGCGGGCTGGCCGCGCTCGCGCTGATGTCCGTCCACCGCAGCCCCAGGACCGGCGGCCCGGTCAGCCGCAGCGGCTGGCCGTACGCGCTGCTGTGGGTCACGGTGGTGGGGGCGCGCACGGCGTTCTCGTACGGCTCCGCGCACTGGTTCCCGACGCAGCTCGCGTCCTGGTGCGGCCGGCACGACGTGAGCGCGGCGGCGATCACCGACGGCCTGATCCTGATGGCGGTGGCCATGCTGCTGACCCGGACGGTCGGCCTCGCGCACCGCGCCGCCGCACTCCCCCCGGCCCCGCACCCGGCACGGCTCCCCGCCTGAGCCGCCTGGCCTGCCCGACCCGCCTGGCCTGCCCGACCCGCCTGAAGTGCCGGACCGCCGACCCGCCATCGCGGTACCGCGCGCGGAAGGCGCACCGAACGGGAAGCCGCGCGGAGAGCCGGGCGCGACCCCGTATCGCCCCGAGAACGCCCCCAACGCCCCTTTCCACCACTAAAGTTGGCGCACCCGCGGAGTGCGGGCGGCGGTGCGGGGAGGGGGCGGCGGCATGGCCGCAGGGGAGACGGCGGTGCGGCTGGTGCTCGACACCGGGGACGGTGACGAGGAGCGGGCCGAGGAGGAGATCCGCTATCTGCTCGCCGAGGTCGAGGAGTTGGGCGTGGAGCGGGTCGAGCGGGCGGCGCTCGGGCCCGCGCCGGCCGGGACCCGCGCGGATACGGCGTTCGAACTCGGCGCGCTGGTCGTCGCGTTGGGCGGCAGCGGCGCGCTGTTGCCGGCGCTGGTCGCGCTGGCCCACGACTGGATCGCGCGCAGGCGCTCCGGCACGATTCGGATGACGATCGGCGACGACACGATCGAACTCACCGCGACCACCGACGAGATGGGCCGCCGCGCGCTGGAGGAGTTCCTACGCCGCCACGATCGCGGCCTTGAACCCGGCACGAGCACCGGGACCGACACCAGCGCCGGCACCGGGCCGGACCCCCGCTAGACCATGGCCGACCGCGCCCTGATCATCGCCAACAGCCGTTACGAGGACGCCCACTTCGCGGAGTTGCCCGGCGCCACCGCCGACGCCGCCGCGCTCGCGGAGGTGCTCGGCGACCCGGCCGTCGGCGGCTTCGCCGTCGAGTCGCTGGTCGACGCCCGGCAGCGCGACGCGATGCGCGCGATGGAGGCGTTCTTCACCCGTGCGGGCCGCGACGACCTGCTCCTCCTGCACCTGTCGCTGCACGGCTGGAAGGACCTGCGCGGCCGGCTGTACTTCGTGATGAGCGACACCGAGCGGGATCTGCCCGGCGCGACCGCGATCCCGGCCGACCGGGTCAGCGACTGGATGGAGCAGAGCCGTTCGCGGCGCATCGTGGTGATGCTCGACTGCTGCTACAGCGGGGCGTTCGCGATGAACGCGGTGCGGCGCGCCGCCGGTCCGCCCGCCGTGGACGTGGCCGAGCCGTTCGCGGGCAACGGCCGCGTGGTGCTCACCGCGTCGACGGCGTTGCAGTACGCCTACGAGGGCCGGCCGGACGCACCGCCGGGCGCGCGCGAGGACGGACAGCAGGACGGACAGCGGGACGGACAGCGCGGCGGACGCCAGGACGGACGTCAACACCCCGAGCAGGACGTGCGGTTCAGCCGGCGGCCCGCGCAGCCGTCCGTCTTCACCGCCGCGGTGGTGCGCGGGCTCAAGGACGGCTCGGCGGACCTGGACGGCGACGGCCTGGTCTCGGTCGAGGAGTTGTACACCTATGTGCACGAGCAGGTGCGGCAGTCGGTCGCCGGGCAGACCCCGACGCTCAGCGTGGACAACGCGCAGGGCGTCATCCACCTGGCCCGCAGCCCGCGCCACGACGACATCGACCGGCTCACCGAGATGCGCGCGGCGGTGCTCGACCGGCAGGCGTGGAAGCGGATCGGCGCGCTGCACCTGGTGGAGGGCCTGCTCGGCAGCGTGCGGGAGGCGACCCGGGACGCGGCGCGCACCGCGCTGCTCGGCCTGATCGCCGACGCGGACCTCGAAGTCGCCGCGCACGCACGGCAGTTGTGGCACAAGCGGGGCCTCGGCGAGATCCCGCAGGCCCGTCCGCCGCGCCCCCGGGAACGGCCCGGCCGCCCCGGAGCGCCCCGACAGCCCGGCCACGGCGGCTCGTCGGGCCGGCAGGGCCGGCCGGATCAGCCGGATCAGCCGGGCGCCCCGAACGGTCCCGGCGCCCTCGTCGGCATCGACTTCGGCACCACCAACTCCTCGATCGGCCTGTACGACGGCGACGACGTCCGGCTGGTCCCCAACGCCGAGGGCTCGCTCAGCACCCCGAGCATGGTCGCGATCACCGCCGACGGCGAGATCCTGGTGGGCGCGGCGGCCAAGCGGCAGGCGGTCACCAACGCCGCGTACACCGTGCGCGCGGCCAAGCTGCGGCTCGGCACCGGCTGGAGCATCAGCCGCGGCGGCGTCACGCTGACCGCCGAGGACGTCGCCACCCACGTCCTGGCCCGGCTGCGCGCGGACGCGGAGGCGTACTCCGGCGGGCCGCTGCGCGGCGCGGTGCTCACCGTGCCCGCGACCTTCGGCCACGCCCAGCGCGACGCGCTCGCCCGCGCCGGCCGCAAGGCAGGGCTCTTCGTGCACCGGATGATCAACGAGCCGACGGCGGCGGCCCTCACCTACGGCCTGGGCGGGACCGAGTCCGACGCCCTGGTCTTCGACCTGGGCGGCGGCACCCTCGACGTGTCGCTGATCGAGGTCGGCTCGGGCGTGGTGGATGTCAAAGCGGGCGCGGGCGACGAGCACCTGGGCGGCGGCGACTGGGACGCTCGGCTGGTCCGGCACCTGGCCGACCGGGTGCGCGAGCGGTACGGCGTCGACGTGACCGGCGACGCGCAGGCGATGCAGCGGCTCCAGGATGCGGCCGAGGACGCGAAGATCGAACTGTCGGCGGCGACCTCGACGACCGTCTCGCTGCCCTTCCTCGCCACCGCCCACGGCACGCCCGTGCACCTGCAGGAGACGGTGACCCGCGCGGAGTTCGAGGCGATGACACGCGACCTGCTGGAGCGCTGCCGGCGGCCGGTGGAGCAGGCGCTGCGGGACGCGGGGACGGTCCTGGCCGACCTCGACCGGGTGATCCTGACCGGCGGCGCGACCCGGATGCCCGCGATCGACGCGCTGATGCGGCGGCTCACCGGCGGGAAGGCGCCGTACCGCGGCCTGATCCCCGAGGGCATCGTCACCGGCGCGGCGCTCCAGGCGGGCGTGCTCACCGGCAGCGTGAAGGACGCGCTGCTGCTCGACGTGACGCCGATGACGCTCGGCATCGCGCTGCACGACGGCTGGGTCATGCCGCTGATCGAACGCAACACCACCATCCCCACGCTGCGGACCGAGTTCCTCGCCACCAGCGCCGCGAGCCCGCGCGCCATGACCCTGCGCCTGGTGGAGGGCAGCGAGGAGACGGCGGACGCCAACCGCACCCTGGCGGTCCTGGAGCTGTCGGGCCTGCGCCGCACCGGTTCGGGCATGCCCAGTGTCGTCGCCGGCATCGACATCGACGCCAACGGCATCGTGCGCCTGGTGGCCAGGGAGCGGTCGGGCCGCGCACGGTCGGCGAAGGCCCTGCGGGACGAGGAGCGGGCGTTCCGCGACGCGGTCCGCGGCGGCTCGGAGTCCGCGCTCTCCGAGGTCACGGAGGCGGTGTACGCAGGCCGCGAGTGGAGCGTCACGGCCGACGCGGCGGCCGGCGAGCAGGCGGCGGCGCTGATGCGCTCCGAGCGCTGGGCGGCGCTGCGCGCGTCCGCGCCGGCCCGCTGGACGCCGCCGCCGGAGCCCGAGGGGTCCTAGGCCGGGCCGGAACGCGGGACCGGCGCGCGCGGGGACGGGACGCGGGATCGGCGCGCGGGGACCGGCGCGCGCGGGATCGGGACGCGCGGGGACGGGCCAGGGCACCCGGGAGCACCTCGGGAACAGGCGGAATTCCGGACATGCGGGACGATGGGGGCATGGACACCACCCTGCGACTGGCCCAGCGGCCCGAGGCCGACGAGCTGCTCGGCCGCAGCCCTCTCGCCCTGCTCGTCGGCATGCTGCTGGACCAGCAGGTGCCGATGGAGTGGGCGTTCGCCGGCCCGTACACGATCGCGCGGCGGCTCGGCGCGGACGACCTCGACGCGCACACCGTCGCCGCGCAGGACCCGGAGGCGTTCGCCGCGCTGCTCGCCGAGAAGCCCGCGGTGCACCGCTACCCGGGCGCGATGGCCGGGCGGGTGCAGCAGCTGTGCCGCTATCTGGCCGACACCTACGACGGCGACGCCGCGGCGGTGTGGACCGGCGTCGCCGACGGCCGCGAGCTGCTCGCGCGGCTCACCGCGCTGCCCGGCTTCGGCGACCAGAAGGCCCGCATCTTCCTGGCGCTGCTCGGCAAGCAGCTCGGCGTCCGCCCCGCGGGCTGGCGCGAGGCCGCGGGGCCGTACGGCGAGGAGGGCTGCCACCGCTCGGTCGCCGACATCACCGGCCCCGAGTCCCTGTCCCGGGTCCGCGCCCACAAGCAGGAGGCGAAGGCCGCGGCGAAGGCGGCGAAGGAAGCGAAGGCGGCGGAACAGGCGCGGGCGGCGAAGGCGACCCCGAAGCCCGAGGCGAGCCGGAAGCCCGAGGCGACCCGGAAAAAGCGCTGACCGCGGCCGCCGCCCTCGCCAGGGCCGGCGGCCCGGCGCCCGCGCGCGGCCGCGGGCCGCGGGCCGCGGCCCCGGGTCGGCCGTCCCTCCCGCGCCTCACGACGTGAGGTAGCACGCCTTGGCCACGCCCGGCAGCGGGTCGCCGCCCAGCGCGTCGTTGCCGCACGTCACCTGGCCGGTCACCGTGCGGTAGGCGAAGACGCCGTCCGCGCCGTAGGCGACCGTACGGGTGCCGGTGACCGCGCAGCCGGCGTTCTCCGCGGCGCAGGTGACCGGGTAGCCCGGCGGCGGGCCGGTGCGGGTGTAGCAGTTCTTGCCGACGAGGTAGATCGGGTCGACGCCCAGCGTGCCGGCCTCGCACGTGGTGCTGCCGTTCGAACTGCCGTACCAGTACGAGCCGTTCGCGCCGAACGCGAGGGGCTGCACACCAGTGGCCTGGCACGCGCCGTGCTCGCTCGCGCACGCCGTCCAGCCGCCGCCGGCCGGCGGTCCGTCCGGCGCGGCGTAGCAGCCCTTGGCGGTGTTGTAGAGCGGGTCGCCGCCGAACGCGTCGTTGGTGCAGGCGACATGGCCGCTGACGACGGTCTGGAAGCGGAACGCGCCGTTCGCGCCGTAGGCGACCTCGCGGGTGCCGCTGACCGCGCACGAGCCCTTCTCGTCGGCGCACCGCGTCCAGCCGGCCGGACCGCCGGCGGGCGCGAGGTAGCAGGACTTCAGCACCCCGAACGCCGGGTCCGCGCCGCCGAACCCGGCAGCACCGCAGGTGGTCGTGGCGCTCACCGCCTTGAAGGCGTACGCGCCGGCGCCGTAGGCCATCACCTGCGTGCCGGACGGGGTGCAGCTGCCGCCCTCGGCCGCGCACAGGGTGTAGCCGGGCGGCAGCGGGTCGCCCGCCGCCGCGGAGTTCACCGCGGGCGTGAACGGCGCCGGCGCGCCGACGCCGGTGGCCGTGACGGTGTGGCTGCCCGCGGCGAGGCCGGTCAGGTGGACGTAACTCCCGTCCGTGGAACCGCCGGTGACGGTGCCGGGCGCGGCGTGGAAGGCGCCGCCGCTCCACACGGTGTGGCCGTCGACGGCGACGGTCAGCGCCGCCGAGCCGTACGCGGGGACACCGAGCGTGCCGGTGCTGCCGGCCGGCGCGGTGAGGGTCTCGGCGAGCGTGCCGGCGCTCCGGTCGTAGTCCCAGGAACCGGTCACCGTGCCCTGCGGCAGGGTGATGGAGCCCTCGGTGTGGGCGAGGTCGCCGGGGTGCGGCGCGAAGGCGTAGCCGCCGGAGCCGGTCGGGCTCAGGCCCAGCACGGAGAAGGTCAGCGCCGAGGTCGGGCCGGTGCCCCAGCCGTGCGCCAGGCTCATGTAGGTGCCGCCGTAGTCGAAGGAGCCGTCGTAGCGCAGCCCCTCCCAGAAGGTGCTGCCGGTGCCTGCCGGGTCGGCGAGCATGCCGCCCCACTCGCGGCGGATCAGCGTCAGCCCGCCGAGGTCGTCGCCCGCGGCGAAGTGCGCCTGCACCTCCATGGAGCCGGGGAACGTGCCGATCGCGCCGTCCTTCTCCGGGGTGTTGGCACCGTGGTCGTCCCAACGGGCGCTCAGGGCCCGGGCGATGGCGGTGTCCTTGGCCGGGCTGTCGGTCAACCCGTACCAGACGGCCAGGGAGTTGCCGTCCTGCGGGTACAGTCCGCTGCCCGGGTTGTCGCGGTACATCCCCACCGCGGGGTTCCACAGCCGCTGGTTGGCCGCGGACTTCAGTGTCGCGGCGCGCTGTTGCCAGGAGGCGGCGTCGGAGCCGTCGCCCTCGGCGGCGGCCAGCGCCGCGCCGCCGAGCAGCGCCTTGTACAGCAGCGCGTTGGCCTCGATGTTCTCCCCGCCCTGGCCGCCGCGCGCCCAGTCGCTCGTGCCGGTGACGTCGAGCAGCCCGGTGCCGTCGATCTTCGCGGTGACGAAGCCCATGGCGCGCTGGTACTGGCTCCAGACCGAGTCCAGCCAGGTTCTGTCCGCGGAGTAGGTGTAGTACGTGGACGTCCCGATGAGCGCCCAGGTGTGGTAGGTGTCCGAGCCGTAGAAGTTGAACTCCGGGCCGCCGTACTCCAGTTCACCGGAGGATGCCTGGTGCTGGTAGAGCGTGGTGAGCGAGTTGCGGGTGGCGGCGAGGTCGCCGGTGGACACGTACGCGGTGGGCAGCGAGACGCCCATGTCGCCCGACCACACCGAGCGGTCCCGCTTGGCGCCGTCGACCAGCACGGCGGTGCCGACGCCGACCACGCCGTCGTTCTCCCAGCCCGAGGAGGGCGCCGGCCACACCCGGCCCTGCGCCGGGGCGATGGTGTCCATCTGCACGGTGTAGGCGCCCGCGTACCAGATCCGGTTCAGCTGCGGGTCGCTGGAGTAGAAGTAGTCGGCGTACGCGCGCATGTCGCTCGTCCCGGCGGCGCCGGTGAAGGCGAGCGAGACGCCGTCGACGTCGATCCAGCCGGAGGAGTCCAGGAACAGCGTCAGATAGCGGAAGCCGCCGCGGAGCTTGTCCGCGGGCATGGTGTACGAGCCGGCGCCGCCGACCGCCGCGTAGAGCGCGCCGTCGGTGCCGGTGCCGGAGAAGGCGGCGCCGCTGCTCAGATCGCTGACCGGGCCGACGTACCGCGAGGACTCGGTGAACGCCAGGCCGATCCGCTGCCCGGAGTCGCTCGCGCCGGCGAAGTGCAGCGTGACCAGGCCGCCGACCTCCTTGCCGAAGTCCAGCACGACGTAGGAGCCCGCGCCGGAGACGCGGGTCGCGCCGCCGGACAGCACGTTCGCCGCGCCGCTCACCGAGCCCGAGGTGCTCTGCACCGCGACGGGGGCGACGGTGCGGCTGCTCGGCGCGAGGATGTACGCGTCGCCCGCGGCCCGCCCGACCGGCGCGCCCGCGGCCGCGGGGACCGCCGCGGGCCCGGGGGCGGGCGCGGCGCCGGTCGCCGGGGACGCTGCCGGGGACGGCCGGGGCGCCGACGAGGCTGGTGACGCCGGTGCCGCCAGGCAGAAGACCGCGGCCACCGCGGCGGCCACCGAAACGATCCAGGCGGGGCGGGTCCTTCGTGGACCGCGCCGTGGTACGGACGAGCGGGAAACGTTCACAGCGCCACACTCCTTGCGGGCGGAGGGCACAGATGGGGGGATGAAACGATTCACTCATACGGTACGAGGCGACCGTAGGAGAGCGCGTTCCCCGCGTCAAGGGGCGCGGCGCGAGGCGGAGTTGCGGCAGCCCGCCGGAGGCAGGGCCGACGCGGCGGCGGGCGGCCGGCGGCGGGCGCGAGCCGAAACGGCGGGCCTCGGCCGCCACGTGGGCCGCGCCGCCGGCGGGCCCGGCCGGGCGGGCCGTGCCGCCAGGACCCACGCCGGCCCGGCGGACCGTGCCGGCCCCCGCCAGCCCCCGCCGACC
>JAJSZB010000284.1:0-9901 GCA_050613715.1 Streptomyces sp. IBSBF 3018
GCACCGGCCCCCGCCCTTCGGGCGCGCCCTCCGGCGCCGGCCGGTGCAGCGCGCTCAAGAACCCGCCCAGCGCATCCGCCGCGTCCGCCCCCCGGGTGGGGAACGCCCGGTCCGCGGGCTCGCCCTCCACCCACGTGGTCACCAACCAGGGCCGCGGAAACCGTTCACTGGGCTCCCCCAGCCGCTGCGGCACCGGAACCGGCAACGGCAGCCCCGGGGCCAGCCCCGGCAGCCACGCGTACTCCTTGCGCAGCAGCCCGTCCGCGGATTCCGTCGCCCACGGCACCCGTACGGCCAGATCCTTCCCCAGCCGCCACACCTGGTTGTCCCACCCGAGCGCGCCCAACGTCAGCGGGCGGTCGGCGAGATCGGGGTGCTGCTCGTGCAACAGCCCTCTGACCAACGCCGCGGTGATCTCCGTCATACCCCTCAACCTAACGGTCACACCAATCCGCCCCCGGCCACCAACCGCCCCCCGTCTGCCCCGAACAGGCCGCACCCGTCCGCGGGTCCGTCGTGGTTGCTCGCGCAGTTCCCCGCGCCCCTGGGGCGAACGTTCAGCGCACAACTGCCCAGAGGCCCCGCGACCCGGGAGGAACTCAACCCGCAGCGCAGATGCGGCCGGAGGGGGCGGTCCGGGGGTGTCCCCGCAGAACTTCGAAAACAACACCGGCAGAAAGAAGGCAACGAAACCCGCCACTTTCGAAGTTCGAGGAGTCACCCCCGGGACGACCCCGACCCGTACACGCAACCCAGCGCACCCGGTCAGGCAGACGCTGGGCGTGCACACGACGGCGGGCGGCTGGTGGTGGCCAGCGGAGCGCTTCTTGGGTCAGCCGGTGAGGAGTTCGGCCGCTGCCACTCCGGAGGCCGCCGTCGCGCCGTGCGTGAAGATGCGGACCGCGCCCGCCCGCGGGTCCTCCGGCAGACCCATCTCGACCACGATCGCATCGGGCCGCGCCGCCGCCAGCACCGCCAGCGCCCGCCCCATCCACGGCAACCGCGCCGCGTCCCGCACGACCACGACCAGCGGCCGCCCCACCGCGGGAGCGAGCCCGTGCTCGTCCAGCACCCCCGGCCGCGCCGCCAGCTCCTCGTGGTGCACGCGCACGAACGTCGTCCCCGGCATCCGCTCGCGCAGCGGCGCCGCGACCCCCCACGGCGTCTCCTTGGCGATCGCCAGATTCGTCGAGGGAACCAGCTCGACCACGTGCGGCGGCGCGGCCAGCGGCAGCACACCTTCGGCCGCCCCGGCCAGCCGCACCGCGCGCCGCGCCGCGACGTAGCCGATGTCGCCGCCGACCGGGTCGACGGGCAGCGCCCGCGCCAGCCCCGCCGACCAGGTCGCGAACTCCCGTACCCGGCCCGCCGCTTCGGCGAGCCGCTCCCCGGTCAGCCCGACCGAACCGCCGCCCACCCCGCCCTCAGCCGCGCCGCGCCCGGCGCCCGAGCCGGCACGCGAGCCGGCACGCGAACCCCTACCCGCACCCGCATCCGCAGAACGCACCGCCCCCACCAGCGCCTCCACGAGCGCCTCGACCACGTCCTCCTCCGCGTGCTCCCCGCCGACGCACACCGCGTCCGCGCCGGCCGCCACCGCCCGCGCGGTCGCGCCGCCGATGCCGTAGCGCGCGGTGACGCCGGCCATCTCGATCGCGTCGGTGACGATCATGCCGTCGAAGCCGAGTTCGTCGCGGAGCAGGCCGCCGAGCAGGCGGCTGCTGAGGGTCGCCGGGAGGTCCGGGTCGAGCGCGGGCACCAGCAGGTGCGCGCTCATGACCGCCCGCGCGCCGGCCTCGATCGCGGCGCGGAACGGCGGCAGCGCCTGCGCCCTGAGCGTCGAGGCGTCGACGTCGTAGACGGGCAGGCCGTGGTGGGAGTCCACCGCGACGTCGCCGTGCCCGGGGAAGTGCTTGGCGCAGGCCGCGACGCCGCCGGACTGCAGGCCGCGCACCCAGGCCGCGGCGTGCCGCGCCACCCGCTCGGGCTCGACGCCGAAGGAGCGCACCCCGATGATTGGGTTGTCCGGGTTGGAGTTGACGTCGACGCTGGGCGCGTAGTCCAACGTCACGCCCGCGGCGTGCAGTTGGCGCGCCAGGTCGCGGGAGACGGCAGCGGTCAGCTCGGGGTCGTCGACCGCGCCGAGCGCGAAGTTGCCGGGCCGGCTGGACCCGGTGGCCGACTCGATACGGGTGACGTCACCCGCCTCCTCGTCGATCGCGATGATCAACTCATCGTTCTCCGCGCGCAGTTGCGCGGTGAGCCGGGCGACCTGCTCGGGCGAGGCGATGTTGCGGGAGAACAGCACCACCGACTTCAGGCCCTCGCCGATGGCCCGCAGCACCCAGTCCGGCGCCTGCGTGCCGACGAAGCCCGGCTGCAGCACGGACAGCGCGAGCCCGCGCAGTTCGTCACCACTGTGTGCGGCACCACTGGGCCCGGCTGCGCGCTGCGCACCGGCGGACGTCAACCCGGACATCGTGTAGGGCCTTTCGCGCAGATTGGTACAGACCAAATGGATGGTGACCCAGCCCGATCTTGAGTGTCAAGGCATGCCGCAATGAGTCACCGGCGGTGATTGGCCAATTGCTTACCGCGACCGAATTCCCGCTCATTGTCGACGGAATGCCGCCAATTCCCCGGTCCCGTACGGCCGTTCGAGCAGCGGGTTCACGTCCGCCATTTGACACGGCCAGCTGGTCTAGTCCAGTTTAGGGGGACGTGAGTTGAGCGAGCGACAGCCGTGGCGCCAGGCGCTTGTACGCCTCGACGCTGATACCCATTGCCGTGCGTGATTTCTCGCGCACCGACCGCAGCGTACAAGCCGAAACGTGCGCCGCGCCGGTCCCAATGGCTTTGCCCCGGAAGCTGATCCGAACCTTGGAGCGACCGTTGTCAGCGCCTGATCGTCTTTACCGAGCGGCCTCGGAAATCCCCTACTTCAGCGCGGACGGCGAGACCTATCTCGCCCCCACTGCACTGCGCGATCTCCGTAAGACGCGAAAGCTGCGCGTCCTGTCGGACGAGGACTTCGCCTTCTGGCAGAAATACGGCTACGTGGTGGTCGAGCAGGCGATCCCCGCCGCCGCCGCGGGCGAACTGCTGGACTTCGCCTGGGACTTCCAGGGGCTCGACCCCGACCGTCCGGAAACCTGGTACCAGGAGCGGGAGTTCCGCTCCGACCTGGAACGCGAGCTGCACATCTACGGCTTCGTCGAGGCGTACCACCACCAGCTGATCTGGAACAGCCGGCAGACCCAGCGGGTCTACGACGCCTTCGTGGACGTCTGGGACTGCGAGGAGCTGTGGGTGACGCTGGACCGGCTCAACCTCAACCCGCCGAACGTCAAGAACCGCGACCGCGCGCTGATCGCGCCCACCGAGCGGGGCTTCGACATACGCCTGCACTGGGACATCGACACCACGCTCGACGACCTGCCGCAGCGCGTGCAGGGCATCATCGCGCTCGCCGACACCAAGCCGGACATGGGCGGCTTCCAGTGCTCGCCCGAGCTCTTCCACAGGTTCGACCAATGGAAGGCCGGCCAGCCCGCCGACCGCGACCCGATCCGGCCGAACACCGACCCCGACGAGTTCCCGGTGGTCCGCCCCGACCTCAAGGCCGGCGACCTGCTGATCTGGAACGGCGCCCTCGCGCACGGCGTCGCGCCCAACCTGTCGGCGGACGACGTGCGTTCGGCGCAGTACATCGCGATGATGCCCGCGCTGGAGTCCCACAAGGAGCTGCGGCGTTCGCGCGTGGAGTCCTGGCGCACGCTCTCCACCCCCGACTGGAACGCCACGCTCGTCGGGGACGCCGACAAGCACGAGTCGCTGCGCTACGGCCGGGCCGACCTCACCGACCTGGGCGAGAAGCTGCTCGGCAAGACGTCCTGGAACGCCGAGCCGCCGGCCGGGGCGTAGCCATGCGCCGCATCTGCCTGGCTCTGCCGACCAACCGGCCCTGCGCCGAGGCGATCACCGCGCTGCACGACGAAGCCGCGTACGCCGCCGAGCGGTTCGGCGTCGAGGTGCACCTGCTGGTACTCGACTCGTGCACGGACGCCGTACGGGCCGAGCACGCCGCCCTCGTACGGGAGTTGCCGCGCCGTGACAACGTCGTCAAGCACCACCTCGGCGAGGCGGAGCAACGGGACTTCCTGCGCCGGGCGATCACCCGCTCCGGCGCGGACAAGCCCGAGCTGCTGCTCGACCTGATGCTGCCCGACGGGCTGTCCTACGGCGCCTGCACCAACCGCGCGTTCCTGATCGCCGCCGCCCTCGGCTGCACCTCGGTGCACCGGCGCGACTCCGACAGCCGCTACCAGCAGGCCGGCGGCGAGACGGTGTACCCGATCCGGCACGAGCTGGCCTCGATCGGCCGGCCCGCGCGCGAGGCGGCCGCACACGTCACCGCCACCGACCTCGACCCCCGGCACCTGGACAAGACGGTGTCCCTGGTCGGCGCCTCCTTCATCGGCGAGATGTCCGTCGACATCGCCGAGATGGAACGCATCGACCCGGACACCTACCACGAAGTCGTGGGCCTGTGGGCGCCGTTCGACTGGCCGGCGACGCGCAAGCGGGAGTTCGCCGCCGACTCCTTCCGCGGCGCCGGCACGACGCCGTTCACCGCGGACCGGGCGACGCTGACCCTGGTCGACCCGATGCGGGTGGACATGTGCAACATCGCCTTCCACGGCGTGCACGAGCAGGTGCCGCTGCTGCCGGCCACCGACACCATCGGCAGCGACTACTTCCTCATCCACCTGGTGTACGACGCGACGCTGCCGGGGGTGCTGCACAACCGCGACATCGTCAACTACTACACCGGCGAACGCCGCACCGACGCCGGATTCGCCGCGTACCACCTGCGGTTCGTGAAGTTCCTGCTGTCGATGCTCTACCTGAACGTCGTCTACGACCGGATGGCCGAGGCCGGCGCGTCGCTGCTCGACGCCGACGGCCGGGTGCGCACCGACGCCGTGGCCGAACTGCTGTGGGAGAGCAGCCGGTTGGACACCGGCGACAACGTCCTGCGGCTGGACGCCGTGGACCGTGCGTACCGCAGACTGGGCGGCAGGTACGCGCAGTTCGCGCAATCGCTGGAGGACCGGCGCGAGCGGCTGCTGGACGAGGCCCGGCGCGGCATGGAGGACTTCGCCCTGCTCACCGAGGTCTGGCCGGCCCTGGTCGGCGCGGCGAAGGCCACCGCGGTACGGACCGACGCCCCGCCATGCTGACGGCCGCCATGCCGGGACACCTGAGCGGCGCGCTCGGGTCCGCCCTCGCGGCGGCCGACGAGGACCGGATCGTCTTCGACCTCACCGGGATCGAGCAGCGGTACGCCGCGCTGCTGGACGAACTGCCGGGCGTGGCCGTGCGGTTCGCGCTCAAGGCCTGTCCGGTCGACGAGGTGCTCGACGCGCTCGCCCGCAAGGGCAGCGGGGTCGACGCCGCGAGCCTGGAGGAGATCGAGCAGGCGCTGCGCTGCGGCGTGCCGCCGCGGTCCATCCACTACGGCAACACCGTCAAGTCCGACGCCGACATCGCGCGGGCGTACCGCCTGGGCATCCGCGACTTCGCCACCGACAGCCGCGAGGACGTCGCCGCGATCGCCGAACACGCCCCGGGCGCGCGGGTGTTCTGCCGGCTGGCGACCGACGGCGGCGGCGCGCTGTGGGGCCTGACCGGCAAGTTCGGCTGCACGGTCGCGGACGCGGTGGAGGTGCTGGAACAGGCCCGCGCGGCCGGCCTTGAGCCGGCCGGCCTGTCGGTGCACGTCGGCTCGCAGCAGATGACGGCCGGCGCGTGGTGCCGGGCCTTCGACCTGCTGACCGAGGGCATCGGCGAGTTGCGGGCGCGCGGCATCGCGCTGCGCTACCTCGACCTCGGCGGCGGCCTGCCCGCGCTCGGCTACCTCGACCGGCGCGGCGAGCCGCTGGACCCGCCGCTGGACAAGATGTTCGCGGTGATCCGCGAGGGCATGCAGCGCTGCCGCGAGGCGGCCGGGCACCCGCTGGACTTCGTGGTGGAGCCCGGCCGGCACCTGGTCGCCGACCACGGGGCGGTGCGCGCCCACGTGGCCCGGCTCACCGTGCGCACCTCCGCGACGGGTGAGCCGGAGCGCTGGCTGTACCTGAGCTGCGGCAAGTTCAACGGCCTGTACGAGATGGACGCGCTGCAGTACCGGCTGGTCTTCCCCGGCCACGACCCGGACGGCCCGCACGTGTCCGTCACCGTCGCGGGACCCACCTGCGACAGCGACGACGCGTACGCGAGCGGCCACTGCCCGGTCCGGGTGCCCGCGGCGCTCGCCTCCGGCGACCCGGTGTGGGTGCTGTCCAGCGGTGCGTACGCGGTCAGTTACATGACCCAGGGCTTCAACGGCTTCCGCCCGCTGCCCTGGACGTGCGTGCGCGACGACGAGGAGACGGCCGGCGACGCGGCCGGGGACCCGCGCGGCGGCTCGCGCGGCGGCTCGCGCGACGACGAGGACGGGGGCGCGTAGATGGGGCGCGAGCCAGGGGCCGGCGCGGGCGGCGTGAACGCCCGTGCGGACAGCGGTTCGTACGGCGTCGGCGGCGCGGGCGCCGAGAGTCCGCGGGCCGCCGACGCCGAGCCCGGCGTGCGGATACGGCGCATCGCGGACGGCGACTGGGACGCCATCGTGGCGCTCGAAGCCGCCGCGTACACGCCGCTGGGCATCAGCGAGGGCCGGGCTCCGCTGGAGTCCAAGGTCCGCGCCTCGCCCGGCACCTGCCTCGCGCTCGACCTCGGCGGCCGGACCGCCGGCTACCTGCTCGCGCTGCCCTACCCGCCGTCCGCCTACCCCGAGTTGAGCCGCGGCGAGCAGACGGTCTTCCGCTCGGCCAACCTCCACCTGCACGACCTGGTGATCGCCGCCGGGCTGCGCGGCCGCGGACTCGGCCGGCGGATGCTCGACCGGCTGACCGCGGACGCGGCACGGCAGGGGTACGAGCAGATCTCGCTGGTCGCCGTCGGCGGCAGCCACACCTTCTGGGCCGCCGCCGGCTTCCGCGCGCACGAGGGCGCGGTCGACTCCGGCGGCTACGGCCCGGGTTCCGTGTACATGTCCCTGCCGCTGCGAACGGCCGGCACACCGACACCAGACGAAGTGGGGGGCGCCTGATGCTGCGCGTCGACGATCCGTTCCGCCGGGGGCAGTTGGCCACCGCCGCGCTGTTCTGCTCGCTGGGCTTCCAGTACGCCACCTGGGCGTCGCGGCTGCCGGCGATCAAGTCCGACCTGGGCCTGAGCGCCGCCGAGGTCGGCCTGCTGCTGATGGCCACCGGCATCGGCGCGGTCGGCACCTTCCCGCTGGTCGCCCTGCTGATGCGGCGGCTCGGCTCGCGCCGCCTCGCGCTGTACTCGGCGACGTGCCTGGCGCTGCTGCTGCTCGCGATGTCCGGGCTGCCGGACTACCCGGTCGCGCTCGCGGTGATGCTCGTGGACGGCGCGCTGGTCGGCGGCCTGAACGTGGCGATGAACGCGCAGGGCGCCGCGCTCGAAGTCGCCTACGAGCGCAACGCGATGGCCAAGCTGCACGCCACCTTCAGCGGCGGCTCGCTCGGCGCGGCGCTGCTCGCGTCGGGCATGAACGCCGCGACGTCCACGCTGATCGTCCACTTCGGCGTGGCCGCCGCGCTGCTCCTGCTGCTCGTCGGCTACGCCCGGACCGGCCTGCTGACCGAGGACGGCAAGCAGGAGGCGGCGGGCGAGGTGGCGAGCGACGCGGCGGACGCGGAGAGCACGGACGGCACGGCGGGTGCGGACGGCGCGGACGGTTCGCCTGCCGGGGCGGGCGCGGCCACGAAGAAGCGCCGCTGGACCGTGCCGTCGAAGGTGACGCTCTGGCTCGGCGCCGCGATGGTCTTCGGCACCGTCACCGAGGGCGCGATGAACGACTGGTCGGCGCTGTACATGAAGGAAGTCGCCCATGCTTCCGCGGAGTTGGCGCCGATGGGCATCGCGGTGGTCTCCACCATGATGGTGCTCGCGCGGATCTTCGCCGACGGGTGGCGCGGCCGCTGGGGCGACGGGCGGATCGTCCGCGTCGGCAGCGCGCTGGCCGGCATCGGGCTCGCGCTGGCGCTGATCGCCGGCGGCGTGGTGCCCGCGCTGCTCGGCTTCGCCTGCGTGGGCCTCGGCATCGCCGCGGTCACCCCGTGCGTCTACGTCGCCGCGGCCAAGAACGGCTCCGACGCGCTGACCGTGGTGGCCACCATGGGCACCACCGGGCTGCTGGCCGGGCCGCCGGTGATCGGCTTCATCGCCAACGGCAGCGGGCTGGTGTGGGGCATGTCCGCCGTGGCCACCACCGCGCTGCTGGTCTCGGTGTGCGCGACCCGCATCCGCTGGACGCCGCGCGAACCCGCCCCGTCCGCCCCCGCGCAGCCCGCGGCGGCCGAGGTCTGACCGGGCCGCGCACCGCCCGCTCCTCGCAACGCGATCCGCCGGGGTGGTCGCCGGCGCGGCCTGTCGGCGTGACCAGAGGATCTACGCACCCGGTGTCGTTTGCGTGCGCGGGCCCGGCGGGAAGGGACGATTCGCCCGCCGCCGTACCGGAATCACCGGAGGTACACCCTTGCGCCCGCTGACCGACAATCCCGTCACCCTGGGCGCCGACGACGCGTTCGAGTTCCTGCCGCTGGTGGAGGCGCTGCACGAGTCCGTCGCGGCGGCGAGCCCGCTGCCGCTGACGGTCGGGGTGTTCGGGTCGTGGGGCTCGGGCAAGTCCAGCTTCCTGGGCCTGTGGCGGAGCCTGTTCGCCGAGGGCGGCCCGGACCGCACGATCTGGTTCAATCCCTGGAAGTACGACCGCAAGGTGGAGGTCTGGGCTGCGCTGCTGCACAGCGTGCTGGCCGAGATGGAGCAGCAGGAGGGCCTGCGCGAGCGCGCCAGGAAGCTGGCCAGGGCCGCGACGTGGCTCTCGCTGCGGGCCGGCCTCGGCCACGCCGCCTCCCTGGCCACCGGCGGGGTGGTCACCGGCGACCAGGTCAACCGGCTGCTGGACGACTTCAGCACGACGGACTCCGAGGAGTACCGCCAGATCAACCGGTTCGAGCACGACTTCGCCGCCGCGGTACGGGAGTTCGTCGGCGAGGACGGGCGCCTCGTGGTGTTCGTCGACGACCTCGACCGCTGCACGCCCGAGGCCGCGCTGACGGTGCTGGAGTCCCTCAAGCTCTTTCTGGGCGAGTCGCGTTGCGTGTTCGTGCTGGCGCTGGACGTGGACGTGCTCGCGGCCGTCGCCACCAACAAGTTCGGCGGCGCGCTGTCCGGCGCGCCGGGTGAGGCGGCCTCGGGAATGGCGTACCTGGACAAGATTGTCCAGTTCCCGTTCTTCCTGCCGGAGATCGACTTCGGCATGCTCCGGACCGCCTACGCGCCGCACGCCCCGCTGTCCGGCGCGGACTCCCGGACGCTCTGGGAGCTGATCCAGATCGAGTTGGGCACCAACCCGCGCCGGATCAAGCGGTTCCTCAACATGCTCAACCTGACCATGCTGATCTACCGCAGGAGCATCGGCGCGAGCGAGGGGGACGAACTACGCCACGACACGCTGCTGTTCACCCAGCTGCTGCTGATCCGCAGCCGGCACCGGGAGTTCTTCCACACGCTGAGCCGCGAACCCGACTACTGGCGGCTGCTGGAGGGCTTCACCGCGGACGTCATGCGCCGCCCCGCACAGCGGGACACCCTGGTGTCCGGACTCCCGCCGGCACTGCGCCGGTTCGCCCAGGACGAGCAGCTGCTGCGGCTGCTGGGGACCAACGCGTACCACGACCACCCCAAGGCGCCCGAGGGCACACTGGTGCGCGCGATGGTCAGCACGGTCCAGCGCTCCCTCGGCCCGACCCCGCCCCCCCCCCCCCCC
>JAJSZB010000285.1:0-9263 GCA_050613715.1 Streptomyces sp. IBSBF 3018
GGGGGGGGGCGGGCGGCGGCGCGGCGGGCCGGTCGGCCGGGAGGTGGCGCGGGTGCTCAGCCGGTCATGCCCAGCTCCCGCGCGATCAGCATCCGCTGCACCTCGCTCGTGCCCTCGCCGATCTCCAGGATCTTCGCGTCCCGCCACATGCGGGCCACCGGGTACTCGTTCATGAAGCCGTAGCCGCCGTGCACCTGGGTGGCCTCGCGGGCGTTGGTCACCGCGATCTCGGAGGAGTAGAGCTTGGCGAGCGCCGCCTCCTTCTTGAACGGCTCGCCGCGCACCAGCCGCGACGCCGCGTCCCGCCAGGCCAGCCGCGCGGTGTAGGCCCGCATCTCCATGTCGGCGATCTTGAACTGGATCGCCTGGTTGGCGCCGATCGGCCGGCCGAACGCCTCCCGCTGCCGCGCGTAGACCAGCGACTCGTCGACGCACCCCTGGGCCAGGCCGGTGGCGAGCGCCGAGATCGCGATCCGGCCCTCGTCCAGGATGCGCAGGAACTGGGCGTACCCGCGGCCCTCCTCGCCCAGCAGGTTCGCCGCCGGGACCCGGCAGTCGGTGAAGGACAGCTCACGGGTGTCCGACGCGTTCCAGCCGACCTTGCTGTACTTCTTCGACACCGTGAACCCGGGAGTGCCCGACGGCACGATGATCGAGGAGATCCGCGGCCGGCCGTCCGGCTTGCGGCCGGTCACGGCGGTCACGGTGACCAGGCCGGTGATGTCCGTGCCGGAGTTGGTGATGAAGCACTTGGTGCCGTTGATCACCCATTCGCCGGTGCTCTCGTCGAGCCGGGCGGTGGTGCGGGTGCCCCCGGCGTCCGAGCCGCCGTCCGGCTCGGTCAGCCCGAACGCGCCCAGCATCTCCCCGGAGCACAGCTTCGGCAGCCAGGTCTTCTTCTGCTCCTCGGTGCCGAACCGGAACACCGGCATCGCGCCCAGCGACACCCCGGCCTCCAGGGTGATCGCCACCGAGGAGTCCACCCGGGCCAGCTCCTCGAGTGCCAGGCCCAGCGCCAGGTAGTCGCCGCCCATGCCGCCGTACTCCTCGGGGAACGGCAGCCCGAACAGGCCCATCCGGCCCATCTCCCGCACGATCTCGTACGGGAACTCCTCCCGTTCGTAGAAGTCGCCGATCTTCGGGGCGATCACGTCGCGGGCGAACTCCGCGACGGTCGCGCGCAGCTGCTCGTGCTCCTCGGAGAGGCGGTGGTCGATCGACATGGCTACTGCTCCTGGTGGGTCAGGGCGCGGACGGTACGGGACGGGCTCGGCCGTCCCAGCTGCTCCGCCATCCAGACGCTTGTGGCGCTGAGGCGGTCGAGGTCGACCCCGGTACGGATGCCGAGGCCGTGCAGCATCCACACGAGGTCTTCGGTGGCGAGGTTGCCGGTGGCGCTCTTGGCGTACGGGCAGCCGCCGAGGCCGCCGGCGGAGGCGTCCACGACGGTCACGCCGTGCTGGAGCGCGGCCAGGGTGTTGGACAGTGCCTGCCCGTAGGTGTCGTGGAAGTGCACGGCCAGGTGCGCGACGGGGATGGGACCGGCGCTGCCGGTGCCGGTGAGTGTGCCTGTGCGCGTGCCTGTCGCGGAGGCGGAGCCTGTGGCGGACGCGGGGCCTGTGGCGGACGCGGGGCCGACCGCCGGGGCCGGGTCCACGCCCGTGGTGAGGGCGGTGAGCAGGGCGGTGACATGGCCGGGAGTGGCGACGCCGATGGTGTCGCCGAGGCTCAGCTCGGTGCAGCCCATGGCGTACAGCCGCCGGGCGACCGCGGCGACCTGCGCGATCGGCACCGGGCCCTCCCAGGGGTCGCCGAAGCACATCGACAGATAGCCGCGCACACCGGCGCCCGCGGCCCTGGCGCGCGCCACCACCGGTTCGAACATCGTCAGCGACTCGTCCACCGTGCGGTTGAGGTTGGCCCGGGCGAAGGACTCGGTGGCGCTGCCGAAGACCGCGATCTCGCGCACCCCCAGCTCCAGCGCCCGGTCCAAGCCGCGTTCGTTGGGCACCAGCACGGGCAGCCGCACGCCGGGGGAGCGGCCGCCGTCCTCGGTCAGGTCGGCCAGCAGCGGCATCAGCTCGGCGGCGTCGGCCAGTTGGGGCACCCACTTGGGGTGCACGAAACTCGTCGCCTCGATCGTCGTCAGCCCGGCCTCGGCGAGCCGGTGCACGAACTCCGCCTTCACCCGCGTCGGCACGGTCGCCTTCTCGTTCTGCAGTCCGTCGCGCGCGCCGACCTCGTGGATGCGCACGGCCGCGGGCAGGCCGGGCGCGGCCACCGCCATCGGCAGCCCGAGGTCCAGCGGACCGGGGTCGGCGTCCGTCACCCCCGCAGCGCCCTGCGCACGCCCCTGCGCGGCCTGCGGCGTCCTGGTGTCGTCGTCGGCGGTCATGACGCGTCCTTCCCGTCGCCGGGGGCGCCCGCGGGGGCGGGCGCGTTCGCGGTGTCGGCTCCCGCGGTGCCGGGCCCCGCGGCACTCGCGGCGTCGGTACCCGCGGTGGCGGGAGTGCCCGCAACGCCCGTGCCCGCAACGCCCGTGCCCGCGGCGTCGGCGCCCGCGGTGTCGGCGCCCGCGGTGTCGGCCGGTATCACCACGGCGAGCACCTGGTCCATGGCCACCGTGGCGCCCGCGGCGACGTCGATCTCCGCGACCGTCCCGTCGTGCGGGGCGGTGATCACGTGTTCCATCTTCATGGCCTCCACCACCAGCAGGCTCTGCCCCGCCGTGACCTCGTCGCCCTTGGCGACCTTGACCACCGTGACTGTGCCGGGCATCGGGGCGGTGAGCGCGTCGCCGCCGGGGCCGGCCGCCGACAGCCGCAGGGCCGCCGCGACCGGGTCGTGGGCCTGCACGCGCCAGCTGTCGCCGTCGCGGCCGAGCCAGACGCCGCCGGCGTCCTCGGCGTGGTCGTACGCGGTGACCGTGCCGTCGTGCTCCAGCAGCGCGCGCGGGCCGTCCACGGTGAGCCGGGCGTCGAACGGCGCGGCGTCGCCGATCCGCACCCTGCCGTCGGCGACCCGCACGGTCACCGGGTCCCAGCCGGGGGCCTTGAGATGGTGGACGGTCCAGGCGCTCTCGCCGCCGAGCCGCCAGCCGCTGGGCACCGCGAACGGGTCGGTCCACCCTGCGGCGTCGGGCGCGGGACGCAGTGCGTGCTGCCGCAGCAGCGCGGCCACGGCGTACACCTGGTCCGGCACGCCGTCCGGCAGCAGCGCGGCGGCGTCCCGGTCGATCAGCCCGGTGTCCAGGTCGCCGGCCGCCACATCGGGGTGTGCCAGCAGGCGCCGCAGGAACCCGGTGTTGGTGTCCACGCCGAGCACCACCGTGCCGGCCAGCGCCGCCCGCAGCCGGCGCAGCGCGGTGGCCCGGTCGGGGCCGTACGCGACGACCTTGGCGAGCATCGGGTCGTAGGACGTGCCGACCTCGGTGCCGGGCGCGAGCCCGGAGTCGACCCGCACCCCGGGCCCGGCCGGCTCGCGCAGTTCCAGCACGGTGCCGGCCGAGGGCAGAAAGTCCACCCGGCCCTCGGCCGGGCGGGCGCTCTCCGCGCAGATCCTGGCCTCGACCGCGTGCCCGGTCAGCGTCACGTCCTGCTGCCCGAAGTCCAGCCGCTCCCCGGCGGCCACCCGCAGCTGCCAGGCGACCAGGTCGAGCCCGGTGACCATCTCCGTCACCGGGTGCTCCACCTGGAGCCGGGTGTTCATCTCCATGAAGTAGTAGGACGAGGGGTCGGCGCCCGGCACGATGAACTCCACCGTCCCGGCCCCCGTGTAGCCGCACGACCGGGCGGCCTGCACCGCGGCATCGCCCATCGCGGCCCTGGTCCGGGCGTCCAGCAGCACCGAGGGCGCCTCCTCGACGACCTTCTGGTGGCGGCGCTGCAGCGAGCACTCGCGCTCCCCGAGGTGCAGCACCGTGCCGTGGGCGTCGGCCAGGACCTGGATCTCGATGTGCCGGGGGCGGTCGATCCACCGCTCCACCAGGAGGGTGTCGTCGCCGAAGGAGCCGCGGGCCTCCCGGCGGGCGGCGGCGATCTCCTCGGCCAGCAAGGCCTCGTCCCGCACCAGACGCATGCCCTTGCCGCCGCCGCCCGCGGACGGCTTGAGCAGCACCGGCATGCCGATCTCCCGCGCCGCGGCGGCCAGTTCGGCGTCACCGAGGCCGCTGCCGCTGCTGCCGGGCACCACCGGCACCCCGGCGGCCCGTACCGTCTCCTTGGCGCGGATCTTGTCGCCCATCAGCTCCACCGCGTCGGCCGGCGGCCCGATGAAGACCAGCCCCGCCTCGGCGCAGGCCCGTGCGAAGGCGGCGTTCTCGGCGAGGAAGCCGTAGCCGGGGTGCACGGCCTGCGCGCCGGCGGTCCGGGCGGCGCGCACCAGCTCGGCCGACGACAGGTAGTCGGCGATCCGCACCGCGGTGTCCGCCTCCGCGACGTGCCGCGCTCCGGCGTCGGCCTCGGTGAACACCGCCGCCGAGCGCACCCCCAGCTCGCGCAGCGTGCGCATCACCCGGACGGCGATCTCGCCGCGGTTGGCGACCAGCACCGTCTCGAACATCGCAGGCGCCGTGCCGCCCGGCGCCCGGCGGCCGGCCGTGTCGGCAGCCGTGCCCTCAGCCGCGTCCAGGGGCGTGACCGGAGTCGCGTCCGGGGTCGTGTCCGCAGCGGTGTCGGCGCTCATGTCGGGGGTCATCTCGGCCTCACATCCGGAACACGCCGTAGCCGGGCGCGCTCGGGTCGGGGGTCGGCAGCGGGGCGTTGGCGCAGGCGGTCAGGGCCAGGCCCAGCACCGTCCGGGTCTCCAGCGGGTCGATCACGCCGTCGTCCCACAGTCTCGCGGTGGCGTAGTAGGCGCTGCCCTGGGTCTCGTACTGCTCGCGGACCGGGGCCTTGAACGCCTCCTCGTCCTGCTCGCTCCACTTCTCCCCGGCCGCGGCGAGCTGGTCGCGCTTGACGGTGGCCAGCACCGAGGCGGCCTGCTCGCCGCCCATCACCGAGATCTTCGCGTTCGGCCACATCCACAGGAACCGGGGGCTGTAGGCGCGCCCGCACATCGAGTAGTTGCCCGCGCCGTAGGAGCCGCCGATGACCACGGTCAGTTTCGGCACCCGCGCGCAGGCCACCGCGGTGACCATTTTGGCGCCGTGCTTGGCGATGCCGCCGGCCTCGTACTGCCTGCCGACCATGAACCCCGAGATGTTCTGCAGGAACAGCAGCGGGATGCCGCGCTGGTCGCACAGCTCGATGAAGTGCGCGCCCTTCAGCGCGGACTCGGCGAACAGGATGCCGTTGTTGGCCACGATGCCGACCGGGTGGCCCTGCACATGCGCGAAGCCGGTGACCAGCGTCGTGCCGTACTCGGCCTTGAACTCCGCGAACCTGCTGCCGTCCACCAGCCGCGCGATCACCTCCCGCACGTCGTACGGGGTGCGGGAGTCCACCGGCACCGCTCCGTAGAGCCCGGCGGGGTCGACCGCGGGCGGTTCGGCCGGGCGCACCGTCCACGGCGGCGCCCCGCGCGCGGGCAGCGTGGAGACGATGTCGCGGACGATGCTCAGCGCGTGCGCGTCGTCCTCCGCGAGGTGGTCGGTGACGCCGGAGGTGCGGGCGTGCACCTCGCCGCCGCCCAGCTCCTCCGCCGTGACCACCTCGCCGGTGGCGGCCTTCACCAGGGGCGGCCCGCCCAGGAAGATCGTGCCCTGGTTCCGCACGATCACCGCCTCGTCGCTCATCGCCGGCACATAGGCGCCGCCGGCCGTGCACGAGCCCATGACCGCGGCGATCTGCGGGATGCCGCGCGCGGACATGGTGGCCTGGTTGAAGAAGATCCGGCCGAAGTGGTCGCGGTCGGGGAAGACCTCGTCCTGCCGGGGGAGGAAGGCGCCGCCGGAGTCGACCAGGTAGACGCACGGCAGGTGGTTGTCCAGGGCCACCTCCTGCGCGCGCAGGTGCTTCTTGACCGTCATCGGGTAGTAGGTGCCGCCCTTGACGGTGGCGTCGTTGGCGACCACGACGACCTCGCGGCCCGAGACCCGCCCGATCCCGGCGATCACACCCGCGGCGGGCGCCTGTCCGTCGTACATCCCGTCGGCCGCCAGCGGCGCCAGCTCCAGGAACGGCGAGCCGGGGTCGAGCAGCCCGTCCACCCGGTCGCGCGGCAGCAGCTTGCCGCGCGCGACGTGCCGGGCGCGCGCCCTCTCACCGCCGCCCAGCCGGGCGGCGGCCAGCTTGTCGCGCAGCACCGAGCCGAGCGCGGCATGCGCCTCGGCATTGGTGCGGTACGCCTGCGACGCCGGGTCTGCGGCGCTGGACAGGGCGGGTGCTGCCATGGTTCGGCCCCCCGGATGTTAGCGAGCGTTAACGTGGTGGCTCTACGTTAACGCTCGCTAACTGGATTGTCTAGACTCGATTCCATGAACCCGACGAGGACTGTGGAAAACCGCCGCGAGCAGATCCTGCGGGAGGCCGCGCGGCTCTTCGCCGAACGCGGCTTCCACGGCGTCGGCGTGGACGAGATAGGCGCCGCGGTCGGCATCAGCGGCCCCGGCCTGTACCGCCACTTCGCGGGCAAGGACGCGATGCTGGCCGAACTGCTGGTGGGGATCAGCGACCGGCTGCTGGCAGCCGGCCGGATGCGGGTCGCCGAGGCCCCCGGGCCGGCCGAGGCGCTGGACGCGCTGATCCGCGGCCACATCGACTTCGCCATCGACGACCGGCCGCTGATCACCCTGCACGACCGCGAGCTGGACCGGCTGCGCGACTCCGACCGCAAGCTGGTCCGCCAGCTCCAGCGGCAGTACGTGGAGGAATGGGTCGGCGTCGTCCGCCGGCTCTACCCCGACGCCACAGAACTGGAGGCCCGCGCCGCCGTGCACGCCGTCTTCGGCCTGCTGAACTCCACCCCGCACCTCGGCGGCAGCGGCCGCGCACCCGACCGCGCCGCCACCGCCGCCCTGCTGCACCGGCTGGCGCTGAGCGCGCTGGACGCCCTGGACAGCGGCCGGACCTGGACAGCCGGCTGGACCGACGGGTAACTTTCTGAGCGCTTGCTTATTGTCCGCTCGTCGTCCGGGCCCGGCTCCTGCGGCCCGGCCCCGCCGATCCGCCGATGGGAGGCGCGCTGTGCGTCGCACGGTGTTCAACGAGGACCACGAAGCGTTCCGCCAGACGATACGCGCCTTCATCGAGGCCGAGGTCGTACCCGTCTACGACGAGTGGCTGCACGCGGGACAGGCCCCCCGCGACTTCTACTACAAGCTCGGCGAGCTGGGCGTCTTCGGGATCGAGGTCCCCGAGGAGTACGGCGGCGCCGGCGAGCAGAGCTTCAAGTTCCAGGCGGTCCTCAGCGAGGAGTGCGCCCGCGCCGGCGTCAGCTTCGGCGGCAGCAGCGTCCACACCGGCCTGTGCCTGCCCTACGTGACGGCCTACGCCACCGAGGAGCAGAAGAAGCGCTGGCTGCCCGGCTTCGTCACCGGCGAGACGATGTTCGCCATCGCCATGACCGAACCCGGCACCGGCTCGGACCTGGCCGGCATGAAGACCACCGCCAAGCGCTCCGCCGACGGCACCCACTACGTCCTCAACGGCGCCAAGACCTTCATCACCGGCGGCGTCCACGCCGACCGCGTCATCGTCTGCGCCCGCACCGCCCCCGCCACCCCCGAGGACCGCAGGGCCGGCATCTCCCTGTTCGTCGTCGACACCACGTCCGAGGGCTACAGCGTCGGCCGCAAGCTCGACAAACTCGGCCTGAAGGCGTCCGACACCGCCGAACTCGCCTTCTCCGACGTCAAGGTCCCCGCCGAGGACCTGCTCGGCGAGGAGGGCAAGGGCTTCTCCTACCTCGGCCAGAACCTCCCGCAGGAGCGCCTGGCCATCGCCTTCGGCGCCTACGCCCAGGCCGCGGCCGCCGTCCGCTTCGCCCAGGAGTACGTCCAGGAGCGCACCGTCTTCGGCCGGACCGTCGCGTCCTTCCAGAACACCAAGTTCGAACTGGCCGCCTGCAAGGCCGAGGTCGACGCCGCCCAGGCCGTCGCCGACCGCGCCCTGGACGCCCACGACCGCCGCGAGCTGACCGCCGCGGACGCCGCCTCCGCCAAGCTGTTCTGCACCGAGGTCGCCGCCCGCGTCATCGACCGCTGCCTCCAGCTGCACGGCGGCTACGGCTACATGAACGAGTACCCGATCGCCCGGCTGTACGCTGACAACCGCGTCAACCGGATCTACGGCGGGACCAGTGAAGTGATGAAGTCGATCATCGCCAAGTCGATGGGGCTGTGAACGACAGCCCGGCCGGGGCCGCCGCGCCCGGCGGCCCCGCACCCGAGGACCGCGCGCCCCAGGGCTCGGCGCCCGGGGGCCCGCCGCCCGAGGACCCCAAGCCGCTGCGGCAACTGCTGGAGCTGCTGGACCTGGAGCGCATCGAAGAGGACATCTTCCGCGGATTCAGCCGTTCGGCGGTGGTGCCGCGGGTCTTCGGCGGGCAGGTCGCCGCGCAGGCGCTGGTCGCCGCCGGCCGCACCGTCCCCGAGGAGCGCGGCGCGCACTCCCTGCACTCGTACTTCCTGCGCCCGGGCGACCCCGGCGCCCCCATCGTCTACGAGGTCGACCGCATCCGCGACGGCCGCTCCTTCACCACCCGGCGCGTCGTCGCCATCCAGCACGGCCAGCCGATCTTCCACCTCTCGGCGTCCTTCCAGGTCCACGAGGCCGGCCTGGAGCACCAGGAGCCGATGCCGTACGCACCCGACCCCGAGACGCTGCCCAGCGCCGAGGAACTGCTGCCGGCGCACGCCGACAAGTTCCCCGACCCGCGCGTCGTCGACCGCCTCCTCGAGGCGCGCGCCGCGGTCGACCTGCGGTACGTCGAGGACCCGCCGTTCCTGACCGCGGGGACCGCCCGCGAACCGCGCTCCCAGGTGTGGTTCCGGGCCCGCGGCCGGCTGGCCGACGACCCCATGCTGCACGTGTGCCTGGCCACCTACGTGTCCGACATGACCCTGCTGGACTCCGTGCTGCTCGCCCACGGCCGCGGCGGCTGGGCCGTCGGCGACGTGGTCGGCGCCAGCCTGGACCACGCCATGTGGTTCCACCGGCCGCTGCGTGCGGACGAGTGGCTGCTGTACGACCAGCAGAGCCCGTCCGCCTCGGGCGGCCGCGGCCTGGGAACCGCCCGCATCTACACCCGCGACGGGCGGCTGGCCGTGTCGGTGATCCAGGAGGGCCTGGTCAGGATTCCGCGCGCCTGACCCGCGGCCCGCC
>JAJSZB010000286.1:0-13975 GCA_050613715.1 Streptomyces sp. IBSBF 3018
CCCCCGCCGTCCTCGTCGCTCACACCGGCCCCCGTTCCGTACGTCTGCGCACCGCCACCGTACCGGGAGCACCCTTGCCCGGCCCCGCGCGCGGACGCGTACCGACGCACCGACGCCCGCACCGGGCCCGCACCCGCACCGGGCCCGTACGAGCCGCGGCCGGCCGCCTACCTCCGGGGGCGCGGCAGCAGGCCGATCAGGCAACTGCCCACCGCGAGGAAGATCCCGCCGAGCAGGAACGCCAGCGAGTAGCCCGAGGTGAGCGCGGACAGCGGGGCCGCGCCGCCGTGGGCGCGGGAGGCGGTCCTGCTGACCGCGGACGTGGCCAGGACGGTCAGGCCGAGCGCGCCGCCGAGCTGCCGCGAGGTGTTGAGCAGGCCGGAGACCAGGCCCTGCTCGCCCATCGGCACCCCGGACGTGGCCGCCGCGGCGATCGGCGTCATCAGCAGCCCCGCGCCGAACATGGTCACCGCGCCGGGGCCCGCGATCGCGCCGAGGTAGCCGCCGTCCACCGTCAGCCGGCTCTGCCAGAACAGCCCGGCCGCCCCGATCAGCCCGCCGGCCGCGCCGATCAGCCGCGCGTCCACCCGCGCCATCAGCCGCGGCGCCAGCTTGGACCCGGCGATGATCGCGACGGTGTGCGGCAGGAAGCCCAGCCCCGCCCTCACCGGGCTGTAGTGCAGCACGTTCTGCATGTACAGGGAGAGGAAGTACCAGGTGGCGAAGGTCGCCGCGCCGCTGGCCAGGAGCACCGCGTTGGCCGCCGACACCGACCGTACGGCCAGCAGCCGCAGCGGCATCAGGGGGTGCGCGGTGCGCGCCTCCACCGCCGTGAACACCGCGAGCAGCACCGCGCCGGCGATCAGCGGCAGCACCGAGTGCGCCGAGGACCAGCCGTGCGACTCGCTCTCCGCGATGCCGTACGCGAGCGCCGCGACGCCGCCGGTGACCAGGACCGCGCCCGGCACGTCGAGCCGGCGCGCGCCGCCGACGCGGCTCTCGGTCAGGTAGTAGACGGCGGCGGCGAGCACGATCGCGCCGACCGGCACGTTGACCAGCAGCACCCAGCGCCAGGACGCGTAGTCGGTGAGCAGCCCGCCGACCAGGCCGCCGGCCGCGCCGCCGCCGGCGCCGACCGCGGTCCAGGTGCCGATCGCCCGGGTCCGCGCGGGTCCTTCGGGGAAGGACGTGGTGAGGATCGCGAGGGTGGTCGGCGCGAGCACCGCGGAGCCCAGGCCCTGCACCGCGCGTGCGGTGATCAGCATCCAGGGGCTCTGCGCGAGCCCTCCGGCCAGGCTGGCCGCGGTGAACAGGCCGAGCCCGGTGAGGAAGACGGCCTTGCGGCCGAAGAGGTCGGCGGCCCGCCCGCCCAGCAGCAGGAAGCCGGCGAAGGTGAGCGCGTAGGCGTTGACCACCCACTGCTGGCCGGTCTCGCCCATGCCGAGGCTGGAACGTATGGACGGCAGCGCGACGTTGACCACCGACACGTCCAGCACGACGAGGAACTGCCCGGCGCACACCGCGAGCAGCACCGCCCACGCCGGCGGCGCGGGCCGGCCGCCGGCCCGTCGCCCGGTGGGTGTGCGCTGTCCGAGGAGTTCGCTCATGACCCCCATGCTGCCCGGGCGGGCACCCGCGGGACATCCGGAATATTGCCGGACCGGGCCGGGCCCGCGGTCCTACGACCGGCGGCGGAGGGGACGCAGGTCAACGCCTAGGGTGGGCGTATGACCGACGTGCTCGCGGCGTTCGAGGCCGCCAAGGGGTTCATGCCGCGCGACGAGGGCCTGGCGCTGTACGCCGCGGCGCGCGAGGCCGCCGGGCTCGGGCTGCCGCTGTTGGAGGTCGGCACGTACTGCGGGCGCTCCACGATCCTGCTGGCCGACGCGGCGCGCGCGGCCGGCACCGTCGCGGTCACCGTGGACCACCACCGCGGCAGCGAGGAGCAGCAGCCCGGCTGGGAGTACCACGACGCGTCGCTGGTCGACCCGGTCACCGGGCGGATGGACACGCTGCCGGAGTTCCGCAGGACGCTGCACGCGGCCGGCCTGGAGGAGCACGTGATCGCGGTCGTCGGCCGCTCGCCGCAGGTGGCGCGGGTGTGGCGGCAGCCGCTCGGCCTGGTCTTCGTCGACGGCGGCCACACCGACGAGCACGCGGCCGCGGACTACGAGGGCTGGGCGCCGCTGCTCGCCGAGGGCGGCCTGCTGGTGGTGCACGACGTGTTCCCCGACCCGGCGGACGGCGGCCAGGCCCCCTACCGCGTCTACCGGCGGGCGCTGGACAGCGGCGTCTTCCGCGAGGAGTCGGCGACCGGCTCGCTGCGGGTGCTGCGCCGGCTCCCGGGCACGCTGGCACTCTGAGGCGGCCGGAGCCGCGGCCGCGCGAAGCATCCGGAACCGGAGCGCACGCCCGTCGCGGAACCTCCCCTCGCGTGTCGGGTGCGGTCCGCGCGTGGTGTACGGTCCCGCGCGTCGCGCCGTCCGCGCCCGTCGCGGAACGTCACCGGCCGTGCGGGCGGTGCGTGCGGCGGGGGGCCGCACCGGGACGAACCGGACGCGGACCGTGCGATCCGGCGCACCCGGCCTATAGAGTCGCGGGCGTGTTCAGCAACGAGTCACGCGGGGGCGGCCGGTGCGGTCCCGCCTTCCTCGCCCGTACGGCGGTGGCGGCGGTGGCGGTGACGGTCTGTCTCGCGGGCTGCTCGGCCGTCGGCGGCGACGGCTCGCACTCGTCCGCGGCGGGCGCGGACTCCGCGGACCGGGCCGGCGGCGCGGACGCCGGCGGTGCCGCGGGCGGCCCCGGCACGGACCCCTCCGGCGCCGCGACCGGCTCGACGCCCCCGGCCGGCTCCACCGCGTCCTCCCCCGGGTCCGCTGCCGCGTCGTCCGCCGGGCGGACGCCCCCGGCCACGAGCGGCGCGCCTGCAAAAACGCTTCCCCTGTCCGGGAAGGTCGTCGTCCTCGACCCCGGCCACAACCCGGACAACGCCGAGCACGTCGCCGAGATCAACAAGCTCGTGGACATCGGCAACGCCCGCAAGGAGTGCGACACCACCGGCACCGAGACCAACGCCGGGTATCCCGAGGCCCGTTACACCCTCGACGTCTCCCGCCGGGTGCGGGCGCTGCTGCGGGCGCGCGGCGCCCAGGTGGTGCTCACGCACGACGGCGACCGCCCGTACGGGCCCTGCGTGACCGAGCGGGCCGAGATCGGCAACCGGGCGCACGCCGACGCGGCGCTGTCCATCCACGCCGACGGCGCCCCCGCGGCCGACCGGGGCTTCCATGTGATCGCCCCCAAGTCGCTGCACGAGGGCGCCGCGGACACCCGGAAGATCGCCGCGCCCTCGCTGCTGCTCGCCACCACGCTGCGGTCGCACTTCGCCGCGGCGACCAAGGAGCCCTTCGCCGACTACCTCGGCGGCGGCACCGGGTTGACCGTCCGCGACGACCTCGGCGGCCTCAACCTGTCGACCGTGCCGAAGGTCTTCATCGAGTGCGGGAACATGCGCAATGCCCGCGACGCCGCGTCGTTGACGGACCCGGCCTGGCGGCAGGACGCTGCACAGGGGATCGCCGACGGCCTCACCGCCTTCCTCGAAGGGAAGAGGTGACCCGGCCCCGAAGCGACGAGGAGACCCGGGCGACCGAGGTGACAGGGGTGTAGCGGTCCGGTATGGATCGTGCACCATTGCCCGTACTCCGCCCCCTCCACAAGATCACGCCCGTACCATGGGGCACCGCCCAGAACCACCCGATGCCGGTACGGCGTCCGAGCGAACGAACCGAACTGACAAAGGACAGGACCTGACGTGAACATCCGCTCCCTGACCCGAGGAGACGGCGCGGTGATCGGAGCAGCGGTGCTGCTCCTGATCGCTTCGTTCCTGCCGTTCTTCGGTGGCAAGAATCCTTTCACCGGCCAGGAGCAGTCGCGGAACCTGTGGCACTCGGACTACTTCCCGATCCTGCCGTCGGTGACGCTCGCCGCACTCATCGCCGCGGCAGCGCTGATCGCCGCCAAGTCCGGCCAGTTCAACGGCCGCCAGCTGCTCGGGCTCTCGCTGGAGCAGTGGACCGTCGCGCTCTCGATCTTCGTCGGCTGGACCGCGGTGTGGTCGACGCTGTTCGTCAACCCCGACGGCGTGGACAAGAAGGTGGGCAACTGGCTGACGCTGATCTTCGGGCTGGTCATCGCCGTGGTCGCGCCGCTGTCCAGCCGGCTGCCGGCGCTCCAGGCGCCGCTGGCCGGCGCCCCGAGGCCGGCCGCGCCGCAGCCGTACGGCGTGGGCGGCCAGCAGCCCTACGGCGTCGCGCCGCAGCAGGGCGGCTACGGCTACCCCGGTGGCGCGCAGTCCGTCGACCCGGCGTACGCGGGGGGCGCCGCGCCGTACGGTGCCGCGCCGCAGCAGGCCGCCGCTCCGGCCCAGGCGCCGGCCGCGGACTTCAGCGCGTTCTGGTTCGCGGTGCCGGTGCCGCGTCCGCTGTACGCCGAGGACGGCAGCGGCAGCCAGATCGCCGAACTCACCCCGGGCACCTGGTACCTGGCCGTCGACCAGCGCGGCCAGTCGCTCGTCGCCCAGACCCAGGACGGCCGTCGCGGCGTCCTCCAGGACAGCAGCGGCATCCAGCGCGGCTGAGGTCTCTTCCGCTCGACGGCGGTGGGGGGGGGCCCGGGGGGGGGGGGGGCCCCCCCCCTCGGCCGTGCGCGGAGGCGCGGTCCGGTCAGTCCTCGTCGCGCTCGGCGGGCNCCCCCCCCCCCCCCCCCCCCCCCCCCCCCCCCCCCCCCCCCCCCCCCCCCCCGTCGGCGTGTCCGGCCGGAAAGCGGCGGAGTTTCAACCACCGTGGCCGGGCAAGGCGATGGGCATGGCCAGACGGTATAGCGGAAACCCCGCAGCGGCGGTCATCATGATCGCCGCGGACATCGCTGCTCTGATCCTCATCCTGTGGATCGTGTTCTTCGTATTCGACGCGAACCGGGCGAACGACCTGGTCAACTGGGTGCACCACGCGGCGGACTGGCTCGCCGGATGGTCCAGGGACCTGTTCACCCCGGACAACGCCAAGTGGCGGACCGTGCTCAACTACGGCCTGCCCGCGGTGATCTACCTGATCCTCGCGCACCTGGTGGCGGGCCGGGTCAACCGCGCCTGACACCCGTACCGCGGCACACCGTGCCGACGCACACCGCTCCGACCCGTACCCCGCGGCGTCACATCCCGCCACGGCACACCGCTCAGCAGCAGTCCGGTGCCAGTCCCGCCGGCAGCCGCCGGGCGCCGAAGACCGCGGTGGTCGCCTCGTCCCCCCCGAGCGCGGCCACCGCGAGCAGCAGGGCCGCCGCGGTCCACGACGTCCGCTCGACCGGCCAGACGGCCCGGTCCTCGAAGACGTACCCGGTCCAGTACAGGCCGTCGTCCGCGCGCAGGTGCTGCATGTCGGCCAGCACCCGCACCGCGCGGTCGCTCTCGCCCACCGCCCACAGGGCCAGGGCGAGTTCGGCGCTCTCGCCGCCGGTCACCCACGGGTTCGGCAGCACGCAGCGCACGCCGAGGCCCGGCACCACGAAGCGGTCCCAGCCCTCCTCGATACGGCGCAGCGCGCGCGGCCCGCGCAGGCTGCCGCTGAGCACCGGGTAGTACCAGTCCATCGAGTAGCGGGACTTGTCCAGGAAGCGCTCCGGGTGCTCGGCCACCGCGTGGCCCAGCGCGCCGGTCGCCAACTCCCAGTCGGGCTGCGGCTGTTCGCGCAGCTCGGCGAGGGCGAGGGCACAGCGCAGCGCCTGGTGCACCGAGGCGGAGCCGGTGAGCAGCGCGTCGGCGACCGGGCGCCCGCCGGCCTCCCGCTTCCAGCCGATCTGGCCGCCCGGCTGCTGGAGCGCCAGCACGAACTCCACCGCGGCGTGCACCACCGGCCACATGCGGTCGGTGAACGCCTCGTCGCCGGTGGCCAGGTAGTGGTGCCAGACGCCGACCGCCACGTAGGCGCAGAAGTTGGTCTCGCGGTCCAGGTCGGTGGGCCGCTGCGGGTCGCCGTCCTGGTACCCGGCGTACCAGGAGCCGTCGGGGTTCTGGTGCCGGGCCAGCCATGCGTACGCGGCCTCGGCGCGCGCGTGCTCGCCCGCCGCGTCCAGCGCCATCGCGGACTCGACGTGGTCCCACGGGTCGAGGTGGTGGCCGCGGAACCACGGGATCGCGCCGTCCTCGCGCTGCACGCCCGCGACGGCCGCGACGGTGGCGGCGGCCTGCTCCGCGGTGAGCACACCGGGCAGCGCCAGGCGCTCGGTGCGGCCCCGGCCCCTGCTGGACGGCGTCACCTGGCGGGACCGGCGGTGGAGTCGGCGGCGTCGGCGATCCCCGCGGCGTCAGCGGCTCCGGCGGCTCCGGCAGTCGCGGCGGCCGGCGCGGTCCCGGCCCCGGCGCGGGGCAGGTGCGGCTTGGTGGCGTACGCGACGAAGCTCTTGCCGATCAGCGGGTTGAGCGCCTGCTCGGCGAGTCGGGTGGCCAGCGGGCGCTTCATGATGTCCCACACCAGCAGCTTGTGGTACAGCTTCACCGGCAGCGCCTTGTCGTTGTCCACGCCGACCGCGCACTTGATCCACCAGTACGGCGCGTGCAGGCCGTGCGCGTGGTGCGTCCCGTACGGCACCAGCCCGGCCTCGCGGATGCGCTCCAGCAGCTCGTCGGCCCGGTAGATGCGGATGTGGCCGCCCTCGACCTCGTGGTACGCGTCGGACAGCGCCCAGCAGACCTTCTCCGGGCCGTAGCGCGGCACGGTCACCGCGATCCTGCCGCCGGGGCGCAGCACCCGGACCATCTCGGCGAGCACGCCCTTGTCGTCCGGGATGTGCTCCATCACCTCGGAGATGATGACCACGTCGAAGCTCTCGTCGGGGAACGGCAGGTGCAGCGCGTCGCCCTCCATCGCGACCGCGGACGCGCCCTGCGGGGCCTCGCCGGCCTCTTTCATCGCCGCGAACCACTTGGCGACCTCGCGGATCTCCTCGCCGTTGCGGTCCAGCGCGACGACGCGGGCGCCGCGCCGGTAGCACTCGAAGGCGTGCCGGCCACCGCCGCAGCCCAGGTCGAGCACCCGGTCGCCGGCGGCGAGCGGGAAGCGGGCGAAGTCGACGGTCAGCATCAGCGGTTGCTCCCCACGCTTCCGGCGGCGCCGGTCGTATCAACGGCACCGGTCGCATCAACGGTATCGGCAGACCCGGCGGCCCCGGCAGTACGCACGGCCGCGGCAGCAGAGCCCGCGGCGGTCGCGCCGGTGGTCGCGCCGGCAGCGGTCGCGGCCGCAGCGGCGGTCGAACCGACAGCCGTACCGGCGGTGGTCGCGCCGGCACCAGCAGCAGTGGCCGCACCGCTCGACGCGCCCCGCGCCGCCCGCTGCTCGGCGATCGCCTCGCGGTACAGCTCCGCGGTGGACTGGGCGGCGCGCGCCCAGGTGAAGCGGGCCAGCACCCGCTCGCGGCCGGCCGCGGCGATCCGCCGGCGCAGCTGCGGGTCGGACAGCACCCGGTCCAGCGCCTGGCACAGCGCGCCCGCGTCGCCCGGCGGCACGGCCAGGCACGTCTGCCCGTCGGGCCCGGCGACTTCCGGGATCGCGCCGCCGGTGGTGGCGACCAGCGCGGTGCCGGTGGCCATCGCCTCCGCGGCGGGCAGCGAGAAGCCCTCGTAGAGCGAGGGCACGCACGCCACCTCGGCGCTGCGGATCAGGTTCACCAGCTCCTGGTCGGAGATGCCCTTGACGAAGTCGACGGCGTCCGCGAGGCCGAAGCCGGTGATCGCGTCGGCCACCGGGCCCTTCCCCGGCCGGGCGCCGACCACGACCAGATGCGCCTCCGGCCGCTGCGCGCGCAGCTTGGCCAGCGCCTCGACCAGGAAGACCAGGCCCTTGAGCGGCACGTCGGCGCTGGAGGTGGTGACGATCCGGCCGGGCACCTCGGGCACCGCGGGGTCGGGCGAGAACAGCCGGGCGTCGGCTCCGATCGGCACCGCGCGGATGCGTTCCGGCCGCACCCCGAGATCCTCGACGATCTCCTCGCGGGAGGAGCCGGAGACGGTCAGCACCGACGGCAGCCGCCGCGCCACCCGCTTCTGCATCCGTGTGAAGCCGTACCAGCGGCGCACCGACAGCCGCCGCTTCCAGTCCGCCGCCGCCTCCAACTCCAGCCGCCGGTCGACGGTGATGGGGTGGTGGATCGTGGTGACCAGCGGCAGCGGCAGGCCCAACAGCCCGTAGCCGAGCGTCTGGTTGTCGTGGACCACGTCGAAGTCGGCGCGCCGGGCGGCCAGATGGCGGCGGGCCCGCAGGCTGAAGGTGAGCGGCTCGGGGAAGCCGCCGGTCCACATGGTGGCGACCTCCAGCGCGTCGACCCAGTCGCGGTACTCCCCCAGCCTGGGGGTGCGGAAGGGGTCGGGCTGGCGGTACAGGTCCAGGCTCGGCACCTCGGTGAGCGTCACGCCCTCGCCGACCGCGTCGAGCACGGGGTAGGGCTGCGCGCCGATCACCTCGACGCGGTGGCCGAGCGCGGCGAGTTCGCGCGACAGGTGCCGGACGTACACGCCCTGGCCGCCGCAGAAGGGGTTGCCCTTGTAGCTGAGCAGCGCGATCCGTAGCGGCCTGGCCTGTGCGGTCACGCCGGCCCCCTTCTGCCTGCGATTGAGCCGGAGCGTCACCCGGTCGCGCTAATCTAGAACAAGTTTCAGATCGATGGTACAGAACGCCGCCGCGACCGGCGCGCCGGGCAGGACCCGGGGCACGGGCCCGGGCGGCGGCCGGCGCCGGCGACGGGCGGCGCCGACGGCGAAGGGCAGGCGGCAGGCGATGGAGCACACGGCCACGGGCGCGGCGGCGCACCCGGGCGCCAGGCCGTCCCCGCTGCCGCTGACCGAGCGGCAGGAGGCCAGGCGGCGCAGCATCCTGGACGCGACGACCCGGCTGGCCTGCCGCGGCGGCTTCGACGCGGTCCAGATGCGGGAGGTCGCCGAGACCTCGGGCGTGGCGCTCGGCACGCTCTACCGCTACTTCCCGTCCAAGATCCACCTGCTGGTGGCGACGATGGAGGACCAGCTCGGCCAGCTGCACGAGGCGCTGCGGCAGCGCCCGCCGGCCGCCACCGCGCCCTCCGAGCGGGTCGCCGACACGCTGCTGCGCGCCTTCCGCACCCTCCAGCGCGAGCCGCAGCTCGCCGACGCGATGGTCCGCGCGCTCATCTTCGCCGACCGCTCGGTCAGCGCCGAGGTCGCCACGGTCTCCCGGCTGACCACGACGATCATCCTGGACGCGATGGGCACGGGCCCGGGCGGTACGGGAACGGACACCGGCGATGCGGGCGTGGACGCCGCGCTGCTGTCCGCCGTCCGGGTGATCGAGCACACCTGGCACGCCGCCCTCGTCGCCTGGCTCTCCGGCCGCTCCCCGGTCGACCAGGTCACGGAGGACATCCGTACCGCGACCCGCCTGCTGGACTGAGGGGTCCGGGCCCGGGCGGGAGCGAGGGGCCGGGACAGCGGGGACAGCAGGGACGGCGAGGGGTCAGCACGGATCGGGCCATGCGCAGGCATTCAGCCACGATTCACCCGAACCGGTGAGCGCGCACCTGCCGCACCCGCGCGCGGGGAGGCTCCCCGCACCACGTCGCTGCTTCCGGTCACGGGTGTTCCACGCCCCCTACACCCGTTTGGCCGGGTATGAATGGGATCGCGCCGACCGGGGGGAACGCGCACGCCCGCGGGCCGCCATGGGGGGCGGCCCCACCGCGGGCGTCGGGTACGACGGGGACGACGCGAGGGAGTACGCACGTGATACGGGTACAGGTGGCGCACGACACCCATCTGCTGCGGTCGGCGCTGGCCGCGCTGCTGCGCAGGGAGCCGGACTTCGAGGTGACGGACGCCGACTGGGAGCAGGCCGCCGAAGCGAGAGCGTTACCGCCGCACGTGCGCGTGGTCGACGCGGACTGTCCGGGCTGGCGGGAACGCTCCGGCACACCCGCCGCCACCGGCGGCCAGGGATCACCGAGCGCGCTGGTCGTGCTGACCGGCGCGGGCAAGCCGGGCAACCTGCGCCGCGCGTACGAGGCGCAGGCGCTCGGCTTCGTCAACAAGGACCGCTCGCCCGACCGGCTGCCGGCCGCGGTCCGCAGGGCCGCCCAGGGGAAACGGTTCGTCGACGAGTCGCTCGCCGTGGGATTCCTCCAGGCCGCCCACATGCCGCTGACCAGGCGGGAGTTGAGCGTGCTGTCACTGAGCGCCGAGGGCGCGTCCGTCACCGAGATCGCCCGCAGCCTCCATCTGTGCGACGGCACGGTGCGCAACTACCTTGCCGCGATCACCCGCAAGACCGGCGCCCGCAACCGGGTCGACGCCATACGAATCTCCCGCGTGGCCGGCTGGGTCTGACACCGGTACGGGTTCGGGTTCGGATACGGCTTCGGCTTCAGGCCCGGGTACGGGTTCGGGTTCGGGTGCGGGTTCTGATGCGAATTCGGGCCCGGGTCCCTGCGCGCTCCAGCCTCCCACCAGGTCGCGGTAGAGCGCCGAGCGCGCGGGCAGGTCGTCGTGGGTGCCGCACACCGCGTGCGTGCCGTCCAGGACCAGCACCCGGTCGGCCCGGCGCGCCGAGCTGATCCGGTGCGCGATCACCACGAGGGTCCCGCCGGGGCGCGCCGCGAAGGCCGCCTCGGCGACGGCCTCGGCGGCCGGGTCCAGATGGCAGGTCGCCTCGTCCAGCAGCACCAGGCCCGCGGGCGCGAGATACGTACGGGCCAGCGCCAGCAGCTGGCGCTCCCCCGCGGAGAGCGCGCCCGGGTCGACCTCGGCGTCCAGCCCGCCGAGCGCCGCCACCAGCGGTCCGGCCCCGACCGCCTCGGCCGCCGCCAGCATCTCCGCGTCCGCGGGTGGTCGGCCGCGCAGGTAGCGCAGGTTCTCGCCTACCGTGCCGCGGAAGACGTACGCCTCCTGTGGCACCAGCGCCGCGGGCCCGGCGGTGCGCACCGACCCCGCGTCCGGCCGCAGCGTCCCCACCGCGAGCCCGGCCAGCGTCGACTTGCCGATGCCGCTCGGCCCGACCACCGCGAGGTGTTCGCCGGCCGGCACACGCAGGTCCAGGTCCCGCAGCACGGGCTGGGCGCCCGGGCCGTACGCGAAGGTGACGCCCCGCAGGTCGAGCGCGACGCCCGCCGGCGCCGCGCCGGGACCGCCGCTCCCGGCGGAACCCGCGGCGGCCGGGCCGCCGATGCGGTCGAGGACGACGCCGAGGCGGCTGCCGGTGACGCTGAGGGTGTGCACGAGATTCTGCAGCGCCGGCTGCACGGACTGGGTCAGATAGGCGAGCGCGCCGACCAGCGCGCCCGGGGTGATCCGGTGCGTGGACAGCAGCCAGGGCGCGGCCACCAGCAGCACCACGACGGGCAGTTGGCCGCCGACGGCGAGCGCCGTGGCCCGCACCGCACCCCAACGCGCCAGTGTCCGCGCGGTGTCCGCGCCGGCGCGTATCCGCTCCTCCGCGCGGTCGGCCGAGATCTGCTCGGCGCCGCACGCGGTGATGTCCCGCAATCCGGCGGTGAGCAGGCCGAGTTCGGTGGCCAGCGCCTCGTCCGCGGCGAGCGCGCGGTGCTGGCGGCGGGCCAACGGGCCGAGCGCGGCGGCGAACAGCGCGATGCCGGCGGCCAGCGGCACGCACACGTACAGCAGCAGGACCGGCGCGAGCGCGCCCATGCCGGCCAGCGCGGCGGCCGCGGTGAAGACGAACGAGCGCAGCACCAGGACGAGTCCGCCGAAGGCGTCGCGCGCGATCTCCACCTGGTGGGTCAGCCGCGACACCGCGGACGGCGGGTCGCCCTCGCCGCGCAGGCCGCGCCGCACCACCCGGCGCACCAGCAGGTCGCGCAGCGGCTCGACCACGTCGGCCAGCGCGCGGAAGACCCGGGCGGTGCCGTACGCGCCCACGGGCACGGACGCGGCGGCCAGCGCGAGCCACCACGCGCCGACGCCTTGGCGGCCGCGCAGGAACCCGTCGTCCAGCGCCTTGGCCAGCGCGTAGCCGCCGAGGAACGTCTGCCCGGCCTCCAGCACCGACCACGCCGCGAGGACGCCGAGCGCCGCCCGCCGCATCCGCAGATACCGCCACACCTCACCCATCCGCCGGCCCGCCTTCCCCGCCGCGCCCCTCCGGCCCGGCGGCCGCGGTCCTGTCCGCCCCCGCGGAGTCGGCGGGCGACTGCCCTGATTCCGGGGCGCGTTGACCGTGTCCGGCGGCGAACCGGCCGACGGCCGGGGCGTGTCGGTGGGGCTCGGGGCCCGGGTCGGAGCCCGGGTCGGGACCTGCGTCGGGCGGGGCGAAGAGGGCGCGGTAGGCGGGGTCGGGCCACAGGGCGGCGTGCGGGGCCGTCGCGCGGACGCGGCCGGCGTCGAGCCAGACGACGAGGTCGGCGCGGGCCGCGGTGGCGGCGCGGTGGGTGGTGAGCAGCCGGGTGCGGTGCGCGTGCGCGGTGAACAGGGCGCGGGCGACGTGCAGTTCGGTGACCGTGTCCAGGCTCGACGTGGCGTCGTCCAGCACCAGCAGCCGGCCCGGCCGGGCGAACGCGCGGGCCAGGCCCAGACGTTGCACCTCGCCGCCGGACAACGGCGCGTCGGCCCGCGGGGTGTCGTAACCGTCGGGCAGCAGCCGTACGAAGGTGTCCGCGCCGGCCGCGCGGGCCGCCGCCGTGACCGACTCGCGCGGCGCGGGCCGGGGCCCGAAGCCGATCGCGTCGCCGACCGTGTCGCCGAGCAGCACCGGCCGTTCGAAGGCGTACGAGACGGCGTCGCGCAGCGCCGCGCGGCTCAGCGACGGCAGCGGGCGGCCGTCCAGGAGCACCGTGCCGGCGTCCGGGTCGGCGAGCCGCCCGGCCAGCGCGGCCAGCACGGACTTGCCCGCGCCGGTCCTGCCGACCACGGCCACGGCCGCGCCGCCGGGAACCGTGAGGGTGACCCGGTCGAGCACCGGCGTGCCGTCGCGGACCACCGTGACGTCGCGCAGCTCCAGCGTGCCGGGACCGCCGGCCGGCAGCGGTCCGCCGCCGTGCGCGGGCGCGGGCGCGGCCAGCACCGCCGTCACCCTGCGGGCCGCGGCGCGGCCCCTGACCAGCCCGCCGAGCTGGCCGACGACCATGCCGACGCCCGCGGCGAGCAGCGCGTAGCGGGCGGCCGCGAGCAGGTCGCCGACGCTGATCGCGCCCTGCGCGAGCCGCAGCCCGCCGACCGCGAGCACGGTGATCTGCAGCAGTGGCACGAGCACCGCGGCCTGCGCGGTGGCCCGGCCCTGCACCCGCCACATCCGCCGTCCCTGGACGCCGAGTTCGGCCAGCGGCCGCAGCACCCGCGCCTCCTCGCGGTCCCAGCTGCGGGCCGCGGCGATGGTCCTGGCGCCGCCGAGCGCGTCGACGAAACGCGCGGCGATACGCCCCTGCGCGTCCTGGTAGCGGGTGATGCTGTCCGACGAGGCGCGGGCGAACGTCCGTACCAGCAGCACGAGCAGGGGCGCGCCGGCCAGGAACGCGACCGCGAGCCAGGGGTCGATCAGCCCGAGCGCGACGACCCCGCCGACCGGGCCCGCGACGGTCGCGGGCAGCGCGACCGCGGCGGCGGGGGCGGCGGCAGCGTCGGCGGCGTTGCCGACCAGCCGGGTGACCAGGTCGCCGGCCCCCTCGGCCCCCTGCGTGAGCGCGGGCGGCCCCACGGCGAGCACGTGCCGCACCGCCCGCCGCCGCAGTTCCGCGGTGAGGTCGGCGGTGGTCGTGGCCGCGAGCACGTCCGACGCGGCGCCGATCAGCGTCTGGCCGGCGACGGCCGCGGTGCACAGGGCGATCCAGCCGCCGGCCGGACGCCCGCGCAGCACCGCGTCCAGGGTGTGCCCGAGCACGAACGGCACCGCGAGCGCGAGCCCCACACCCCCCAACGCGAGCACCCCCAACACCGCAAGAC
>JAJSZB010000287.1:0-9207 GCA_050613715.1 Streptomyces sp. IBSBF 3018
CCCCCCCCCCCGCGCCCCCCCCCCCCCCCCCCCACCCCCCGCCGGGGCCCCCCCCCCCCCCCCGCCCCGGGGCGCCCCCCCCCCCCCCCCCCCCGTCGACGCGAGCCGGTCCGCCGGCCGTGCCTCGCGCTCAGCCGCCCTGGCGGTCGCCGACCGCCGCGGTGCGGTAGCCCTGGGCCCTGATCTCCAGGTTGCCCGGGTGCAGGTCGCCCTGCGGGCAGGAGACGGTCACCGTGCGCTGCTCACCGGGCAGCAGCCACAGGTAGTTGTCGGAGTACAGCGCAGGCAGCACCCGCTCCCCCGACCGGTGGTCGCGCAGCGACAGCCGGACCATCGGGGCGACGGAGCGGCCGGCGTTGCGTACCGTCGCGGTCACGTTCAGGCGGCCGTCCCGGCTGGTGACGCGGCCCCGGGTCAGCCGCAGCGCCGCGCCGGAGAGCGTGTTGAGCGCCGCGAGGTCGGCGGCCTCGGAGGTGCGCCAGTAGGTGTTCTCCGACAGCACGCTCCCGTCGGCGCCGGTCAGCCGCAGCCGCACCAGGTGCAGCGGCGTGCCGGCCGCGGGGGCCACGGTGAAGGCGGGCGCCGTCGCGGCGGCGGCGATGTCGAGCTTCTGGCGCTGCGGCGCGGCGAGCCGCCGGCCGGCCAGGTCGAGCACCTCGGCCGTGACGACCGCGCCCTCGACGGCATCGGGGGTGTGGTTGACCGCCAGGACGTCCCAGCTGCGCGGGTCGGCCTGCACGTGGTGCGCCTCGCAGCCCGAACGCGCCCCGTAGTAGCTGCCGTTGACGTCGAGGTCGTAGTCGTAGGTCTGCCACACGGTGCTGTGCCAGGCCGGGTTGGACATCCACAGCAGCAGACCGCTGGCGTCGTTCCACAGATGGGCGTTCCACGCCTCGAACATCGCGCGCATCGACTCGTAGTTGACGAACTGCGCCTTGGCGGCGAACTCCTCGAGCGAGGAGGACTCCCCCAGCCGCTCGTCGATGGCCGCCTTGTAGTTCTGCGGGTACTGGTTCCCCTTGGTGGACCAGTCGTGGTAGTTCCACACCGTGCCGATCGGCCAGCCCTCCTCGTCGCCGACGAGGTTGCGCATGGACTCCGCCACCGACACCGTCGGGATGCCGATCTCGGTGTGGAAGCCGAAGGTGCCGGCGCCGTAGGTCTGCGGCGAGTAGTACTGGACCGGGTCGATCCACGCGTACGGGCCGCCGCCGCTGACCACGCCGGCCGCGGAGTTGCTGACGTAGCGCACCCCGGGGTGCTCGGCGGCGACCGCGTCCGCCGCGCCCTGGTCGATCTCGCCCGAGGGGGTGCCCTCGTTGGCGCCGCACCACACGACGATGCACGGGTGCGAGCGGTAGCGCAGGATCGTGTCGCGCACCTGGTCCAGGTAGACGGCGTGGTTCGGCGGGTCGAGGAACCAGGCGTTCCAGAAGTCGTTCCAGACCAGCAGGCCGTTCTCGTCGCACCTTGCGAAGAACTCCTCGCGGTTGCTGCTGCCGATCCAGTTGCGGATCATCGTGAAGTTCATGTCGCGGTGCATCCCGACGACGGCCTCCATGCGGCCGCCGCCCATCCGGCGCAGCAGCTCGTCCCAGCCCCAGTTGCCGCCGCGGCACATCACCCGCACGCCGTTGACGCTGATCTGCAGCTGGTGCGGCCGGTTGTCGACGGCCAGCGCGTCCTTCCAGGTCGTGCCGTCGTCGGACACCTGCACGGTGAAGGTCAGCGCGTAGGCGGTCTCCCAGACCAGGGTGAGCCGGTCGAAGGACCTGCTCCGCCCGAGGTCGACCTGGATCCACTGGTCGTCGGTGTAGTTCGAGGACCAGCGGGTCTGCGGGTCGCCGTCGACGGCGTTGGCCGCGGGGTTGGAGGAGTTGTCGGTGGAGGAGGCCGTGGCGGCGGCGTGCAGCGCGAAGTCGGTGCCGGGGTCCGCGCTGTCGGCGACCGACAGCGTCCACAGCGAGATGCCGAAGCCGGTGGCGCGCTTGTGCCCCTGGACGCGGACGTAGCGCGCCTGCTGCGCGGGGATGTCGACGGTCTGCTCGACGTGGTTGGCGCCGGGCGCGAAGACGACGGGGTTCTCCGAGGCGTACCCGAACTGGCGCAGGCCGACGCGCACGGTGCGCCGGTCGCTGACCGCGCCGCCGACCGCCGCGGTGGCCCGCAGGTCGTGCAGCACGGGGTCGCCGTAGCCGTTGGGCCACCACAGCCGGGGGTTCCGCAGCCGCAGGGCGGGGAAGTCCTTCGGCGCGAAGACCGCGTCCACGCTCTGCCCGGCCTCGACCCGCACGTCCTTGCGGACCGTGACGCCGCTCAGCGCGGCCTCGACGGTGACCGTGCGGGCCGCCGCGGCGGCGTTGCGCACCGGCACGGTGACGGTGACCTCGGCGAGCGAGCGGTCGGGCAGGTCCGGCAGCACGGTGTCGACCCGCAGGTCGCCGACCACGGCGTCGCCGGTGGCGCGCAGCCGCACGTGGTTCCAGATGCCCATGACGCGGTCGCGCACCGCGGGCATCCAGTCCCAGCCGGAGACGGCCAGCAGGTTGGGGCTGTTGAGCATCATGATGGTGGAGCCCGCGTCGGCGTAGGAGCTGCCGTCGGCGCCCTTGTCGCCGGGGTTGCCGGGGTACGGCATCGGGTCGATGCGCACGGCCAGGACGTGCTCGCTGCCGCCGGTGAGCGCGGCGGTGACGTCGAAGGAGGCGCGGGCGGTGGGGTGCGCGAGCTCGCCGGCCTTCACGCCGTCGATCCAGACCTCGGCCTGGTGGTTGATCCCGTCGAACTCCAGCCACACCCGGCCGCGCCCGCGGTCGCCGAAGCCGTGCGGCAGCCGGAAGGCGCGGCGGTACCACCAGGAGTTGCGGCTGAGCGCCTCGGGGACCTGGAGGTTGCCGAAGCCGCCCACGGGGTCCGGCAGATGGCCCTCGGCGACCAGGGACGCCAGGATCGTGCCGGGCACCTGGGCGCGCAGCCAGCGGGAGGTGTCCACGCCGGGGGCGGAGACCTTCGCGCCGTCGTCGGTGCCGGCGAAGGACTCCAGGGTGAGGTTCCAGCCGGACTCCAGCGGCACGGTGCCGTCGTCGGCGACCCGCAGCGCGGGCACCGGCCGGGCGCCGCTGGTCCAGTCGGTCCAGCCGGTGGCGGCGGGGCGGTGGCCGGCCGGGGTGCCCAGCACCTGGAAGGAGTTCAGGCCCAGCGGGTTGGGGTTGGACAGCGCGGTGCCGACCATGCGCACCCAGCGGGCGGTCACCGGCTGGTCCAGCACGACCTCGACGGTGCCGCCGGTGGCGGTGGTCCCGGTGTGCGCGGTGGACCAGTTGCTGCCGTCGGCGGACACCTCGATACGGAACGCGGTCGCGTAGCTGGACAGCACCTCCCAGCCGGTGGTGCCGTTGCGCGGGTTGACGTCGTCGGCGGGCTTGAAGACGGTGTCGCCCTCGGCGGCCTCGAAGACCAGGACCACCGAGGTCACCCGGCACGGTCCCTGCAGGTCCACGGCCACCCACTGCGGGCCGTCGGTGTCCGCGGCCCGCCAGCCGCTGCCCTTGGGCCCGGTCTCCCCCATGGCGTCGACCACGAACGCGGCCGGCACCGGCCCGTACGCGGTCGAGGAGACCGTCACCGGGCGGTAGCGCGCGAGGTCGGCGGCGCCGGGCCCGCCGCCGGCCGCCTGCGCTCCGGACTGCGGCGCGGCGGCGGCCTGTTCGGCGAACGCCCCGGCGAGGCTCACGCTCGCCAGGACGGCGGCTCCCGAGCGCAGCATCCCGCGGCGGGAGAACCCCGCGCCCTGCGGTCTGTCCTCGGTGGTGTCGTCGGGCATGGAGTGCTCCTCGTTCGGTGTGCGGAAGGGCGCGCCGCCGCTCGCGGGACCTCGCGAACTGACAACGTTGTCAGGGGGGATGAGGCTCATCATTCGTTCGACCGGCGGCCCGCGTCAAGAGGCGTGAGCGCATCGATGTCCTTCTGACGGGTCGTCAGGACAGTGAGCGCCTGAGCGAGTCCGGCAGATCCGCACGGAAGCGCTGATACCGACCCGACAACCGGCGTTCGGCCGGTCCGACGCCCGCCGGTCCGAGCCGTTGACATGGCACGGACGACGTGACAAGACTTCGGACAACGTTGTCAGCGCCGCGGGTGTCCACACTGCGGGCTGACCGCCCGCACCCAGCCGCCCACTCATCGCAAGGAGCCCGGACGTGGCCCTGCCCCCTCGCCCCTCTCGCACACGGCGTCTCAGACATTCGCTGCCCGTCACCGCGGCGGCGCTGGCCGGCGCGGTGCTGTCCGTGCTGCCCGCGCACAGCGCGCTCGCCGATCCCCCGCAGGGGAGCGGCGACCGCGGCGCGTTCACGACGTCGTTCGAACCGGCCGACCCCGCGCCCGACTGGCAGAGCACGCCGGACGGCGGCCGCGGCGGGCGTCCTGACGTCTCCGGCGTCTACCCCGACTCCGGCGCCGGGCTGCCCGGTTCCGTGATGTCCTCGGTCACCGGCGTCACCGCGTCGGGCGACGTGCCGCCCGACCACACCGCCTCCCGCGCCGTCGACGGCGACACCGCCACGTCCTGGCAGGCCGAGGGCGGTTCACCGCAGCTGACGGTGGCGCTGGCGTCGGCGGCGCGGATCACCACGTACGCGCTGACCTCCGCCACGGACACCCCCGCGCGGGACCCGCGGTCCTGGACGCTCCAGGGCTCGGCCGACGGGCGGAACTGGCGCACGGTGGACACCGAGACCGGACAGGCCTTCGGACAGCGCTCGCAGACCCGGCTGTTCACCGTCGCGCACCCGGAGGCCTATGCGCACTACCGGCTCGCGGTCTCCGCCAACGACGGCGACGCCCGCACCCAGCTCGGCGAACTCGTGCTGGCCGCCGCCCCGTCGGCGGACCCCGGCATGACCGCCGCGGTCGGCGACGGCCCCGCGTCGAGCCCGACCGCCAAGACGCACGTCGGCTTCACCGGCACCCACGCCCTGCACTACGCCGGCTGGCAGCTGGGCGGGCACGGCTCGGCGTCCGACAAGCTCTACCGGCTCTCGCTGAAGGTGCGCCCCGACACCCGGCTGTCGTACGACGTCTTCCCCGAGCGCGCGGGCCTGGACCCCGGCTACCCGAGCACGTACGTCTCGGTGGACCTGGCGTTCAGCGACGGCACACACCTGAGCGCCCTCGGCGCCACCGACCAGTACGGCAAGCCGCTGAGCCCGCGCGGCCAGGGCGGGGCGAAGGTGCTGCAGAGCGACCAGTGGAACGAGGTGACCTCCGACATCGGCAAGGTCGCCGCGGGCAGGACGATCACCCGCGTCCTCGTCGGCTACGAGGGGCCCGGCGGCCCGGCGCACTTCTCCGGCTGGCTGGACGACATCCGGATCGGTCAGGCGCCGCCCGCCGACGACTGCGCGCACCCCTCGACCTGCGTGATCACCACTCGCGGCACCAACTCCTCGGGCGACTACTCGCGCGGCAACGACGTGCCGGCCACCGCGCTCCCGCACGGCTTCGACTTCTGGACGCCGGTCACCGACGCGGGCAGCACCGGCACGGTCTACGCCTACCAGCAGAACGACGACGCGGCCGGCGAGCCGCGGCTGCAGGCACTGGCGCTCAGCCACGAGCCGAGCATCTGGGTGCAGGACCACCAGACGTTCCAGGTGATGCCGTCGGCCTCCGCCGCGCCGACGACCGCGGACCGCGCCTCGCGGGCGCTGCCGTTCGGCCACGACCACGAGACGGCCAGGGCCGACTACTACGGCGTGACCTTCGACAACGGCCTGCGCGCGGAGATGACGCCCACCGACCACGCGGCCGTCATGCGGTTCACCTTCCCCTCGGCCACCGGCAGTCTGATCTTCGACAACGTCAACAACAACGGCGGCCTGACCATCGACCCCGGGACCGGCGTGGTCAGCGGTTACACCGACACCTCCGGGTTCTGGGGCGCGCCGCGGATGTTCGTGTACGCCGTCTTCGACCGTCCGATGACCGGCAGCGGCACGCTGCCCGGCGGAGGCGGCGACAAGGTGACCGGCTACGCGGGCTTCGGCCTGGGCGCGGACCGGCAGCTGACGATGCGCGTGGCGACCTCGGCGATCAGCCTCGACCAGGCCAGGCACAACCTCCAGCTGGAGGTCGGCGGGTCCGGCTTCGACCAGGTGCACGCCGCCGCGCAGAAGACGTGGGACGCCGCGCTCGGCGTGATCAGGGTCTCCGGCGCGAGCCAGGACCAGCTGGTCAGCCTCTACTCCAGCCTGTATCGGCTGAACCTCTACCCGAACGAGCTGTTCGAGAACACCGGCACCGCCGCCGCGCCGGTCTACCGCTACGCCAGCCCCTACACGCAGGCGACGGGCCCGAACACGCCGACCGCGACCGGATCGGCGGTCGAGGACGGCAAGCCGTACGCCAACGAGGGCTTCTGGGACACGTACCGCACCGCGTGGGCGCTGGACTCGCTGCTCTACCCGAAGCTGACCGGCCAGATGATCGACGGCTTCGTACAGCAGTACCGCGACGGCGGCTGGATCGGGCAGTGGACCGCGCCCGGCTACCTGGGCTTCAGCGGCACCAACTCCGACGTGGCGATCGCCGACGCGTACCTGCGCGGGGTGACGGACTTCGACGTGCGCGGCGCCTACGAGGCCGCGGTCAAGGACGCCACCATCCCGTCCTCGGGCCTGACCGGGCGGCCCGACGTGCAGCACTCCACCTTCCTCGGCTACACCCCGCAGACCACCGGGTCCAGCGCGTCGGTGTCGCTGGAGGACTACGTGGCCGACTACGGCATCGCCCAGATGTCGCTGAAGCTGTACCGGACGGCGAAGGCGGGCGACCCGCACAGGCGCGAGTACCTCGACAACTACACCTACTTCGAGGACCGCGCGCAGCACTACGTGGACCTGTTCGACCCGGCCACCGGCTTCTTCCAGGCCCGCAACGCCGACGGCACCTTCGAGCAGCCGCCCTCGGCGTACGACCCGCGGAACTGGAACGCCACCGACTACACCGAGGGCGACGGCTGGACGTACGCCTTCGCGGTCCCCGAGGACGGCAACGGGCTGGCGAGCCTGTACGGCGGCCGCGCCGCGCTCGCCGACAAGCTCGACGCGTTCTTCGCCACGCCCGAGACCGCGCAGTTCGGCGGCAGCTGGCTCGGCCCGTACCACGAGATGTTCGAGTCCCGCGACGACCGCATCGGGCAGTGGGCGTTCAACGACCAGCCGTCCATGCACGTGCCCTACATGTACGACTACGTGGGGCAGCCCGCCAAGGCCGCGGAGCACGTGCGCGACGCGGAGAGCCGGCTGTTCACCGGCAGCACCATCGGCCAGGGCTACCCCGGCGACGAGGACAACGGCTCGATGTCGGCGTTCTACATCGACAACGCGCTCGGCTTCTACCCGCTGCAGGCCGGCTCGCCGACCTGGGCGATCGGGTCGCCGCTGTACGACCGGGTGACCGTCAGCCCGGTCGGCGGCCGGCCGCTGACCATCACCGCGCACCACGACTCGGCCGAGAACATCTACGTGCAGTCGCTGCGGATCGACGGCAGGAGCTCGGACCGGACCTGGGTGCGGCACGCGGACCTGGCCGACGGCGGCCACATCGACTTCACCATGGGTCCGCGGCCGTCCGCGTGGGGCACGAAGGCACAGGACGCGCCGCCGTCGCCGACGCGGGGCTCCGCGGTGCCGAACCCGCCGGCCGATCTGACCGGCGCCGGCCGCGGCACGGCCACCGCGAGCGCCGGCGCCGATCCCGAGGCGCTGTTCGACGACACGTCCACGACGGCGGTCACCCTGCCGTCCGGGCCCGCCTCGGTGACCTACCGGCTGGACCGGCCGGGGCACGTCGACCAGTACACGCTGACCAGCGCCGAGCAGTCCGGCGGCGACCCGGCGGGCTGGACCGTCAGCGGCTCCGCGGACGGCGTGCACTGGACGGTGCTGGACCGCAGAAGCAGCGAGAAGTTCCCGTGGCGGCAGCAGACCCGGGCGTTCACCCCGGCGAGCGCCCCGGGCGACTACCGGTACGTGCGGTTCGACTTCACCCCGCCGGCCGGGGGCGGCGCGACCGTGCTGTCCGAGGTGGAGCTGCTCGGGCGCGGGTGAGGAGGTCCGGGTCCGGCCGGGTCAGGGCCTGTGCCTGGCCCGGCTGGGCTGCACCCGCTTGGGCTCGCCGTCCATCTTGGGGTGCTCGGGCGGGTACGGCAGGTCGCCGAGGCCGTGGTCGCGCTCGTCGCGCGCGGCGAGTTCGAGCGCCGCGTCGAGCCGGAAGGCGTGCTCGTCCATGTCCGCGTGCACGTCGCCGGCCTCGGCGAACCGGACCGGCATGGTGGCCAGGTCGAAGTCCGCGGGCACCGCCCGGTCCAGCTCGTCCCAACGCAGCGGCGCGGAGACCGGGGCGTGCGGTCTGGGCCGTACGGAGTAGGCGCAGGCGATGGTGCGGTCGCGGGCGGTCTGGTTGTAGTCCACGAAGATCTTCGTGCCGCGCTCCTCCTTCCACCAGGCGGTGGTGATCCGCTCGGGAGCGCGCCGCTCCAGCTCGCGCGCGACGGCGATGGCCGAGCGCCGCACCTGGGTGAAGGTCCACTCGGGGGCGATCGGCACGAAGACGTGCAGGCCGCGCCCGCCGGAGGTCTTGGGCCAGCCGGTCAGCCCGAGGCCGGCCAGCACGTCCCGCAGCTCCAGCGCGGCCCGCACCGCGTCGGCGTAGTCCGTGCCGGGCTGCGGGTCGAGGTCGATGCGCAGCTCGTCCGGGTGCTCGGTGTCGTTCCTGCGCACCGGCCAGGGGTGGAAGGTCAGGCAGCCCAGGTTCGCCGCCCACAGCACGGCGGCGGGCTCGGTGGGGCAGATCTCGTCGGCGTAGCGGCCGCTGGGGAAGGCGATCCGGCCGGTGGGGATCCAGTCCGGCAGGTTCTTCGGGGCCCGCTTCTGGAAGAACGACTCGCCGTCCACCCCGTCGGGGTAGCGCTCCAGCGTGGTCGGGCGGTCGCGCAGCACCCGCAGGATGCCCGCGCCGACCGCGAGGTAGTAGCGGACCACGTCGCCCTTGGTGAAGCCGCGCTCGGGGAAGTAGACCTTCTGCGGGTTGGTCACCCGGACCGTGCGCCCGCCGGCGTCGAGTTCCAGCGTCTCTGCCATGGGTCCACGCTAGGTCCGGCGGCCCGGGCGCGCCCCTCGGCGGGGGCGGGGTGCGGGCCGCCGG
>JAJSZB010000288.1:0-640 GCA_050613715.1 Streptomyces sp. IBSBF 3018
GGGCGGGCCTGGGCACGGGGGCCGGGCTCGGGCCCTGGCTCGGCCCGGGCGGGCGTCAACCGTCCGATCGTCCTCCCGACCGTCTTCGCCGCCGTTCCCGGATTTTCCCCGGGAACGGCGGCGGGTGTGTTACCGTCGACTACGTTGCAGTTTTGGTACCCATGGTTTCTGTGTGCGCCTGACGGGATGTGACCCCTCGGGCGCATTTTTTGTTCACGGCCTCCGAACGGGGTCAATTCAGCGACTCCGAGGCCGCGCGGTGCGGCCCCGGACCTTGCCCCTCATCAGGAGATCGATATGGCAACCGGCACCGTGAAGTGGTTCAACTCGGAAAAGGGCTTCGGCTTCATCGAGCAGGACGGCGGCGGCGCGGACGTCTTCGCCCACTACTCGAACNACCGTGAAGTGGTTCAACTCGGAAAAGGGCTTCGGCTTCATCGAGCAGGACGGCGGCGGCGCGGACGTCTTCGCCCACTACTCGAACATCGCCGCCCAGGGCTTCCGTGAGCTCCACGAGGGCCAGAAGGTCAGCTTCGACGTCACGCAGGGCCAGAAGGGCCCGCAGGCGGAGAACATCGTCCCGGCCTGACCCCGGAACCCCGGCCCCGGCGGGCGCCACGCGCCCCCGGCGGCCCACGGC
>JAJSZB010000288.1:650-9598 GCA_050613715.1 Streptomyces sp. IBSBF 3018
ACAACCCCCGCCGCGGGGGGGGCCCGCGCGCGGGGGGGGGGGGGGGCCCCCCCCCCCCCCCCCCCCCCACCGCGTTCAGCGCAGGACGCCCGCGGTCAGGCCGCCGGCCTCGGCCGGCACCGCGACCAGGCCCAGCTCGGCCGGGGTGGCCAGCAGCGGGTGCGCCGGCAGCACCCGGACGGTGTAGCCGAAGGCGCCGGTGCGGTCCAGGGTGAGCGGCCCCTCGTAGTGGTGGCGGCCCGCGGTGTCGGTCCGCCCGGTGGGCTTCAGCGACACCACCGAGGGGTCGACCAGCCGGTCCGAGGCGTCCACCCGGCCGGACAGCAGCTGCACGTCCACGTCCAGCGGGTCGAGCCCGGAGAGCGCGACCTGCGCGCGCAGGGTGAGCGTGGCGCCCAGCTCGGCGGCCCCGCCCTCCTCCACCGAGGAGGTCTCGACGTGGTCCACCGAGACCTGCGGCCACTCCCAGCGCACCCGCCCCTTCCACTCGGCCAGCTCGGCCGCCGCGGTGCCGCGCACCGCCCGGTGCGAGCGGGCGGCCGGCGCGTACAGGCCGGTGACGTAGTCGCGGACCATCCGGCCGGCCACCACCTTGGGGCCGAGCGTGGCCAGGGTGTGCCGGACCATCTCGATCCAGCGCTGCGGCAGCCCGCGCCCGCCCTGGTCGTAGAAGCACGGCGCGACCTGGTCCTGCAGCAGGTCGTACAGCGCGGCGGCCTCCACCGCGTCACGCCGGTCCTCGTCGGCCACGCCCTCGGCGGTGGGGATCGCCCAGCCGTTGTCGCCGTCGAACCACTCGTCCCACCAGCCGTCCAGCACCGACAGGTTGAGGCAGCCGTTGAGCGCGGCCTTCATCCCCGAGGTGCCGCAGGCCTCCAGCGGGCGCAGCGGGTTGTTCAGCCAGACGTCGCAGCCGGGGTAGAGCAGCCGCGCCATCCGCATGTCGTAGTCGGGCAGGAAGACGATGCGGTGCCGCACCCGCGGGTCGTCGGTGAACCTGACCAGCTCCTGGACCAGCCGCTTGCCGCCGTCGTCGGCGGGGTGGGCCTTGCCGGCCACCACGATCTGGATCGGCCGCTCGGGGTGCAGCAGCAGCTCCCTGAGCCGGTCGGGGTCGCGCAGCATCAGCGTCAGCCGCTTGTACGAGGGCACCCGGCGGGCGAAGCCGATGGTCAGCACGTCCGGGTCCAGCACGCTGTCGGTCCAGCCCAGCTCGGCCTCGCCGGCGCCGCGCTGCCGCCAGGAGTCCCGCAGCCGCCGCCGCACGTCCTCCACCAGCTGCTCGCGCAGGGTGCGGCGCAGCTCCCACAGCGCGCCGTCGGGGATCTTGGACACGTCACGCCAGTGCTCGGCGCCGCCCACGGTCAGCGCGTCCTCGGCGTGCTGCGCGCCGACGTGCCGGGCGACGAGCTGCTGCACCTCGGGCGCCACCCAGGTGGGGGCGTGCACGCCGTTGGTGACGGAGGTGATCGGCACGTCGTCGGGGTCGAAGCCCGGCCACAGCCCGGCGAACATCTCCCGGCTGACCGCGCCGTGCAGGGTGGACACGCCGTTGGCGCGCTGCGCCAGCCGCAGGCCCATCACGGCCATGTTGAACAGGTGGGGGTCGCCGCCGGGGTAGGTCTCCCGGCCCAGTTCGAGCACCCGGCCGACGTCGACGCCGGGCAGCGCGCCGCCCTCGCCGAGGTGCCGGGCGACCAGATCGCGGTCGAAGCGGTCGATGCCGGCCGGCACCGGGGTGTGGGTGGTGAAGACGGTCCCGGCCCTGACCGCTTCGAGGGCGGCGTCGAAGTCCAGTCCCTCCAGCGACAGCTCCCTTATGCGTTCCAGGCCGAGGAAGCCGGCGTGGCCCTCGTTGGTGTGGAACACCTCGGGCTCGGGGTGGCCGGTGATGCGGCAGTACGCGCGCACCGCGCGCACGCCGCCGATGCCCAGCAGTATCTCCTGCAGCAGCCGGTGCTCGCTGCCGCCGCCGTAGAGCCGGTCGGTGACGTCGCGCTCGGCCGGCTGGTTGGCCTCCACGTCGGAGTCCAGCAGCAGCAGCGGCACCCGCCCGACCTGGGCCTTCCAGATCCGGGCGGCCAGCAGCCGGCCGCCGGTGAGGGTGAGCGAGATCCGCACCGGCTCGCCCTCGGCGTCGCACAGCGGGGCCACCGGCAGCGAGTTGGGGTCGAGGACCGGGTACTGCTCCTGCTGCCAGCCCTCGCGGGACAGACTCTGGCGGAAGTAGCCGTGCCGGTACAGCAGGCCGACGCCGATCAGCGGGACGCCGAGGTCGCTGGCGGCCTTGAGGTGGTCGCCGGCCAGGATGCCCAGCCCGCCGCTGTACTGCGGCAGCGCGGAGGTGATGCCGAACTCGGGCGAGAAGTAGCCGACGGCGGCCGGCAGGTCGCTCTGGTCCTGGTACCAGCGGGGATTGGAGAGGTAGTCGGCGAGGTCCTCGGCCGCGGTGGACAGCCGGCGCAGGAAGCGGCGGTCGCCGGCCAGCGCGGTGAGCCGCTCCTTGGAGACCGAGCCGAGCAGCCGGACCGGGTCGCCCTGGGTGGCCGCCCACCCCTCGGGGTCCACGCCCCGGAACAGCTCCCTCGTCTCCTGGTGCCACGACCAGCGTAGGTTCTGGGCCAGTTCCCCCAGCGGGCGCAGAGGTTCCGGCAGGACGGTGCGCACGGTGAATCGACGGATTGCCTTCACCCCTCGACCGTAGCCCGGACGGCGGGACGGCCGCGGGCCTTGTCCGCAATCCCGCTTTTCAAACGCTCGAACGGCGGCTTGTGGGAGCGCGCGGGGCGGCACGGCGGGGCGGGGGCGCATCACGGCGGCCCGGCGGCGCGCTACCGAAACGCCGTCAGGTCGTGCGTTCCCCCGGCGAAGGCGGGGCAGGCTCCCGCCATGGCCGCACCACAGCCCGGGGGGCGCCCCCGGGACGACCGTCCCGAGGCGCCCGCGGGGGCGGCAAGCCCACCCGGGTGAACGCGGTGCCCGGTCGCCGCGCGGACGGGCCGGTCCCGTCCGCAGGGGTTAGAAAAGAGCACAGGGAACCGCCGTCCGGCGCCGTCCGCCGTCCTACTGAGCTGCCAGGTGAGGAAATGATCGGTCGTATCCCCGTCGTCGACGTCCGTCCCGTGGTGGACTGCGGCCGCCGGCCGGCCAAGGCGGTCGTCGGCGAGTCCTTCGAAGTGACCGCGACCGTCTTCCGCGAGGGGCACGACGCGGTGGCGGCGAACGTCGTGCTGCGCGACCCGTCGGGCCGCAGCGGCCCGTGGACGCCGATGCGCGAGCTGGAGCCGGGCACCGACCGGTGGGGCGCGCGGGTCACGCCGACCTCCGAGGGCCGCTGGACGTACACCGTGGAGGCGTGGTCGGACCCGGTGGCGACCTGGCGGCACGTGGCGGGCGTGAAGATCCCGGCCGGCATCGACACCGAGCTGGTGCTCGCCGAGGGCGCGCTGCTGCACGAGCGGGCGGCGGCCGGGGTGCCGAAGAAGGACGGCCGGCAGACCGTGCTGGCCGCGGTGGACGCGCTGCGCGACGCCAAGCGCACGGCCGCCGCCCGGCACGCCGCGGCCCTGGACCCCGAGGTGGTCGCGGTGCTCGACCGGCACCCGCTGCGCGAGCTGGTCAGCGCGGTGCGGCCGATGCCGTTGCAGGTGGAGCGGGAGCGGGCGCTGTTCGGCTCCTGGTACGAGATGTTCCCGCGCTCGGAGGGCGCGGTGCGCGAGGCCGACGGCACACTGCGCTCGGGCACCTTCCGCACTGCGGCGAAGCGGCTGCCGGCGATCGCCGCGATGGGCTTCGACGTGGTGTACCTGCCGCCGATTCACCCGATCGGCTCCGCGTTCCGCAAGGGCCGCAACAACACCCTGACGGCCGGTCCCGGCGACGTCGGCTCGCCGTGGGCGATCGGCTCCGCGGAGGGCGGCCACGACGCGGTCCACCCGGACCTGGGCACGCTGGAGGACTTCGACCACTTCGTGGCCCGCGCGAAGGAGCTGCGGATCGAGGTGGCGCTGGACTTCGCGCTCCAGTGCTCGCCGGACCACCCCTGGGTGAAGGAGCACCCGCAGTGGTTCGCCCACCGCCCGGACGGCACGGTGGCGTACGCGGAGAACCCGCCGAAGAAGTACCAGGACATCTACCCCATCGCCTTCGACCAGGACTTCTCCGGCATCGTCCGGGAGACGCTGCGGCTGCTGCGGCACTGGATGGCGCACGGCGTGCGGATCTTCCGGGTGGACAACCCGCACACCAAGCCCGTGGTGTTCTGGGAGAAGGTCATCGCCGAGATCAACCGCACCGACCCGGACGTGGTGTTCCTGGCCGAGGCGTTCACCCGCCCGGCGATGATGAGCACGCTGGGCCAGATCGGCTTCCAGCAGTCGTACACCTACTTCACCTGGCGCACCGGCAAGGCGGAACTGACCGACTACATGCGGGAGCTGAGCGGCGAGAAGGCGGCCTGGATGCGGCCGAACTTCTTCGTCAACACCCCCGACATCCTGCACGCCTACCTGCAGCACGGCGGCCGGCCCGCGTTCGAGGTCCGCGCCGTGCTGGCCGCGACCCTCTCGCCGAGCTGGGGGGTCTACGCCGGCTTCGAGCTGTGCGAGGGCACCCCCGCGCACCCGGGCAGCGAGGAGTACCTGAACTCGGAGAAGTACGAGCTGCGGCCGCGCGACTGGGCCGCGGCCGAGGCGGCGGGGCGCTCGCTGGCCCCGCTGATCACCACGCTCAACCGGCTGCGCCGCCGGCACCCGGCGCTCCGCCAGCTTCGGGACATCGCCTTCCACCCGGTGGACAACGACGCGATCCTCGCCTACTCCAAACGGCGGGGTGACGACGTCGTCCTGGTGGTCGTCAACCTGGACCCGTTCCACACCCAGGAGGCGACGCTGTCGTTGGACATGCCGGAACTCGGCCTCTCCTGGCACGAGTCGTTCCCGGTGCGCGACGAGCTCACCGGCGAGACCTACCACTGGGGCAGGGACAACTATGTGCGCCTCGAGCCGGGCCGCGCGCCCGCGCACGTCCTGTCGCTGCGACCGTCTCCATCGATCGGAGGGTCACTCAGTTGATCGTCAACGAACCCGTCCCCGACACCTTCGAGGACACGCCCGCCAAGGACCGTGACCCCGACTGGTTCAAACGGGCGGTGTTCTACGAAGTCCTCGTCCGCTCCTTCCAGGACAGCAACGGCGACGGCGTAGGCGACCTGAAGGGAATCACCGCCAAACTCGACTACCTGCAATGGCTGGGCGTCGACTGCCTGTGGCTGCCGCCGTTCTTCGCCTCGCCGCTGCGCGACGGCGGCTACGACGTGGCCGACTACACCGCGGTCCTCCCGGAGTTCGGCGACCTCGCCGACTTCGTGGAGTTCGTGGACGCCGCGCACCAGCGCGGCATGCGCGTGATCATCGACTTCGTCATGAACCACACCAGCGACCAGCACCCGTGGTTCCAGCAGTCCCGCAGCGACCCGACCGGGCCGTACGGGGACTACTACACCTGGGCCGACGACGACAAGCAGTTCCCGGACGCCCGGATCATCTTCGTCGACACCGAGACGTCGAACTGGACCTTCGACCCGGTGCGCAAGCAGTACTACTGGCACCGGTTCTTCTCCCACCAGCCGGACCTCAACTACGAGAACCCGGCGGTGCAGGAGGAGATCCTGGCCGCGCTGCGGTTCTGGCTGGACCTGGGCATCGACGGGTTCCGGCTGGACGCGGTGCCGTACCTCTACCAGGAGGAGGGCACCAACTGCGAGAACCTGCCGCGCACCCACGGCTTCCTCAAGCGCGTGCGGGCCGAGATCGACGCGTCCTACCCGGATACCGTCCTGCTCGCCGAGGCCAACCAGTGGCCGGAGGACGTGGTCGACTACTTCGGCGACTACGGCGCCGGCGGCGACGAGTGCCACATGGCGTTCCACTTCCCGGTGATGCCGCGGATCTTCATGGCGGTGCGCCGCGAGTCGCGCTACCCGGTCTCCGAAGTGCTGGCCAAGACCCCGGCGATCCCGGCGGGCTGCCAGTGGGGCATCTTCCTGCGCAACCACGACGAGCTGACCCTGGAAATGGTCACCGACGAGGAACGCGACTACATGTACGCGGAGTACGCCAAGGACCCGCGGATGCGCGCGAACATCGGCATCCGCCGCCGGCTGGCCCCGCTGCTGGACAACGACCGCAACCAGATCGAGCTGTTCACCGCGCTGCTGCTGTCGCTGCCCGGCTCGCCGATCCTCTACTACGGCGACGAGATCGGGATGGGCGACAACATCTGGCTCGGCGACCGGGACGGCGTGCGCACCCCGATGCAGTGGACGCCGGACCGCAACGCGGGCTTCTCCTCCTCCGACCCCGGCCGGCTCTACCTGCCGACGATCATGGACCCGGTGTACGGGTACCAGGTCACCAACGTCGAGGCGCAGATGAGTTCGCCCAGCTCGCTGCTGCACTGGACGCGCCGGATGATCGAGATCCGCAAGCAGAACCCGGCGTTCGGCACCGGCTCGTTCACCGAGCTGCCGTCCAGCAACCCCGCGGTGCTCGCGTTCCTGCGCGAGGACGGCGACGACCTGGTGCTGTGCGTGAACAACTTCTCCCGGTTCGCCCAGCCCACCGAGCTGGACCTGCGGCAGTACCAGGGCCGCCACCCGGTGGAGCTGATCGGCGGGGTGCGGTTCCCCGCGATCGGCCAGCTGCCGTACCTGCTCACCCTCGCGGGGCACGGCTTCTACTGGTTCCGGCTCAGGCGCGATCCCTCCTGACGGCGGGGGGCCGGAACGGCGTTTCCGGCCCCCTCGGGCACGGCCCGGTGCGGCCGACGTGCGGGCCTGACGCTCCTTTGGCAGGATCGACAAAGCCTCCGCAGCAGCCCGTACGGCGGTTTCCTGTCACCCGCCCGGGGCAGGCTCCCCGTGTCGCCGGACAGCCCGTACCCGTCATCCGGGAGGCTGGCGCTCCCCGCCTCGTGTAGGGCCGGGTGCGCGACTCCCCGGGGAAAGGACGTCATGTCGGACAGCTCCCGGACCCGTGTTCCGTCGTCCTCCGCCAAGGCCCATCCCTCCACCGCCCATTCCTCTCCCTCCACCGCCCATTCCTCCACCGCCCATCCGGCCGCGACTCGCGCCGATGCGTCCCACGCCCCGGCACGCGCCGAGACCGCACGCGCCGAGGCCGCGCGCACCGAGGCCGCTCGCACCGCCGCGCCCCGCGCGCCCGAGCCGCAGCCGCTGTCGCCCGGTCCGCTGCTGCGCTCGCTCGACCCGCTGCTGCGCGGCTGGCTGCCGCGGCAGCGCTGGTTCGCCGGCAAGGGGCTGCCGATCGGCCGGTTCCGGCTGGCCGCGGCGACCGAGCTGGTGCCGCCGGACGGGCCGCTCGGCCCGATGGGCCTGCTGCACGTGCTGGTGGACGTCGAACAGCCGGGGCGTCCCGCGGACTGCTACCAACTGCTGCTCGGCGCGCACCCGCTGCTGCCGCCCGCCCTGGTGCGGGCCGCGCTCGGCCAGGCGGTCGGCGGCCCCTACGACGGGCTGACGCTCTACGACGCGCCGCACGACCCGCGGCTGGCCGCGCTGCTGCTGGAGCGGCTGCGGGCGCCCGGCCGCACCGGGCGGCTGCGCTTCACCACCGAGCCCGGCGCGCAGTTCCCGCCGGGGCTGACGCCGCGGGTGGTCACCGCCGAGCAGTCCAACACCTCGGTGGTGTACGGCGACGCGTACATCCTCAAGCTGTTCCGCCGGGTCTCCCCCGGCGTCAACCCGGACCTGGAGCTGTCGCTCGCGCTGGCGCGGGCGGGCTCGCGCCGGGTCGCGGAGCCGGTCGCCTGGTTCGAGGCGGAGAGCCTGCGGCCCGCGGGCACGGACGAGACGGAAGCGGAGCCGGCAGCCGGCGCAGAGCCGGCGGCCGGGGCGGAGCCGGCAGCCGGGGCAGAGGCGGGAGCCGGCGCCGGTACGGGTACGGGTGCGGGTAGCGGTGCCGGTGTCAGGTCTGGCGCGGAGTCCGGCGCGGGCGCGTCCTCCGGGGCGGGCGCGAGCGCGGACTCGGGCGCCGGTGCCGGTGCCGGTGAAGCGGCGACGCTCGGCGTGCTCCAGCGCTTCCTGCCGGGGTCCGCGGACGGCTGGACGCTCGCGCTCGCGTCGGTGGCCGAGGACGGCGACTTCCGCGCCGAGGCCGCCGGGCTGGGCCGGGCCACCGCCGAGGTGCACGCCGCGCTGGCCGCGGCGCTGCCCGCCCGGCCGCTCGACGGCGCCGCGCTGGAACGTTTGGCCTCCGGCATGGTGCGGCGGCTGGAGGAGACCGCCGCCGAGGTCCCGGCGGTGCGCCCGTACGCGGGGGCGCTGCGCTCGGCGTTCGAGGATCTGGCCGCGCTGGCCACGGCGGGCGCGGGCGGCCCGGTGTTCGCCCAGCGCGTGCACGGCGACCTCCACCTCGGGCAGGCGCTGCGCGGCCCCGACGGCGCGTGGGTGCTGATCGACTTCGAGGGCGAGCCGGCCCGCCCGCTGGCCGAACGCCGCCGCCCCGCGCCGCCGGTGCAGGACGTCGCGGGCATGCTGCGGTCCTTCGACTACGCCGCCCACCACAGCGGCAACGTCCCGTGGGCGGCCCGCCACCGCGACGCCTTCTGCACCGGCTACGCCGAGGTCGGCGGCGTCGACCCGCGCGAGCAGGCGGTGCTGATACGGGCCTTCGAGACCGACAAGGCGGTGTACGAGGCACGCTACGAGGCACGGCACCGCCCGGCGTGGCTGCCCATCCCGCTGTCCGCGCTCTCCCGCCTGGCCGCGGCGGCCCCCTGAGTCCTGCGTTCGGGGGGCGTCCGTGCGCCTCCGGCCGCCCTCCCCCGCGGCCGTACGCCCCTCGTCGCCCCCCTCCTGCACGCGCCCGTACTGCGGGCCGGGCGCGCGCCCCCCATACCTGTCTCTTATAAACAACTGACGCTGCCGA
>JAJSZB010000289.1:0-11848 GCA_050613715.1 Streptomyces sp. IBSBF 3018
CGCCCACCCCCTCCCCCGGCCGATGGACGTCTACCGCCAGTGGTGGACGCACGACGCCCGCTGGTACCAGGGCGTGGCCCGGCGCTTCGGGCACGCCGCCGCCAACGAGATCAACGCCGAGGCGATGCGGTACGTGGCCGTCACGGTCGGCCGGCGGGTGGCCCGCGAGTTCGGCGGCCGGCCGCCCGCCGACCGGGAGGATCTGCGCCGCCGCTACGACATGTGCTCGGAGTGGATGTTCCCCAGCGAGCTGCGGGACGGCGGCACCACGGTCCTGCCCGGCGGCGAGATCGAGCTGGTGATGCGGAAGAACTTCGCCGTCACCATGGTCAGGATGGCCGGTTCGCTGGACGGCTACGACTGCCCGTGCACCGACATCCACGCCGGCTGGTCGGAGGGGCTGGGCGTACGCCTGGTGCGCAACTGCTCGACCGCGTGCCTGCGGGACGGCGACCCGGCGTGCCGGCTGCTGATGGCGGTGGCGGACCCGCAGGACACCGCGGACCCCGCGGGCCCCGGTGACCTGGCGGACGCCGCACAGCCGGCGGACCCTGGTGACCTGGCCGGCCCCGCGCAACCCGCGGACACCGCACGCCCGGCGCCACTGACCGTTCCTGCTGAGAGAGAGTGACGATGCGCGTACTGCTCGCCGGGGCCACCGGCGTCGTCGGCCGGTCGCTGGCGCCGCTGCTGCGCGCCCGCGGCCACCATGTGACGGCGCTGGTCAGGTCGCCGGACGCGGCGCCCGGCCTGGACGCGGACGCGGTCGCCGTGGCCGACGCGCTGGACGGCGAGGCGGTGCTGGCGGCCGTCGGCCCGGCCCGGCCGGACGTGGTGGTCCACCAGCTGACCGCGCTGCGCGCCGCGGGACCCGCCGCGTTCGCCGACACCGCACGGCTGCGCACCGAGGGCACCCGCCACCTCGTCCGCGCGGCCCATGAGGCCGGGGCGCGGCGGATCGTGGCGCAGAGCATCGCCTTCGCCACGGCCCCGCAGGGCCCGCGGGTGCTCGCCGAGGACGCCCCGCTGTACCTCGACGCGCCGGACCCCGACTGGGCGCTGACGGTACGCGCGGTCGCCGACCTGGAGGACCAGGTCCTCGGGGCCGGGGACCTGGACGGCACCGTGCTGCGCTACGGGACGCTGTACGGGCCGGGGACGCTGTACGAGCCCGGCGGCCGGATCGGTGCGGCGGTGGCCCGCGGCAGGCTGCCGCTGCCCCAGGACGCGGCGGGCATCACGTCGTTCCTGCACGTCGAGGACGCGGCGCGGGCCGCGGCTGCGGCCGTCGACGCGGACACCGGCGGGCTGTTCAACGTGGCGGACGACGACCCGGCCGAGGCCGCGGACTGGGTGCCCGGCTACGCGCGGCTGCTGGGCGCGCCCCCGCCGCGCACGGTCCCGCCGGAGCTGGCCGGGCGGCTGCTCGGCTGGCTCCTGGCCCACCAGCTCACCGCGATGCGCGGAGCGTCCAACGACCGGGCCCGCCAGTCCCTGGCCTGGAAGCCGCTGACCCCCAGCTGGCGCACGGGCCTGGCCCCGCGCTGAGCGCGCGGCGCGGGCCGGCCGCCGCCCCCGTACGGCGGCGGCCGGCTGCACCCGGTCCCGCGCGGGTCAGGCCGCGGGCTCGGCCTGGCGGCACTGCGCGAGCCGTTCGGCGATCGCCTCCTGGTCGGCTCCGGGCAGTTGCGCGGCGCGCCGGTAGTCGGCCGTGGCGGCGACCAGGTCGCCGGCGGCCTGGTGGACGTAGCCGCGGTTGAACAGCAGGTCGGGGTCGTCGCCCGTGACGTCGATCGCGCGGGTGAGGTCGGCGAGCGCCGCGGGGTGGTCGCCGGTCTCGGCGTGCAGCACGGCCCGGTTGGCGAGCGCCGCGGCGTTGCGCGGGTCCCCGTCCAGGGCCGCGTCGAAGGCGAGCCGGGCGGCGACGAGGTCGCCCTCCTCCATGGCCAGCAGGCCCTGGGCGCACAGCAGTTCCGCGTCGCCGGGGTGGATCAGCAGGCCCTCGGCCGCGCAGTGCGCCGCCTCCTCGGCCCTGCCCTCCTCGGTCAGCAGGGAGACGAGGTTGACGCGGGCCGCGTGGTAGTCGGGCTCCAGCTCCAGGACGTACCGCAGGTCGGCGAGCGCGCCCTCCGTGTCGCCCGCGGTCCTACGGGCGTCCGCACGGTTGTAGTGCAGTTCGTGGATCGGCGGGGTGAGCGGCACGGCGCTGTCGTAGTCGGCCAGCGCCGCCGCGACGTCGCCCCTGCGCAGGTGCAGCGCCGCCCGGTCGCAGAGGTACTCGGGGTAGCCGGGGTCCACGGCCACCACACCGTCGTAGTCGGCCAGCGCCTCGTCCAGCCGGCCGAGCGAGGCGTTGACCTGCGCCCGATTGTGCAGCAGCACCGAGCGGTGCAACGCCCGGCTGCCGGGCGGCAGTTCGCGGTCCAGCCGGGCCAACCCCCCGGTGACCAGCGCCAGCGCGGTCTCGGGCCGGCCCTCGCGCAGCTCGACCAGTGCCAGGCCGTTCTGCTGGAAGACGGTGTGGAAGGCCCGCTCCTCGGGATCGGCCAGCTGCGAGGCGATGGCGATCGCGTTGTTGACGTACTCACGGGCCACCGCGGTGTCCAGGCGCTCCTGCGGGTGGGCGCGGGTGTAGAGCATGGAGATCGCGTACGCGGAGACCATGTGCACCACCGGGTCGGTGAACCGGGCGCGTTGCTCGTGGTAGATGGCCTCGGCCTCGTCGGTGCGGCCCAGCGCGCCGAGCGCCTGCGCGGTCTTGCCGCTGGCCACGATGTACAGCCGCTCCTGGACGAGCGGGTCGAAGGCGGCGCGGCCCTGCCGGCCCAGCTCGACGGTGGCCTCGTAGTAGCCCATCCGCAGGCAGTAGTCGGCCGCGGTCATCAGCGCGCGGCCCTCCTCGTCGCTGCGCGGGCCGGCCTGGCTGCGGTGGTACGCGATCGCGCCCAGGTGCAGCGTCCACTCGTCCAGGTCCTCCAGTTCGCGGGCGCGCGCCAGGTGAAGTGCGGCGCGCGCCTCGGGGTCGGCGGCGGCGTGGGCGGCCTGCTCGGCCGGATCGTCGCTGGTGCCGTCGGAGGCGACGTAGGCCCGCAGCAGCTCCTGCGGGTCGCGCTCGCCGGGCTGCTCGGACGGACGCGGCGCGGCCGGCAGGACGGTGAGCGCCGCGTACCGCTCCAGCGCCTCGGCCAGGACCTCGGACCGCGGCGCGGTCGCGCTGCCGGCCACCACGCGCAGCGCGTCCGGGTGCGCCCGGCGCAGCAGGATCGCCACCAGCTCCTGGTCGGTGGGGTCGGCCTCGTCCAGGTCGTCCAGGAACAGCGTCCACGGCCCGCGGTCGCGCGAGGCCGCGGCCCAGGCGTCGAGGAACTCCGTGATGCCGTGCGCCAGGCGGCGGGTGCGCAGCGGCGAGTAGTAGCGGGTCCGCTCCGTGGGCGACGCGAGGGAGGTCAGCGTCTGCGGCGGCGCCGGCAGCCGGTCGGTCAGCTCGGGCGCCACCGACAGGATCTCGATGACATGCCGGGCGGCCAGCTCGGGCCGGGTGGCGAGCACGTCGGGCACGACGGCGCGCAGCAGGTTCCCTGCGGCGGTGTACGGGCCGCGCAGCCTGCGGTGGCCTTCGACCCGCGTGGTGCGGCCCGGGTGCGCGGCGGCCACGGCCGCGGCGCGGGCCGCGCGGTCGCCGCCGCGGAACCAGGAGTGGGGCAACGCCGTTGCGGAGCTGGTCATGCGGGGTGTTCCTCTCTTCTGACACGGCGGGTCGTCCTCCCGGAGCGCAGGAGGAACGGCACGGTGAACTGGGCGACGATCAGGACGGCGGAGCCGGTGGAGTCCCAGAAGCGGGGGCCGGTCGGCCGCGTCCCGGTCAGGCCCTCGGCCATCCGGCGGCCGAACTCGAAGAGCGCAGGGCCGATGCCGAGCGCCGCCCACGCCAGCAGCAGCACCACCCCGGCGGCCATCGCCGGGGCGTACCAGCGGGCGACGGCGGTGTCCCGCGGGGACCAGGCGCCGTCGCCGTCCTCCCGGGCGCCCCGCGCAGGGGCACGGCGCATTGTGCGGCGCAGCCGGGCCACCGCGGCGCCGTGCAGGTCGGTGCAGCCCAGCGCGGTGGAGACCATGTAGTAGAGGTCGGTGCGCAGGAAGAAGAAGAACTGCCAGGCCATCCGGAACAGGGTGGGGAAGGCGAAGGCCAGCGCCACCCGGCCGGGCCAGGACAGGCCGCCGGAGGCGGCGTCGAGCGCGGCGCCCACGGTGAGCGCGGAGAACAGCAGGCCGTCCGCGACGAGTCCGGCGGCGAAGGGGAGGTAGCGGCGGCGCGGCGGGACGGTCAGCAGCCCGTCGAGGTGCGTCTCCAGGACCAGGAAGTACATCCGCCGGCCGACCGTCATCCGTGAGCCGACGCCGAGCCGGCGGGCCGCGAGCACGTGGAACAGCTCGTGCCACAGCAGCCCGGGGATCTGCCCGGCGAACAGCACGACCTGGGTGAGCAGCAGCGAGTCGGCGAGGAAGATCGCGTGCGGGCGGGGCCGGGACTGCGGCTCCCGCACCATGGCCACCGCGCAGGCGGCGGCGACGGCCGCGAAGAGCACCCAGGCCGGGGCGGAGAACAGCCACCGCCCGAGCCTGCGGTAGCGCACCTGCGCCGGCGTCCCGTTCGCAGGCGTCCCGTTGGCAGGCGTCGTGCCGCCGGGCCGGGCCGCCTTCGCCGCGGCGGTCCCCGCGCTCCCCTCGGCCTCCGCGGACGCCTCGCCCCGGGAGCGTACGAAGCCGCAGTCGGCGAGCGTGTCCAGGAAGTCAGCGATGTCGACCTCCTCGCCGTAGGTCCCCTCGTACCAGCGGGCGGCCTCGGACGTGTCCATCCCCTCGACGAGCCGCCGCAGCAGCTCGGCGCCGTCGGCCGGCAGGCTCACGTACGAGTCGATGTCGGGCCTGCCGACGGTGACCTCGCCGTGCTCGGCGACGAAGGTGAGCCGGTGGAACTCAGGACGGGCCAATTCCACGAGATTCTCCCGAATGGAACCGGAGCCCGTGCGCGAGAGGGAAATCCCGCACACGGGCTCGCGGCGGTGTGCCTGTCAGCAGAAAGGCCAGGTCCCGTACAGCGACGAAGCCGAGGTCAGCTTGACCGGGCCCTTCTGGCGAACGGAGATCTTCTTCATGACATCACCCCCTTTGCGGTCGGCCCTCAGCTTAGGGACATGACCCGGCTTTCCGCACAGAGCGAAAACCGGCCATCGTCTCACCGGCTTTTCACGCGGTTGTGTTCGATGACGGGAAAACCACTGGCCGGCCGAGAGAACGCGGATCGCAGGCTCGCGGAGGTCACGGCAACTGTCGCCACACCTGTATCTGATTTCACTGGCGCGGAGAATTCCCCAGTTGGCCGCCGGGTCATTCGCCGAACGGACCCGGCGCGAAGGGCCGGCGCGCTTCCGCCGCGATACGCGGAAACCGGCCAGCACGACACGGGCGCCATGGCGGACCTCGGACACGCCGGGGCGGCCGCGGACGCCGTACAGCGACACCTGACCTGTGGTGATACGGGCGGGAGCCTGTCTGCGGCCGCGGGGCGGTGGCCGGAAGCGGGGTTTGCCGCGGCCGGGTGCGCTCCACGCCCGGCGGAAGATAGCACGATCGGAGACGAGCCGCGGAGGGGGCGGCGGAGAGGCCGCGGAGAAAGCCGCGAGGAGGCCGCGAGGAGGCCGCGATGTGCATGGTGCGGATACCGCGGGGGCCGCGATCGATCTCTTTCGCGGGCAGCGCGGAACGCGTCCGAGGCGTGACAGTTCTGCCCCGGAGAGCGGGGCCGGGAAATGGCCCGCCCTCCGGGACGGTGAAAGGCGCACACCGGCACGGAGTGGGCCAGTGAGGGCATGCGAAAAGTCCGCCCCCGGGAGGGCGTCGGACGGCGGACGACCGGCTTTACGTCATCCGGGGAACTGCAGTCGGCGAACAGCGGGAACGACGAGCGGTATACGATCGAGGGCGCCTGCGCGGCCGGTGTCGCGAATTGCGGAACCGGCCGCGCAGGGACGTGGAATCAGACGATGATGCCGCCGCGGCTCCACCGGCGGACGCGGTAAGGAGCCCACCAGTGGAGTTCACCGACCGGCAGGACGAGCCGCTCGGCGGTGAAGTCGGAGAGCGCGTCGGCCGGCACGTCCGCGGCGGTCGCGCCGTAGGCGAGGCGGTTCACGGCCTCCTGGTAGTGCGGCTCGTCCACGGTGAAGCGGGCCAGCGACCCCCAGCGGCGGTCGCGGATCTGGACGAAGCCCGGGCCCTGCCGCCACAGGCACAGGCCGACGTAGTGCCCGGCCCGCCAGGCGCGCAGCCGCTCGGCCTCGGCTCGTGCGGACAGCCCCGGCAGGGCGTTCGGGGGCTGGAGATGGCCGAGGGCCTTCCAGCCGTCACCGTCGCCCTCACCGCCCCGGCCGCTGTCCCGGTCGGCATCGGAAGCGGCGTCGGCGGCGTCGGCGGGGTCGGCGTCGTCGCCCCGGTCGTCGGGGTCCCGGCCGGGGTCCCGGCCGCTGTCGGCCGGCCGCAGCCGCCACTCCACGAGCACCGCCCGCGCGGTCAGATCGCGTACCAGGCTGAGCTGGCGGACCGCGCGCCACGCGCCCTCCGCGGTGCCGGTCGCGGTGAGGTCGACGGGCTCGGCGAGCCGGACGCGGCGCGCGCCCGACACCCACAGCCGCGCGCACTCCTCGGGGATCGGCCCGCTCAGCACCCGCTCCCCCAGGCTCATCCCGGGCATCGCGCACACCTCGGGGTCGTAGTCCCGCCAGGCGGTGACGGTCAGGGCGGCCGCCGGCGGGGGCGGCGGCGCAGTGGCCGGCACGGGCGTGGGCGAAAGGGCGTACTGCGGCGCGGTGTTCAGGGACATCGGTCGGGTCCTCCTCTGTGGTCCTCGACGGTGGGCCGGTCCGAGCCGGTCAGACGCCCGCGAGCGGCAGCGCGGCCGCGCGCCCGGCTCCCGCGGACCCGGCGCCGGACACGGTCCCGGCCGGCGCGGGCTCGGCCCCGGACGCCTCTTCCGCGTCCGCGCCTCCCGCCAGCCCGTGGGCGTACCGCATGAACTCCAGGTGCAGCATGTTCTGGTTCACCGCGGGCGGCGCCACGTGCACCCAGTGCCCGTTGTCGGTGAACACGATCCCGAGCCGCCGCCAGCGCTCCAGCAGCGCCCCGGTCCGCTCCGCGAACTCCGCCACCGCCCCGGCCTCGACCTCGGACCCCGCCGCCGAGTCCGGCCCCGGCACCGCCCCCGCCTCCAGCCGCCGCACGGCCGCCGCGGCCTTCCGCGCGAGCGCCGCCGGCGTGTGCGGCTGGTCCAGCAGCCGGAACGCGGCCACCTCGAACGGGTCGGTGAGCGTCGTCCGCCGCCAGTCGAAGCCGGTCCTGTCGCTGACGAGCACGATCCGGTCGCCGAGGTCGGTGTGCGTCAGCCGGGCGGCGGGGTGGGCCTCCTGCCAGGCGAGCAGTGCGGCGTCCAGCGCGTCCGAGGTCTCCTTGCCGATGCCGCGGTTGGGCGAGGAGAAGACGTACGCCATGTCGTACAGCTCCCGCTCCGGCAGGTCGTAGGAGAGCGCGTAGTGGCCGGCCGGGCGCAGTCCGGAGAAGCCCAGCTCGGGGCGGTTGAAGTAGGGGCTGAAGCGCTCGATGGCGATCCGGCTCGCCTCGCCGTTGGGCGGGTCGAGGTGGGCCAGGGCGGGGATCTGCGCGATCACCGGGTCGTAGTCGTCGGCCGTCTCGCCGGGGAAGCCGTAGAGGTAGTTCCACGCCACCGACAGGCCGAGTTCGGCGGCGTCGCGCAGCATCCTGACGTTCTGGCAGCCGGTGACGCCCTTGTCCATCAGGCCCAGCACGCGGCTGTTCAGGCTCTCGATACCGGGCTGTACGTAGATCAGGCCCGCCTCGGCGAGGGTGCGCAGCTGGTTGCGGCGCAGATTGGACTTGATCTCGATGTGCAGCCGCAGGTCGTGGCCGCTGTCGGCCATCCTGGGCAGCACGGTGGTGAGGTAGCGCATGTCGAGGATGTTGTCGACGACGTACATGTCCAGCACCCGGTGCCGGGCGGCGAGTCGGGTGATCTCGTCGTAGAAGGTGTCCGGGCTCTTGCTGCGGAACTCCATGAAGGAGCCGTTGAGGCCGCAGAACGTGCAGTGGTGCTTCTCGCCCCACCAGCAGCCGCGGGCGCCCTCCACGACGAGCTTCGGCTCGACCCAGTGGCGGGCCGCCGAGCCGGCCAGCCGCTCGAAGTAGCCGGTGTAGTCGGGGGACGGTATGGCCGCGGGCGGCAACGGGGCGGCCGCGATCGGGTTGGCCACGCTCCGGCCGTCCGGGCCGCGGTGGCACAGGCCCGGCACGCCGGACAGGTCCTGCTCGCCGCGGGCCAGCGCGCCGAGCAGGGCGGGGAAGGCCACCTCGCCCTCGCCGCGCACCACGTGGTCCACGAAGGGGAAGTTGCGGTGCAGCGCGGCGCCCTGCTCGCCGTCGCAGTTGGCGCCGCCGAGCACGGTCGTGATGTGCGGCGCGAGCTGTTTGATCCGGCGGGCGGCGGCGAGGACCGCGGTGTTCTGCTGGAAGGTGGAGGTGAAGCCGACCACGTCGGGGGCCTCCTGGACCACCCGATACGCCATCTCGTCGACGAACTGCGGTGCCAGGCCGTGCAGTTCGCGGGTGATGCGCAGCCGCTCCGGATCGAGCCGGTCCCCCATCGCCGCGGTGAACTCCGCGTCGCGCCACCGCGGGTCGTCGTACAGCGCCGAGGAGAACACCCAGTCGCCGCAGCCGAGGAAGTAGGAGGACAGCGAGTAGTACTCGTAGTCCTGGGCGGTGAACCGCGTGCGCGCGGTGATCCAGTCGGCGTACTCCAGGTGTGCCTGGAGCACGTCCGCGCGGGCGCCGGGCACCTTCTCGTCCACGGTGCGCTTGAGGATGCCCAGGGCGAGGGACGGGACGTCGATCGGGGACCAGGGCATGTTGACCAGCAGGACGCGCACGGCGACTCCTCGCGGGGCGAGCGGACGTATGAACGGGGCGGCCGCGGACGGGACGCGGCGGGGGGCGCGGCGCGCGGGCGGACGCGGTGGATGCGGTGATGCGGCGGACGCGGTGCGTGGAGCGGACGGGCGGGGGGGGGGGGGGGGGGGGGGGGGGGGGGGGGGGGGGGGGGGGGGGGGGGGGGGGGGNCGCGGGGGGCGGCCCCGCCGGGCCCCCCCCCCCCCGGGGGCGGCGGGGGGGGGGGCCGGCCGGCGGTCACAGCTCGGGGAACTCGTCCGGCTGGTCCACGCTGACCTTGACGACGACCTTGACCTTGACCTTGCGGTCCTCCTCCTCGTCGACCAGCGGGTCGTTGTGGATGACGTCCTTGTGCATGTCGTTGCTCCTCTCGGTTCTCGTCACACCGTTTCGGTGGGCTCGGTGGCTTCGGTGGGTGCAGGGGCGGACGGCGCCGCGTCGCGCGCCGGGAACCGTTCCGCGGCCTCCCGCCCGTCGGCGGGAGGAGTCGTGGGGGCGGGGCGGGGTCCGTGCAGGTTCCGGTGCAGGAACAGCACGGCCCGCCGCATCAGCGCCGCGTGGTGGGCGCCTTCGTAGCCGTCGTGCCCGGTGTCCAGCCACATCGCCTCGTGCGGCACACCGGCCGCGCGCAGGGTGTCGAGGTAGCCGCGGACCTGCCCTGGCGGGCACTTGACGTCCCGGGTCGCGGCGACCACCAGCAGCGGGGCGCGGACCCGGTCGGCGTAGCTGATCGGCGAGCCGCGCCGGTACGCCTCGGGCACCTCGTCGGGCGTGCCGCCGTACAGCCGCTCGTCCAGGGCGCGCAGGGTCCCGGTGGTGGTGCGGTAGGCGGCGACGCTGTCGGCGACGGGCTTGACGGCGACCCCGGCCTGCCACAGCCCGGGGTGGACGCCGAGGGCGAGCAGGGTGAGGTAGCCGCCCCACGAGGTGCCCCACAGCGCGACGGCGTCGGCGCGGACCAGGCCGCGGGAGACAAGGTCGGCCCGGACCGCGGCCAGGTCGGCCACCTGGGTCAGGCCCACGCCCTCGTCGAACGCGGCGCGCCAGCGCGGTCCGTAACCGGTGGAGCCGCGGTAGTTGACCCTGGCGACCGCGAGTCCGGCGCCCACCAGGCTGTGCACGAGCCCGTCGTACGCGTCCCGGTCGTGGTCGGCGGGGCCGCCGTGCACGAGGAACACGACGGGCGGGGGCTGCGCGGGGTGCCCGTGCGGGCCGCCGGGTCCGCCCGCGGTGTGCGGGGCGGACAGGCTGTGCGGGGCGTGCGGGCCGTACGTCGGCTCGGGGGCGCGCGGCCGGTCGGGGAGGCTCAGCCAGGTGTGGACGGGGCCGCCCGGGCCGGGGGTCCACAGGTCGCGGTGCGTGCCGGGCACGGTGTCCGGCTCCGCGCCGGCGGCGGTCGGTCCCGGCATCGGCAGCGCGGTCCCGGCGGTGGAGTGCGTACGCGGCGGGTGCGCGGTGTCGGTCCACATGTAGTGCAGGTCGCCGCCGGGCCGCGGCGCGGCGTCGAGCAGGGTCCCCGGCGGCGTCGCGACCGGGGCGAGCACCCCGGCGTCCAGGTCGGCCCTGAGCAGCCGGCTGCGTCCGTGCCGGTCCTGCCGGATCAGCACGCGGCGGCCCTCGGGGTACCAGCAGGCGGTGATCTCGGTGTCGAACGAGCACCACGGGTACGCCCGCAGGCCCGTGCGGGGACGCCAGCCGGCGAGTTCGTAGCCGCGGTCGGTCTCGCGGACGAGCAGGAGTTCGCCGGGGGCGGGGTGGGGGGCGCTGCTGCCTTGCCCGGCGGGCCGCGCGGAGGGGGTCGCCGCGGCGTGCGGAACGGAGGGGCTCGGCGTGCCGGGCGGTCCCGGCTCCCCCGGCGTGGCGGAGGGGTTCGACGCGGCCGGGGCGGCGGAGGGAGCCGGCGCCGAGGACGGACCCGACGTGCCGGGCGCGGCGGACATGGCGGCCGGGTCCGCGTCCGCGGGCTGGGCCGGCTCGTCCGGCGTGTGCCGCGGGGTTCGCAGGTCCGGCGGGTCCTGCGGGGTTCGCAGGTCCGGCGGGTTCTGCGGGTCCGGCGGGAAGCCCAGGGCCCACAGCGCGCCTTGGATGCCGGACAGCACCGCGTGGACCGAACCGTCCGCGCCGAGGACGGTGACCGCGTGCGCGGAGCGCGCCGGGCCGGAGACCGCGACGAGCACGTCCGGGCCGGTCCCCGTCACGCCGGCGACGGAGGCGAACCGGTCACGGCGCGCGAGTACGCGGGCGGGTCCGCCGCGCGCGCCGATCAGGATGTGCGTGGCGTCGCCGTACCCGACACCCATGACGACGGTGCCGTCTCCGGTGACGGCCAGGCCGCGCGGGGTGCCGGGGGCGACCCCGGTGAGCCCCGGGCGGTCGGGGCCGCCGGCGAAGGGCTGCGTACGCCACACGCCCGTCCCGTCGGCGTCCTCGTCGAACCACCACACGTGGCCGGCCGGGTCGATCGTGCCGTGCAGCGTGCCGAGCGGCCGATCGGAGACCTGGCGCGCACGCCCGCTGCGCGCGTCCCACGCGAACACCTCGCACCGCCCGCCTGCGTCGGCGGTGAACACCATGCGCGACGGGTCCCCCGCGCAGACATCGGGAAGCGCCTCGACGAGCAGCGCGTACTCCGCGCGGGACGTGGCATCGCGGGAAGAGCCGTCGCCCGGCGCGGCATCACCCGACACGGCATCACCCGGCGCGGCGTTCTGCGACGCGGCGACGCCTGGGCGGCTCGCGGGCGCCTCGACGTCGTCGGCCGGGCTGCTCGTCGCGGGCAGGTCGGCCGAGCCGCGGCCGGAGGACGGGGGGCGGGTCATGCGGCGGCCCGGGC
>JAJSZB010000028.1:0-32967 GCA_050613715.1 Streptomyces sp. IBSBF 3018
GAACTGCCCCAGGGGGCGGGGGGCTCGTATGGCCCAGCGTCCAGCGTCGTGTGGGGGGATGGGAACGTGAGCTGGGGCACACCTGCCGTATCGTTGAGGGGCTGCGTCGTCTCGATGATCGGAAGGGCTGTGCGCAGGGATTCTTCAGGAGCCGGGCGGTAGCCGTGAACGTGGACGACGCCCCGCCGGACGAGCCGTCCCCCACGGGTCCGGGCGCCGCCCCGGGCACCTCGGGCACGGCCGGCGCCACCCCCGCGGGGCACCCCGGCGACCCCGCGGCGGAGCCGGACGGGCCGGACGGGCCAGGTGACCCCGGTAACCCCGGCGATCCGGAGGAGCCGGGCGAATCGGGCGGCGAGCACCCCCTCGCCCTGCGCCTGGAGCAGCTGATCCTCGGCGCCCCGCGCCAGTACACCCCCTTCCAGGCCGCCCGCACCGCCGGCGTCTCGATGGACCTGGCCGCCCGTTTCTGGCGCGCCATGGGCTTCGCCGACATCGGCCAGGCCAGGGCCCTCACCGAGGCCGACGTGCTGGCCCTGCGCCGGCTGGCCGGCCTGGTCGAGGCCGGCCTGCTCAGCGAGTCGATGGCGATCCAGGTCGCCCGCTCCACCGGGCAGACCACCGCCCGGCTGGCCGACTGGCAGACCGACTCGTTCCTGGAGGGCCTGACCGAGCCGCCGGAGCCCGGCATGACCCGCGCGGAGGTCGCGTACCCGCTGGTCGAGCTGCTGCTGCCGGAGCTGGAGGAGTTCCTGATCTACGTCTGGCGGCGCCAGGTCGCCGCCGCCACGAGCCGCGTCGTGCAGTCCGACGACGAGGAAGCGGTCGACCGCCGGCTCGCCGTCGGCTTCGCCGACCTCGTGGGCTTCACCCGGCTCACCCGGCGCCTGGAGGAGGAGGAACTCGGCGAGCTGGTCGAGGCGTTCGAGACCACCGCGGCGGATCAGGTCGCCGCGTACGGGGGGCGGCTGATCAAGACGCTCGGCGACGAGGTGCTGTTCGTCGCGGACGATCCCGGCACCGCCGCGGAGATCGGCATGCGGCTGATCGAGACGATGACCGGCGACGAGACGATGCCGGCGCTGCGGGTCGGGATGGCGTTCGGCACGGTCACCACGCGCATGGGCGATGTCTTCGGCACCACCGTGAACCTCGCGTCCCGGCTCACCTCGATAGCGCCGCGCGACGCCGTCCTGGTCGACGGGGACTTCGCGGAGGCGCTCGGCGCGGCGGGCGAGGCGCCGGTCTCCGAGGCCGACGTCGACCCGTCCACCGCGGAGAAGTACCGCTTCGCGCTCCAGCCGATGTGGCGCCGCCCGGTCCGCGGCCTCGGCGTGGTCGAGCCCTGGCTCCTCTCCCGCAGGGACGCTGGGCGCTGACCCACTCCACCCTCCCGGCCCCGCGAACCGTCCGGTCTGCTCCGGACCACCTGCCGGTGGTGGGCTTGTCGCGCCGTTCCCCGCGCCCCTTTTTGCTGGCGTCCGGCGTCGAGTCGGCCTCCTAGGCGTTTGCGTGGTGCTTGGCGTGTGCTTTGGGGGCGCGGGGAACTGCGCGCTCAGGGCGCGTGGTGCGGAAGGTCGTCACCGGCCCGGAGGGGCAGTTGCTGTCGTATCCGGACCACCGGCCGGTGGTGGTTGTGGGTGTACCTCCCGGACGGAGTCTGGGGGAGCCGTTCCCCGTGTCCCTTTTTTGCTGACGTCCGGCGTCGGCGCGGGGAACTGCGCGCTCAGCGCACGCGGTGCGGCAGGTCGTCACCGGCCGGGAGGGGCAGGTGCTGTCGTAGCCGGGGCACCCGGCCGGAGGCGGGGGCGCGTGGGAGGATGGCGGGCCGGGACGGAGTTCACGAGCGTTAACGTCGGAGAAGGGGAGGCCGGGATGGGCGAGGAGCGGTACGGGGAACACGTCGTGGTTCGGCGCCACGCCGAGCGCGTCGCGGAACTGGCGCTGGACCGGCCGAAGGCCATGAACGCGGTGTCGACCGCGATGGCCGAGTCGATCGCCGCGGCGTGCGCCGCGCTCGCGCTGGACCCGGGAGTGAGCGCGGTCGTCGTGACGTCGACCGCCGAGCGCGCGTTCTGCGTCGGCGCGGACCTGAAGGAGCGCAACTCCTTCAGCGACGACGACCTGCGCCGCCAGCGCCCCCGCACCCGCGCCGCGTACACCGGCGTGCTCGACCTGCCGATGCCCGCGATCGCCGCGGTGCACGGCTTCGCACTCGGCGGCGGCTTCGAACTCGCCCTGGCCTGCGACCTGATCGTGGCCGACGAGACGGCCGTGCTCGGACTGCCGGAGGTCTCCGTCGGCGTCATCCCCGGCGGCGGCGGCACCCAGCTGCTGCCCCGCCGGGTGGGCGCCGCCCGCGCCGCCGAGCTGATCTTCACCGCGCGCCGGCTGCCCGCCGCGGAGGCCGCCGCGCTCGGCCTGGTCGACCGGCTCGTGCCGCCCGGCGGCGACCGCGAGGCCGCGCTCGACCTGGCTGCCGCGATCGCCGCCAACTCCCCGGTCGGCCTGCGCGCGGCCAAGCGGGCGCTGCGCCTGGGCCAGGGGCTCGACCTGCGGGCCGGCCTGGAGGTCGAGGACGCGGCGTGGCGCACCACGGCGTTCTCGGCGGACCGGGCGGAGGGCGTCGCGGCGTTCAACGAGAAGCGCGCGCCCCGCTGGCCCGGCGAGTGAGCGCGCCCCACGCGGACGGGCGCGCGCCCGGGTATGCCCGCGGGTGAGCCCAGCGCCCACGGACAGGGCGGACAGGCGCGCGGACGTACGCGCGCCCTCTCCCGTACGCCCACCCGTACGCCCGCCCGCGCCCCGGGCTCGGTACGTGCGCGCGTACTCCGGGCGCTTACTCCGACCGCCTCGCGCGGGCCGGTCGCCCGGGTGGGGTTGCGGCTCCGTTCGGCCCAGCGGGCGTGCGGTTTGGGATCAAAACCTGCGATACGTCCCTAGCCTGGACGGATGGTTGACGATTCAGCCGATCTACGGCTGCGCGCGGTCGTCGAGCTCGCCCAGGCGCTGGCGACCGCGCAGACCCCGCAGGACGCCGTGCGGGCCGGGGCCCGCCGCGCCCGGCTGGCGATGGGCGCGTCCTTCGCCGCGGTCTCCGCGTGGGAGCGCGAGACCGGCCGGCTGCGGGTCCTGGTCAACGACGGCGACCTCGCGCCGGGCGAGGAGCGCGAACCGGACGACGAGTCGTACTCGGTGCACGACTTCCCCGAGGTCGCGGAGTTCCTGCACGGCACCTGGGCGGCGGGCGGCGAGCCGCACGCGTGGGTGGAGACCGCGCAGGGCACCGGCTCCTCGCCCGGCGGCAGCAGCTGGGGACGCGCGGCGGCGCTGCGGCGGCGCGGCCGGGGCAGCTGCGTGGTCGCGCCGGTGGTGCTGCACGGCCGCGCCTGGGGCGAGCTGTACGTGGCCCGGCGGATCGGCGAGTCCGCGTTCGGCCGCCCCGACGCGGACTTCGCGACCGTGCTGGCCGCGCTGATCGCCTCCGGCGTGGCGCAGACCGAGCGGCTCGCGGAGGTCCAGCGGCTGGCCTTCACCGATCCGCTGACCGGGCTCGGCAACCGGCGCGCGGTCGACGTCAGGCTCGACGAGGCGCTGGAGCGGCACCGCGTGGACGGCACGGCGGTCAGCCTGGTGGTCTGCGACCTCAACGGCCTGAAGAAGGTCAACGACGAGCACGGGCACGCGGTGGGGGACCGGCTGCTGGAACGATTCGGCTCGCTGCTGTCGCTGTGCGGGGCGATGCTGCCCGGCAGCCTCGCGGCGCGGCTGGGCGGCGACGAGTTCTGCATCGTCGCGGTGGGCGCGGAGGTGGACGACGTGGTGCGGACGGCTCGCCGGCTGTTCCGGCTCGCCGATGCGGCGCAGTACCGCGCGAAGGCGCTGCGCGCGGCGCATCCGGTGGTGGCGGGCCGGGAGGGGCCCGGCGACCCCGTCGTCGCGCTGGCCGACGCGCCGCCGCCGCGGCCGGCGGCTGAGCGCCGCACGATTCGAGGTCGTCCCGACCCCGGTCTCTGAGCCGCATCCGGCCGCGGCGGCTCCGGGCGCCGGCCCCCTTCTGCCGACGCCGAGCGTCAAGTTGCAGGGGCGCGGGGAACTGCGCGACAAGCGACACTGCGGCCCGCAGGTCGTCACCGGCCCGGAGGGGCTGTTCCGTACGTCCCGGACCACCGGCCGTGGTGGGTTGCTCGCGCAGTTCCCCGCGCCCCTGAAAAACACGCCCAGCGTCGAGCTGACGCACAGGGGCCGCGCCCCTGATCTCAACGCCCGGCGCTGAGCCGGCGAACGGGGGCCGCGGCCCCTCGCGGCGCGACGCCCGGCGCCGGGGCGGCGCATAGGGCCGCGGCCCCCCGTGCAACGCCCAGCGCGAGGCTGAGGGGTGAGGTGACACGAAGGGATTCAGTGCTTAGGGTGCCTGAATATGGATATGCAGACCGTCGTCGCCGTAGGCACGAACGATGTCACCGCGGAGGACGTCCTCGCGGTGGCCCGCGGAGACGCGCACGTGGAGCTGACCCAGGCCGCGCTCGACGCCGTCGCCCGCTCACGCGAGGTGATCGAGGCGCTCGCGGCCAAGCCCGAGCCGGTGTACGGCGTCTCCACCGGCTTCGGCGCCCTCGCCGTCCGCCACATCAGCCCGGAGCTGCGCGCCCAGCTCCAGCGCAGCCTGGTCCGCTCGCACGCCGCCGGCATGGGTCCGGCCGTGGAGCGGGAAGTCGTCCGCGCGCTGATGTTCCTGCGGCTGAAGACCCTCGCCTCGGGCCGCACCGGCGTCCGCCCGGTCGTCGCGCGGACGATGGCCGCGCTGCTCAACGCCGGCATCACGCCCGTCGTCCACGAGTACGGCTCGCTCGGCTGCTCCGGCGACCTCGCGCCGCTCGCGCACTGCGCCCAGGTGCTGATGGGCGAGGGCGAGGCGCAGGGCCCCGACGGCGCCGTCCGCCCGGCCGCCGAGCTGCTCGCCGAGCACGCCATCGAGCCCGTCGAGCTGCGCGAGAAGGAGGGCCTCGCGCTGATCAACGGCACCGACGGCATGCTCGGCATGCTGGTGATGGCCTGCGCCGACCTGGCCCGGCTGTTCACCGCCGCGGACATCACCGCCGCCCTCACGCTGGAGGCGCTGCTCGGCACCGACCGGGTGCTCGCCCCCGAGCTGCACGCGATCCGGCCGCACCCCGGCCAGGCGGCCAGCGCCGACAACATGCTGCGGGTGCTCGCGGGTTCCGGCCTCACCGGGCACCACCAGGACGACGCGCCGCGGGTCCAGGACGCGTACTCGATCCGCTGCGCGCCGCAGGTCGCCGGGGCCGGCCGGGACACCCTCGCGCACGCCCGCCTGGTCGCCGACCGCGAGCTGGCCGCGGCCGTCGACAACCCGGTGGTCACCGAGTCCGGCAGCGTGGAGTCCAACGGCAACTTCCACGGCGCGCCCGTCGGCTACGTCCTGGACTTCCTCGCCATCGCCGCCGCCGACCTCGCCTCGATCGCCGAACGCCGCACCGACCGGCTGCTGGACAGGAACCGCTCGCACGGCCTGCCGCCGTTCCTCGCCGACGACCCGGGCGTCGACTCGGGTCTGATGATCGCCCAGTACACCCAGGCCGCTCTGGTGAGCGAGCTGAAGCGGCTCGCGGTCCCGGCGTCGGTGGACTCGATCCCGTCCTCGGCGATGCAGGAGGACCACGTCTCGATGGGCTGGTCGGCCGCCCGCAAGCTGCGCACCGCCGTCGACAACCTGGGCCGGGTGCTGGCCGTGGAGATGTTCGCGGCCACCCGCGCGCTGGAGATCCGTACCACCGGTACGCAGCTGAGCCCGTCGCCGGCCACCGCGGCGATCCTGAAGGCGGTGCGCGAGGCGGGCGTGCCGGGTCCGGGCCGCGACCGGTTCCTCGCCCCCGACCTGGAAGCGGCGTACGCCTTCGTCCGCGACGGCTCGCTGGCCCGCGCGGCCGAGACGGTCACCGGCCCGCTGGCCTGACGCCTGCCGTCTGACGCTTGCCTGAAGCCTGCCGCCGCCGTCAGAGCGCGGCGGCGGCCTCGCGGCGGGCGCGGCGGCCCGCGGTGAAGACCAGGCCCGCGCCGGCGACCAGGAAGGCCGCGCCGCCGACGATGTACGGCTTGGTGTCGATCGCGCCGGTGTCGGCGAGCCCGCCGAGCTGCGCGGACGGGTCCGCCGTGCCGGTGTGGGCGCTCTGCGAGGTCTCGGCCCTGGCCGGGCCGTCGTCGGCGGGGGACGCGGACGCGGAGGGCACGAAGTACAGCGCGGCCAGCACGGAGGCGGCGGCTGCTGCCACGTAAGGGCGGGGCGAGGTCAAAGGATCATCCCCAAGGGTTGCGACGACGTGACCGTGGGGCCCGATCGTAGTGACTGGGCGCGGCTCGTGGGAAGCTGCCGCCCCGCGGGCTTACTCTCCGTGGCATGAGCACTACGGACATTCCGCGCGGTGACAGCGGCCCGCGCCACATCAGGCTGCAGGCGGACCTCGTCCTGGAGGTGACGGCGGCGCGGGAGCTGCGCGACGCGGCGCTGGCGCGGATCGACGCCGACACCTTCATGCCGCGGGAGGAGCGCGAGCACGCGCGGCGGGCGGTCGGCGCGGACGAGTCCGAGGCGCTGGCCTACCTCGTCGACCCGGCCGAGCTGGTCGCCGGCCTGCCCGGCCTCGACCTGGTGCAGGCGTCCTGGTCCTGCGCGCACACCGAGTACGACCCGCTGACGTGGGCGGACGACGCGTACGACGACACGGACGAGGACGACGAGGATGCCGACGAGGAAGAGGACGCGTACGACGACGAGGACGACGACCCCGACGACGTGTAGCCGGGGGCCGGCCCCGGGACGTACCGGATGTACCGGACGACGTGGGAAAGGCCACAATTTCGCCCGAATCGTACACATCGGCACGTCAGGGCTGTTTCCATGCAGGGAGCGGCATTCGCCGCCGTCTGTTCCCTGCCCCTTGGAGAGAAGCGTGACGCCCACCGCCGGAAACGCCCCCGAGAAGCGCCCCGCCCGCCGGTTCTCGCCCGGCCGCCGCCGCACCGCCGCGGCCGTCGCGGTGCTGGCCGCGGGAACCGTCGCGCTGACCGCCTGCGGCGGCCACGGCGACGGGGGCTCCTCCAAGGCCGCAGCGGCCGTCACCTCCTCTCCCGCGACCTCCAACGCCTCGCCCTCGGCTTCTTCGTCGGCGGCCGCCGACTCCGGCGGCGCGCACACCGACACCCAGGCGCGCCAGGACGCCAAGGCCGCCAAGCAGGCGTCGGCCGCGAAGATCACCATCACGCCCAAGGCCGGCAGCACCCGCGCGGCCACCCACGGCGCGGTGAAGGTCTCGGTCAGCGGCGGCACGCTGACCTCGGTGACCATGACCTCCAAGGCCACCGGGCACAAGGTCCGCGGCACGCTGTCCGCCGACCGCACCAGCTGGAAGCCCGCGGTCAACCTCGCGCGCGGCACCCAGTACACGATCGCCGCGCTCGCCAAGGACGCGGGCGGCCGCGTCGCCGCCGCGCACACCACCTTCGCGACGTCCTCGGCGACCAGCACGTTCGTCGGCTACTTCACGCCCGAGGACGGCTCCACCGTGGGCGTCGGCATGCCGGTGTCGATCAACTTCGACAAGGCGATATCCCACGCCGACCGCGCCAAGGTGCAGCGGTCGATCACCGTGCAGTCCAGCAGCGGCCAGCAGGTCGCCGGCCACTGGTTCAGCTCCACCCGGCTCGACCTGCGCCCGCAGACCTACTGGCAGGCCGGCTCGCACGTCTCGCTGACCTTGTCGCTCAAGGGCGTCGAGGGCGCCCCGGGCGTCTACGGCGTGCAGAGCAAGACCGTCGGCTTCGACGTCGGCCGCTCGCAGGTCTCCACCGTCGACACCAAGACGCACATGATGACCGTGGTCCGCGACGGCCAGGTGATCAGGACCGTCCCGATCTCCGCGGGCTCCGCCCAGCACCAGACGTACAACGGTCAGATGGTCATCTCCGAGAAGGACCAGACCACGCGGATGAACGGTGCGACGGTCGGCCTGACCGACAGCGACGGCAAGGGCGAGTACGACATCCCCGACGTCCCGCACGCGATGCGGCTGAGCAGCTCCGGCACGTTCATCCACGGCAACTACTGGGGCGACAAGTCCGTCTTCGGCAACGCCAACACCAGCCACGGCTGCATCGGCCTCAGCGACGTCAAGGGCGGCAAGGACTCCACCACGGACGCCGCCTGGTTCTACGACAACTCGCTGGTCGGCGACGTGGTCGTGGTGAAGAACTCGACGGACCGCACCATCCAGCCGGCCAACGGGCTCAACGGGTGGAACCTGACGTGGTCGCAGTGGCTGGCGGGCTCGGCGCTCTGACCCCGGCCCCGTCCCCCCGCGGGCCGGCGGCGTCCGCCGCGGGGGCCCCGCCCCACGGCCCGGCCATCCAGCCGGCCGGGTCGTCCAGGACGGTCCGCACCGCGCTGTAAGCGGCGCCGCGCAGCACGCCGTCGCTGCCCAGCCGCGAGGTGACCACGTCCTCCGGGCGCCACTGGCGGTCGGTGACCCGGTCGGCCAGCTCGCGCCGCACGCCGGGCAGCAGCCACGGCGCGAGATCCGCCAGCGGCCCGCCGACCACCACGGCCTGCGGGTCCAGCAGGTTCACCGCGCCGCTCAGCGCGATGCCGAGCGCCGCGCCGGCCTCCTCCAGCGCCCGCAGCGCCGCGGGGGCGCCCGCGGCGGCGGCGGTACGCAGCGCGAGCACCCGGCCCTCCCCGATGCCGGCCGCCCGCAGCAGCGCCTCCTCGCCGGCGAACGTCTCCAGGCAGCCGTGCGCGCCGCACGAGCACCGCGGCCCGTCCGGCCGCACCGGCACGTGGCCCAGCTCGCCGGCGAAGCCGCGGGCGCCTCGGAACAGCCGGCCCTCGACCACCACGGCGGCGCCGATGCCGATCTCGGCGGACACGTGCACGAAGTCGGCGAGGCGGTCGTGGCCGCCGAGCCACAGCTCGGCGAGCGCGCCCAGGTTGGCCTCGTTGTCCACCGCCACGGGGCCCGGGCCGAGCGCCTCGGCGACCTGGACGTTCTCCCAGCCGAGGTTGGGGGCGCGCAGCACCGTGCCGCGGTCGCGGCCGACCAGTCCCGGCACGGCGACCGTCACGGCCACCGGGTGCAGGTCCTCGGCGCGGGCCCGCCCGGCGACGCGCGCGGTCAGCGCGGCCAGCTCGGCGAGCACCGCGGCGGCCGGGCGGCCCCGGTTCGCCGCGGGCACCTGCGCGCGGTGGCGCACCCGGCCGCGCAGGTCGCTCACGCAGGCGGCGAGATGGTCCACGCCGATCTCCGCGCCGATGCCCGCGGGGCCCGTGTCGGACAGCGCGAGCACGGTGCCGGGGCGGCCGACGGTGCCGGGGCGCCGGGCGCCGCGCTCCTCGACGAGGCCGGCGGCGAGGAGGTCGTCGACGAGGGTCGAGACGGTGGCGCGGGTCACGCCGATCTCGGCGGCGACGGCGGCGCGGGTCATGTCGTCGGCCGAGGCGAGCGTACGGAGCACCTCGGCGAGGTTCCGCCTCCTCAACCCGGCCTGCGGGCCGGGCCCTCTCCCCTTCCCCACGTCACGCTCCCTCCGTCGCTCAAGTATCCGTTCGCCGACTCGGCGCCGAGCGCCGCCCCCCGGGCTGCGCCCGTCCCCGGCCAGCTGGGCGCTGAGCTCGGGGGGCGCCCCTCGCGCGTCAGCTCAGCGCCGAGCGTGTTTTTCAGGGGCGCGGGGAACCCGCGCGCTGGGGTTAAAGCCCAGCGCCGAGCTGACGCACAGGGGCCGCGCCCCTGACGGGGCTCAACGCCCGGCGCGGAGTCGACCGGCGAGGGGGAGCGCCTCGGCCAGGCGCGCCAGCGTGGCGTCGTCGCGGGGGAGCGGGGGGTGCACCGGGCCGCGGGACGTGGCCCAGCGCCCCGCGATCGCCGCCGGCTCCTCCCCGGTCAGCAGCGTCGCCGCCTGCACCGCCGCGCCGAGCGCGACCAGCTCCTGCGCCTCGGGCACCTGCACCGCCCGCCCGGACAGCCGCCGCACCGTCTGCAGCCACGCCGACCCCCGCGCGCCCCCGCCGATCAGCAGCAGCGGCTCCGACGAGCCGGCCCCCGTACCGTCGTCCGTACCGCCCGCCTCGCCGTCGACCGCCAGCACCTGGTCCAGCGCGGCCAGCAGCGCGTACACCGCGCCGTCGTACGCCCCCTGGAGCACCTGGCCCGCGGTCGTCTCGTGGCGCAGGCCGCTGAGCAGACCGGAGGCGTAGGGCAGGTTGGGGGTGCGCTCGCCGTCGAGGAAGGGGAGGAAGGCGACCGAGCCGCCGGGGTCGACGTCCTCCCGGTCGCGCCCGAGCAGCGAGGCGACCTTGTCCACGGCCAGCGTGCAGTTGAGCGTGCAGGCCAGCGGCAGCCAGCCGCCGTCCGCGGAGGCGAACCCGGCGACGATGCCCGACTCGTCGGTGGGCCTGCGCCGCGAGACGGAGTAGACCGTGCCGGACGTGCCGAGGCTGAGCACCGCGCGGCCCGGGGTCAGCCCGAGGCCGAGCGCCGCCGCCGCGTTGTCGCCGGTGCCCGCGCCGACCGCCGCGCCGGCCTTCACCGGCAGCCCCTCGCGTACCGTCCCGGCCTGCTCGCCCGCGCCCAGCACCCGCGGCAGCAGCGCCGGGTCCAGGCCGACCGAGCCGAGCAGCTCCTCGTCGTAGGACTCGCCGTCGGTGGCCCACCAGCCGGTGCCGGACGCGTCGCCGCGGTCGGTGACCGCCACCCCCGACAGCCGCTCGGTGAGGAAGTCGTGCGGCAGCCGCACCGCCGCCGCGGCCTTCGCCGCGTGCGGCTCGTGCTCGCGCAGCCACGCCCACTTCGCGATCGTGAAGCTCGCGCCGGGCACCGAGCCGAACCGCTCGGCCCACCACCGCGCGCCGTACCGCTCGACCAGCGCGGCGGCCTGCGGCGCGGACCGCACGTCGTTCCACAGCAGCGCGGGCCGCAGCGCCGCGCCCTGGGCGTCCAGCACCACCAGCCCGTGCTGCTGGCCGCCGACCGCTATCGCCTCGGCCCGGCCCGCGTACCCGCCGAGCTGGTCCAGCGCGGACAGCAGCGCCCGCCACCACACCTCGGGGTCGGTCTCGCGGGCCGAACCCGCGCTGACGGTGTGCTGCGCCTGGCCGCGGGCCAGCACCGCGCCGGTCGCCGCGTCCACCGCCAGCACCTTCGTGGACTGCGTCGAGCTGTCCACGCCGAGCACCACCGGCCCGTGCGAACCCTGCTGCGCCATGTGATCCCGATCCCTTCACCGACGTCGTCGTACCTGTGCGTGCCCCGCGTACCCCGCCCATGGTGGGCCCGGCGCCCCCTTTCCCGGGAGCACCCACTTCACATCATCGGCTTCGCATACTAATTTGTTCAACAGTCTGACGAATAGGAGCCGACCGCCATGACCTCACCCTCACCCCTCACCCCCGCCCCCGAGCACAAGTTCACCTTCGGCCTGTGGACGGTCGGCTGGCAGGGCCGGGACCCCTTCGGCGACGCCACCCGCCCGGCGCTCGACCCGGTCGAGTCCGTCACCCGCCTCGCCGAGCTGGGCGCCTACGGCGTCACCTTCCACGACGACGACCTGATCCCGTTCGGCGCGGGCGACGCCGAGCGCGAGGGCCACATCAAGCGCTTCCGGCAGGCGCTGGACGCCACCGGCATGACCGTGCCGATGGCCACCACCAACCTCTTCACCCACCCGGTCTTCAAGGACGGCGCCTTCACCGCCAACGACCGCGACGTGCGCCGCTTCGCGCTGCGCAAGACCGTCCGCAACATCGACCTGGCCGTGGAGCTGGGCGCGAAGACCTACGTGGCCTGGGGCGGCCGCGAGGGCGCGGAGTCCGGCGCGGCCAAGGACGTGCGGGTGGCGCTGGACCGGATGAAGGAGGCGTTCGACCTGCTCGGCCAGTACGTCACCGAGCAGGGCTACGACCTGCGGTTCGCCGTCGAGCCCAAGCCGAACGAGCCGCGCGGCGACATCCTGCTGCCGACCGTCGGCCACGCGCTGGCGTTCATCAACTCCCTGGAGCGGCCCGACATCGTCGGCGTCAACCCCGAGGTCGGCCACGAGCAGATGGCCGGGCTGAACGTCCCGCACGGCATCGCCCAGGCGCTGTGGCACGGCAAGCTCTTCCACATCGACCTCAACGGCCAGTCCGGCATCAAGTACGACCAGGACCTGCGCTTCGGCGCCGGCGACCTGCGCGCCGCGTTCTGGCTGGTCGACCTGCTGGAGACGGCCGGCTACGACGGCCCGCGGCACTTCGACTTCAAGCCGCCGCGGACCGAGGACATCTCCGGCGTGTGGGCGTCGGCGGCCGGCTGCATGCGCAACTACCTGCTGCTCAAGGAGCGCGCCGCGGCCTTCCGCGCCGACCCCGAGGTCCAGGAGGCGCTGCGCGCCTCGCGCCTGGACGAGCTGGCCCGGCCCACCCTCGGCGACGGCGAGACGCTCGCGGACCTGCTCGCCGACCGCGCTGCCTTCGAGGACTTCGACGCGGACGCGGCGGCCGAGCGCGGCATGGCCTTCGAGCGCCTCGACCAGCTCGCGATGGACCACCTCCTGCGCGCCCGCTGAGTCCCGGCCCCGGGAAACGGACCGGCCCCCGGCCGGCCACGAAGAACGGACCGGCCCCCGGCGCCTGCTGGCGCCGGGGGCCGGTCTTCTGCCTGACCCGTCAGACCACGTCGACGAAGACCGCCGCCGCGTCGCTCTCGAAGTGCGTGGCGTCACCGAAGTACTGGATCAGCCAGCGGCCGTCCTGCACCGCCTTGGACGTGAACTTCGCGTGGCCGGTCGAGTCGGTGCGGCCGTAGGCGAGGTACGTCCACCTGGTGCTGCCCTTGGGCTGGAAGTACAGCTCCACGTGCTGCCCGGCGTAGGGCTTCCAGACGCCGCCGACGTCCTGCTTGAGGTTGCCGGTCAGCGTCAGCGTCGAGCCCTTCTTCACCCGCGCGCTGTTGGCGTACATCTGGAAGATCCGCGTGTTGGTGCGGGTCAGGTGCACCACCGGCCCGTTGCTCGCGACCAGCTGGTCGGAGACGGCGTGCCGCACCTGGTAGTAGCCGTCCAGATAGCCGAACGTGGTGATCTTGAACGAGCCGTCGTACGAGGTCAGGTTGGTGCCGGCCAGGCCCTTCCAGCCGGTCTTCCCGTCCGGGGAGTACCACAGGCCGACGTTCTGGCCGTAGGTGGAGTCGCCGCGGTGGTAGGTGCGCAGCAGCTTGCCCGAGACGGTGACCCGGTCGTCCACCGACAGCGACGAGGAGACGCCGGTGAGCACCGACTCGTCCGGCAGCGCCACCGTGCCGCTCGCCTCGCCGTGGCGGAACGGCTGGTCCACGTCCACGGCCCAGGTGCCGTTGGACTCCGGGTCGCCGGGCAGCGCCAGCGTGAAGTGCCCGCCGGCGTCGGTGACCGCGTGGACCTGGAACCCGCCGCCCTGCTGGTAGGACTGGAAGGAGGCGACGACCGGCACGCCGGCCAGCTCGGTCACGCTGCCGGTGGTGGTGTGCACGTCCCCGCTGAGGGTCAGCGACTGGCCCGGCAGCACCCGCTTCAGGTTCGCGGTGGCGGTGACCGCCACCGTGGCGTCCTGGTACTGCGGCTGGGCCGAGGGCGTGGAGGCCCGGCCGTGGGCCTGGTCGGATTCCTCGGTGTAGCTCGCGGTGAAGTACTCCTCGTCGGACAGCGCGAACGTGGCGCCGAACCGCCCGTCCGCGCCGGTCTCCGCGGTCTTCGTCGCCTGGCCGTAGCCCATGACGACGCTCACCGTGCGGCCGGCCAGCGGGACCAGGACGCCGCTGCCGGGCCGCCGGCCCATGAGCACGCCGCCGACGGTCTCCGAGGTGTGGTCGGCGTCGACCACCGCGGGGTCGAAGGTCACCGCGCCGGTCGGCAGGGTCACCGGATTGCCCGGCGTCCCGTCCGGCTTGGTGAAGACCGGGATCATGGTGAAGTCGAGGGCGCCGGGCTCGGTCCTGGTGACCGTCTCGCCCTTGCTGTCGGTCGCGGTCAGCTCGACGTCGTAGCGGCCGAGCCGGGGCAGCTCGCCGCCGTCCTCGACCAGCTTCAGCGGGTTGCCGGGCCCCCAGTTGTAGCCGTTGTCGAGCAGGGACCGCACGGCGACGGGCGCTCCGGCGTCGAGGACGGTCGCGGTCACCGAGGTGACCGTGGTGTCCGCCTGGTCGGTCCACACCGCGACCCCGAAGGACCCGTGGTCCAGGTCGTCGGCGGTGACGTAGCCGATGCCGATCGGGTCCAGGGGCGCCGAGGCGTGGGCGGGGGCGGCGGTCAGGACGGTGCCGCAGACCGCGGCGGCCACCACGGAGGCGGCCAGGGCGCGGCGGCCACGCGGTCCGCCGCGGAGGAGGTCAGCGCGCATCGACGTACACGTCCCTGGACTCGGAGTAGTAGTGCGAGGAGTTGGGCTCGATGTACGTGCCCCAGGTGCCGTCCCCGAACGCCTGGGTGTTCAGCGCGTAGTGCCCGTAGGAGTTGGTGTAGCCCTTGACCACCCAGTACCACTCGGTGTCGCCGCGCGGCCTGAACACCAGCACCACGTGCACGCCCGCGTACGGCTTCCAGCCGGCGGTGGTCAGCTGGTAGACGTTGCCCGAGGCGGTCAGCTTGGCGTTGAGCTTCGGCTTGGTGTTCGACATCGCGATGGAGATGCCGGTCCGGTAGCGGTAGATGTGCTTGGCGACCGTCGCGGCCGGCTGCATGACGTCGGTCTCCGGGTGCCGCACCCGGTAGTAGGCGTTGTAGTACGCCGGCTTGCTGATCTTGTACGAGCAGGTGCCGTTGTACGAGCCGCCGGAGGCGGTGAACCACTGCATGTTCGTCCAGCCGGTGCTGCCGTTGGCCGAGTACTCCAGCGACAGCGGCTCGTAGTCGCAGGCGCCCTTGAGCTGGCCGGACAGCGTCACCGTCCCGTACTGGTCGATCGAGCCGGCCGGCGTGGTGAAGCTGCCGGGCGTCGGCACCGCGACGTGCTCCGAGCCGAGCGAGGACGGCGTCACGTACGGCGAGGTGCTCAGCAGCGTGTACGTGTCGGCGGTCCGGGCGGGCTTGACGGTGTACGAGAAGGCGCCGGTGGCGGTGGTGACGCCGTGGCCGATGATCCCGGTCAGGTCGGTGAAAGCGCCGTTGTAGCCCGTGGCGGTGTTGACGGTCACGCCCGCCCAGGGCTTCCAGTAGCCGTCGACGTAGCGCTGGAGGCTGCCGGACTCGGTGTACGTCGAGCCCGCGTAGACCCGGGTGTGGTTCTCGGCGGCGCTGACCCGGTAGCGGGTCGGGACCACGGCGGGCACCTTGCCCGACCAGGAGGCGGGGCCGGCGATCGTGTCGGCGGTGCCGACGACCGCGGCCCGGAACTCCTGGATGCCCTGCGGCAGGGACAGCGGCGCCTGGAAGGAGCCGTCGTCGGTGACCGCGGCGGTGGCCTGGTAGCTGTGCGTGCCCCCGACACCGGTGTAGTCGATCTCGACGGAGGTGCCCGCGGGAGCCGGGCCGGTCGTGCCGGTCGCCGGGTCGAACTCCGTGGTGGTGCCGCTGAGCACGGCCGACTGGTGGTCGTAGTCGAGCGTGGCGCGGTCGAAGGAGAGTCCGGTGACCCCGGCGCGCCGCCGGTAGTCCAGGTCGCCCAGCCCCAGGTGGTCGGCGCCGGACCAGTGCTGGACCGTGCCGTTGTACAGGCGGAAGTCGATGTCCACCGGATAGTCGCCGTAAGCGGTTCCGGCGGGCAGCGAGACGGCGTGCGACGTCTGCCAGTTCCAGGCGCCGTCGACACCGGCCAGGTCGTCGGTGGTGGTCAGCACGGGCGCGTCGGCGGCGGCCGAGGACCGCACGCTGATCTGCACCCACTCGACCAGGTTGGTGTTGAACGAGACGTCCAGCGTGCCGTCGTCGCCGGTGCTGACGCCGGTGACGGTCGAGTCGTCCGCGTACGCGGACGGGGCGCCCGCCAGTGCCGGCACCGCGAGTCCCGCGGCGAGCAGGAATACGGCCGCCGCCCTCACGGAGGCAGGCCGAACTGCGCGCGAATGGCGCATGAATGAACCCCCCACAGGTCTTCACAGAGCGCTCACAGAAGAGCGCGAGAAGCGGCACTTTATACGAGCCCCCTGACAGTCGCGGGGGCGGGGGCCCACTGTTTCCGGGGCGGGGGGCCCGGCATTTCCGGAGGCGGCGCTTCCGGAGGCGGGCGGGTGCGTTGAATGATTTTGGCGTTTGCCTAAATGATTTAGGTGTGTCCATAATAGGCTTCGGAATCGGGGGACGGCTCGTGCGGAGGGAGAAGACCGTGGTGCGCGCGGGGCTCAGTGCGGAGCGGCTGGTGCGGGCCGGCGCGGAGCTGGCCGACGAGGTCGGGTTCGAGCAGGTCACCGTCTCGGCTCTGGCCAGGCGGTTCGACGTGAAGGTGGCGAGCCTCTACTCGCATGTGAAGGGCTCCCAGGACCTCAGGACCGGGATCGCCCTGCTCGCGCTGGAGGAGATGGCCGACCGCGGCGCAGCCGCGCTCGCCGGGCGGTCCGGCAAGGACGCGCTCGCCGCCCTCGCCGACGTCTACCGCGACTACGCCCGCGAGCATCCCGGCCGTTACGCCGCCGCCCGGCTCCGGCTCGACCCCGCGACCGCCGCGGCGAGCGCGGGCGTCCGGCACGCCGAGATGGCCCGCGCGGTGCTGCGCGGCTACGACCTGGCGGAGCCGGAGGCCACCCACGCGGTGCGGCTGCTCGGCAGCGTCTTCCACGGCTATGTCGAACTGGAGTCGAGCGGCGGCTTCAGCCACAGCGGCCCCGACTCCCAGGAGAGCTGGACGCGCATCGTCGACGCGCTGGACGCGCTGCTGCGCGGCTGGCCGGCGGTCTGACCCGACCGGCACTTTCCCCTCTTTCCTTCTTCCCCTGTCCCCCCTCTTCCCTTTTCTCTTGGCACCGGAACGGAGACGGACCATGGACGGCACGAACGCGGCGGGCGCGGCGGCAGCACAGGGCGCACCGGCCACCTCGGCCACCTCGGACACCTCGGGCACCCCGGACGGCGCGCGCGGCCTCGTCGCCGTGCCGCTGACCGCGGACCTGCTGCGCGGCGCCCTCGACGTCGAGCGCACCGAACGCGGGCTGCTGCCGCACCGGTTGCCCGCGTGGGCCCGGGCCCAGAACACCGACGGGTGGCTCGCCATGGCCGAGGCCCAGCCGTCGGGCGTACGGCTCGCGCTGCGCACCTCCGCGACCGCCGTCGAGGTGGACGTGCTGCCCACCAAGCGCGTCCAGGTCGGCGCGCCGCCGCGGCCGGACGGCGTGTACGAGCTGCTGGTCGACGGCCGGCCGGCGGCGCGGGCCGTCGCGCCGACCGGCACCGTGCTGACGGTCGACATGGTCGCCGGGACCTTCGACGCCGCGACCGGGGAGCCGAGCACCCTGCGCTTCACCGGGCTGCCCGGCCACGACAAGACCGTGGAGTTGTGGCTGCCGCACAACGAGAGCGTCGAACTCGTCGCGCTGCGCGCCGACGCGCCGGTCCGGCCCGCGCCGGACTCCGGCCGCCGGGTGTGGCTGCACCACGGCAGCTCCATCAGCCACGGCTCGGACGCGGCCGAGCCCACCGGCACCTGGCCGGCGCTGGCCGCCTCGCGCGGCGACGTGGAGCTGGTCAACCTCGGGCTCGGCGCCAGCGCGCTGCTCGACCCGTTCGTGGCCCGCACCCTGCGCGACGCGCCCGCCGACCTGATCAGCGTCAAGATCGGCATCAACCTGGTGAACGCCGACGTGATGCGGCTGCGCGCCTTCACCCCCGCGGTGCACGGCTTCCTCGACACCATCCGCGAGGGCCACCCGGCCACGCCGCTGCTGGTCGTCTCCCCGATCCTGTGCCCGATCCACGAGGACACCCCCGGGCCCAGCATGCCCGACCTGACCGCGCTGGCCGAGGGCCGGCTGAGCTTCACCGCGGGGGGCGACCCGGCCGAGCGCGCCCTCGGCAAGCTCACCCTCAACGTCGTCCGCGACGAGCTGTCCCGCATCGTCGCCCAGCGCGCCGCCGACGACCCGCACCTGCACTACCTCGACGGCCGCACGCTGTACGGCGCGGCCGACGCCACCGCCTTCCCGCTGCCCGACGGCCTGCACCCCGACCCCGCCACCCACCGGCTGATCGGCGAGCGCTTCGCCGCGGCGGTCTTCGGTGTCGAGGGGGCGTTCGCGTCCTAGGGGGCCCGTTCGCAACAGAGTGGCGCAGTCGCCGCAAGAAACACGCAGCACCGTGAAGTTTGACGCCAAAGACCGCGAAATCCTCTCGCAGAGACCTTGTCCGGCCGCCGCACGGGGACCTAGGGTCGGCTCACCCCTGAGGGGCCCGGCGGGGGCCGCGGGGTGGCACACGTCGGGCACGTCGACAGAAACGGGTTTGCGATGTCAGGGAGCAGCACACGGGCCGCCGGCGGGCGGCGGTCGCGGCGAAGAGCCGCGGTGGGGATGGCGGCCGCCACCGCGATGGCCGCGGCACTCGGGATGGTGGGCGGCGGACCGGCCGACGCCCTTGCCGGGCACGGGAGTCCGGGGGCGACGGGAGCGGGCGCCGGGCCCGGTGCGCCGGCCGTGACGCGGGCCGCGCTGGACCCCGCGCTGGTCGCCGGCCGCGGCGCGAACCTCGGCTTCAGCGAGCAGGAGGCCGAGCACGCCGCCACGAACGGCACGGTGATCGGCCCGGGCCGCGACGCCTACACGCTGCCCGCCGAGGCGTCGGGCCGCTCGGCGGTCACCCTGAGGCCCGGCCAGTACGTGGAGTTCACGCTGCCGGCCGCCGCCAACGCGATCACCGTCCGCTACAGCATCCCGGACGCGCCGGCCGGCGGCGGCCTCACCTCGCCGCTGAACGTCACCGTCGACGGGACGGCCCGCCGCACGATGACGCTGACCTCGCAGTACGCCTGGCTCTACAACCTCTATCCGTTCTCCAACGACCCCACCGCCGACGTCTCGCACCCCGACTGGTGGGTCACCGAATGCGGCTGCGTCCCGCAGGACACCACGCCGGCACCGGTGTTCGCCAAGCCCTTCCGGCCCAACCACTTCTACGACGAGCAGCGGCTGCTGCTCGGCCGCACCTACCGGGCCGGCGACAAGGTGCGGCTCACCGTGCCGGCCGGCGCCGCGACCACCACCGTCGACCTGCTGGACTCGCAGCTGGTCGCGCCGCCCAAGATCGACCTGGCCGCCGCCGACGTGCTCGCCTTCGGGGCCGATCCGACCGGCCGGCGCGACTCCGCCGACGCCCTGGACCGGGCCGTCGCCTTCGCCCGCCGCGCCCACCTGAAGGTCTACGTGCCGCCGGGCACGTACCAGGTGAACCGGCACATCATCGTGGACCACGTCACGATCGAGGGCGCCGGCAGCTGGTACACGGTCTTCAAGGGCCACCAGGTGGACCTGTCCGCGCCGGATGCTGGGGGCACCTCCCAGCCCGAAGGGCCTGGGGGAGGATCGATCCACACCGGTGTCGGGTTCTACGGCAAGGATGCGGCGCAGGGCGGCAGTTCGGACGTGCACCTGTCCGGCTTCGCCATCGAGGGCGACGTGCGCGAGCGCATCGACACCGACCAGGTCAACGGGATCGGCGGCGCGCTCAGCGACTCCACGATCGAGGGGCTGTACATCCAGCACACCAAGGTCGGCATGTGGTTCGACGGCCCGATGTCGCACCTGCGGATCAGCGACAACGTGATCGTCGACCAGATCGCCGACGGCATCAACTTCCACACCGGCGTGACCGATTCGCGGGTCTCGAACAACTTCCTGCGCAACACCGGCGACGACGCGCTGGCCATGTGGTCGGAGAAGACCGAGGACGCGCGCGACACCTTCGACCACAACACCGTGCAGACACCGGTGCTCGCCAACGGCATCGCCCTGTACGGCGGCACCGACAACACCGTCTCGGACAACCTGGTCGCCGACCCGATCCGCGAGGGCAGCGGCATCCAGGTCGGCTCCCGGTTCGGCGCCGAGGCGTTCACCGGCCGCCTGCGGATCACCGACAACACCACCGTGCGGGCCGGCACGTACGAGCTGAACTGGAACATCGGGCTCGGCGCGATCTGGTTCTACGCGCTGGAGAAGGACATCGCCGCCGACATCGAGGTGACCGGCGACGACTTCCTCGACAGCACCTACAACGCGATCATGCTGGTCTCCGACTTCCCGGTGAAGGACCTGTACTCGATCACCGGCGTCCACTTCACGGACATCCGGGTCGACGGCACCGGCACCTCCGTGCTCAGCGCCCGCTCGGCCGGCGGCGCCACCTTCCGGAACGTCGACGCCCGCAACGTCGGCGCGGTCGGCGTCAACAACTGCGGGTCGTTCAACTTCCCCGCCACCGGTTCGGAGTTCACCGTCACCGACCTCGGCGGCAACGACGGCGGCGGCACCACCGGCCCCTGGCTCGCCTCCTGGGAACTCCCCAACACCATCACCTGCGACGACCGCCCGCCGGTCGTCGCCCCGCCGGCCCCCACCGCGTGGTGACCACGGCGCTGTGACCCCGGCGCCCCCGACTCCCGCTCAGCCGGCGGGAGTCGGGGGCGCCGCCGGTGCGGAGCCGGACGCGGGCGGCGTGGCCGCGGGCGGTGCGGAGGCAGCCAGGGACGCCTTGTGGAAGGCGGAGTCGCGCACGGCGGTGTAGCGCTCGGCCGTGGCGGGGGAGTACATCCACGGCACCGCGCGCACATGGCCGTCGACCAGGCGGAACTGCTCGACGGCCTCCGCGTGCCGGCCAAGCCGGTACAGGTAGTACGCCAACAGGTGGCGCAGCACCCGCAGTTGGCGCGAGTCACCGGTCGCGGCCGCCGCGTCGGCCAGGCCCGCGTCGACCAGCGCGGCCAACTCGTCGGAAGCGGCGTCGGAGCCGGGGCCGGAGCCAGCGGCGCCGGCTGCCGACGCGGGCTTGCGCAGCTCGCGGTGCTCGTACCAACTCGTCAGCGGCAGCGCGGACATCAGCTCGCCGGGCGCCGCGCCGGCCACCGCGGTACGGGCGAACTCGTCGGCCGCCGCAGCCGATCCGCGCCACTTCTCGCACCAGTACTGCAACGCCGCGCCGTGCCCGCCGTGGTGGCGCGGCGCCCGCGAGGTGACCTCGGCGAACAGCGCGCGGAACTCCTCGTGCGGGTAGCCGAGCCCGAGTCCGACGTTCAACTCCACCGCGTACGGCGTGGGATCGTCGTCCGGCGCCAGCTCCGCCGCCCTCCGGCACGCCGCGCGGGCCTGGCCCAGCACCCGGCGGAACGCCTCGAACTGCTCCTGCTGCGTACGGTCCGCGGTCCCGCTGCCGCGGACCTGCCACGCCAACCACACCAGGCTGTCCGCCTCGACGGCCGCCGCGTCCGGGTCGTCCGGGCGGGCCTGCTGCCAGGCGCGCAGCCAGGCGTCGTCCCGCGCGGCGGCGTCCGAGAGCGACCGGAGCACGCCGTAGCGCAGGTCCCAGTCCCGCCCGGCCCACGCCAGCGCCGCGGCGGCCGGCTCCCACCGGCCCGCCCCGGCCCCGGCGAGCGCCGCGGCCAGCTCGGGCTCCGGCGGGAACACCATGGTGGTGTCCTGCCGCTCGGCCGGCAGCATCCCCGGCGCGGGCGGCACCGCCCGCGCCTTCGCGGCCGCCGTCTCCGCCTGCCGCTGCCGCAGCAGCGCCTCCCCGCTCGCCGGCCGGCGCCGCCGCCACGACCGCACGCGGTACGCGGCCCACGCGACGAGGATCACGGGCAGTACGAATCTCAGGACCTGCATGACGTGCCTTCCGGTCGCGGGGTCGGTGAAGTCGGTGGAGCCGGCGGGGCTGACGTGGCCGGCGGGGTCGGCGGGAGCCGTCGGCCGGCGGACCCCTTCGCGCGGGTCACGCTTGCGGCGCGGGTGCGGGTGTCGTCGCCGGCGCGGGCGCGAGTGCGCCCGCGCCCTGCGTCGCCCTTCGCGTGGGTCACGCCTGCGGCGCCTGCGCGGGGGAGGGTGTCGCCTCCGCGTCGGGCCGCTCGGGCTCGCGCTTCTCCTCCGCGGTGGCCGGTCCGGGCAGGACCGGCGCGAGCAGGGCTCGCAGCGGCGCGGTGTCGGGCACGTCGGCGACCGCCACGGCGAGCGCGGCCTCCAGCGCGGGGGCGGTGACCTCGGACGGCAGGGCGAACCGCAGCGGCGCGCCGGTCCACGACAGCGTCCAGCGGGCCCGGCCGCCGTGCGCGAGCGCGAGGTGGACCAGCGCGTCGAACCCCTGGAGCAGCCCGGTCCGCACGAACTCGCGGGCCGCGCGCCCGGTGGCCCGCCGCGCGGCCTCGGAGACCGGCATCCCCGGCGCGATCCGCGTCCACAACAGGCCCTCGTCAACGGCGTCGAGCGTCTCGGCGAGCGTCGGCAGATTGCCGCCCGCGCCCGGGCGCACGGCGAACAGCGCGCGCCGCAGCGGTTCTGCCGCCGCGGTCGCCGCCGACCACCCTGCGGACTGGGCCAGTTCCTCCCACGGCAGCCGCCGCATCGCCGCGGCCTTCTCGGTGAGCGTCACGGCCTCGACCTCCGCGAGCATCGCGGGCGCCGCCCCGGCCGACCCCGCGCCCGCCGGAGGCACCGCGCCTGCGGGACCCGCGCCCGTCGCGCCACCCGCGTCCGTCGTCGCGCCGCCCGCGCCCTCCAGCAGCGTGAGCGCCGCCGGCGCGCCCGGGTCGTCCACGACGCCGTCCTCCGGCAACGCCTCGATCAGCCGGACCCGTTCGGCCATCGGCGGGTGCGAGTCGTACGGCGACGGCTCCGCGTGCCCCGCGCCCCCGCCGGTCCGCGGGTCCTCGTCCGTACCCGAGCCGCCCGCCGCCGTACCCGCGCCCGTACCCGAACCGCCCGATCCCGCGTCCGCGCCGCCCTCCGCGCCGCCGCCGTCCGCGCCGGTCGGCGTCAACCCCGCCCGCAGCGCCGCGAGTTCCTCCGCGCGGCCCGGCTCGGCCAGCAGCCGGCCGAAGCCGCCGTAGAACTCGCCGGGCGCCGGGAGCAGTTCCGCGTCCCAGCCGATCGTGGCGTACCGATCGACGTAGAACTCGAACGCCGCGTCCAGCAGCGGGACTTCGCGCAGCGCGTTCGCCGTGGTGGCGCGGCCGACGGTGAGGGCCGCGCGGCGGTCGGCGGCCAACTCCTGGCGGCGGGCCACGGACTGCGAGGCGCGCATGTACATCCGGCCGTAGCGGACGTAGAGGTTGCCGACGATCGCGAACGTCCGCCCGTTGTCCTTCGCGCCGAGCCGGAACTGCTCGATGGTGTGCAGGATCGACACGCGGCCGCGCATCGTCGGCCCGATCAGCCGGGTGTCGTGGTTGCCGTAGTGCCCGAACTCGTGGGCCAGCACGGCCCGCAGCCGCGGCACGGTCAGCCCGGCGAGCAGCGGCACGCCCAGCGAGAGGCTGCGCCGGCCGCGGACCAGGCCCAGCAGCCTGGTCTGTTCCGAGACCGACGCGTTCACGTCGCCGGTGAGCAGCACCCGGTCGGGCGCGCGGGTGCCGGCCAGCCGCGCTGCCTCCTCGATCTCCGTCCACAGCCGCGGCTGCGCGGCCCGCGTCACCTCGTACCCGTCCGTGCCGCCACCCGATCGGCGGCGGCCGAGTATGAACATCCCGTCAAGGATCGGCAGCGTCAGCATCAGCGACGCCGCCAGCACGTACAGCTCGCCGAGCCGGAACTCGCCGTGCACCATCTCGTAGACCATCAGCACGTCGACGCCCACGATCAGCGCGAGCAGCAGCACGCCCATCAGGTAGAAGCCGGCCAGCAGCAGGAAAGCGCGCAGCGCGCGCACGGTGGCAGCCATCGGAAGCGGTCCCCCCACAGGACTCGCGAACCCCCGCGGGCCGCGGCACGCGCGGGCACGGGTGTTCGGATCAGGAGGCGCATCATACGGGCGGCCGGACCCGTGGGCCAGTGACATCACGGCGGCGTCCGGCCCGGCGGCCCCGGTCCGGCGGCTACCCTCGGCGGCATGAGCGATCAGCACGAGCAGCACGGCCGGAACGGCGACAGCGGGCACCGGCACTTCGAGACCCTCGCGATCCACGCGGGCCAGCCGGCGGACGCCTCCACCGGTGCCGTGGTCACCCCGATCTACCAGGTGTCGACGTACAAGCAGGACGGGGTCGGCGGGCTGCGCGGCGGCTACGAGTACAGCCGGTCGGCCAACCCCACCCGCAGCGCGCTGGAGCAGAACCTCGCCGCGCTGGAGGGCGGCAGCCGCGGCCTGGCGTTCGCCTCCGGGCTGGCGGCCGAGGACTGCCTGCTGCGGACCGTGCTGGCCCCCGGCGACCACGTGGTGATCCCGGACGACGCCTACGGCGGCACCTTCCGGCTGTTCGCGAAGGTCGTGGAGCGCTGGGGCGTGACGTGGTCGGTCGCCGACACCTCGGACGTGCAGGCGGTACGCGACGCGGTGCGGCCGCAGACGAAGCTCATCTGGGTGGAGACGCCGTCCAACCCGCTGCTCGGCGTGACCGACATCGCCGCGCTGGCCGGGGTGGCCCGGCAGGCCGGGGTGCGCCTGGTGGTCGACAACACCTTCGCCAGCCCCTACCTCCAGCAGCCGCTGGCGCTCGGCGCGGACGTGGTCGTGCACTCGACCACCAAGTACATGGGCGGCCACTCCGACGTGGTCGGCGGCGCGCTGGTCACCTCCGACGCGGCGCTCGGCGAGGAACTGGCGTACCACCAGAACGCGATGGGCGCGGTCGCCGGGCCGTTCGACGCGTGGCTGGTGATGCGCGGCATCAAGACGCTCGCGGTGCGCATGGACCGGCACAGCGAGAACGCCGGCCGGGTCGCCGCGATGCTGGCCGCGCACCCGCGGGTCACCCAGGTCTACTACCCCGGCCTGGACACGCACCCCGGGCACGAGGTCGCGGCCAAGCAGATGAAGGCGTTCGGCGGCATGGTGTCCTTCCGCGTCGAGGGCGGCGAGGAGGCGGCCGTCGCGGTGTGCGACCGGGCCCGGCTGTTCACCCTCGGCGAGTCGCTCGGCGGCGTCGAGTCGCTGATCGAGCACCCCGGCCGGATGACCCACGCGTCGGTGGCCGGCTCCGCGCTGGAGGTCCCCGCGGACCTGGTACGCCTCTCTGTCGGCATCGAGGCCGCGGACGACCTGCTGGCGGATCTGCGGCAGGCGCTCGGGTAGAGCCGGCTGCGTCACGCGGGTGCTGCGCCGCCCGCGGGTTCCACGCCGCCCGGGTCAGTGCCGCCACCACGTGTCGTCGACCGGGCCGCCGGGGGACGACGGGTCGTGCGGCCAGGTGAGCGCGGCCAGCACCAGCGCGGTGACCGCCGCCGCGACGAGCAGCGCCCACAGCACGGCGTGCTCGATCCGGCGGCGGCGCACGATGCGCCGCCCGCGCAGCGCCGCGCGGGCGGCCAGGTCCACGGGCACGGCGGGGTGCGGGGTGTCCAGCAGCCGGCGCACCTCCTCGTCCCTGCGGTTCGGCAGCCGGCTCACGGCGCACCGCCGGGGTGCTCGACGCGGGTGGCGCCGGAGGCCCGCGGGGCGCCGGACGCGCGGGCGGTGCCGGACGTGCTGGGTGTGCCGGGCGTGTCGGACGTGCCGGCCGTGCTGGGTGTGCGCGGCAGGCCGCGGGTGCCCGGCGGGCCGGAGGCGCTCGGCGGGCCGGGGGCGCCGGACAGCGCGGCCGGGGGGTGCTCCTGCGGGCGCGAGCGCAGGGTGGCCGCCGCCCGCGCGCCGATCGCGTGCACCCGTTCGGCGGGCAGCCCGAGCTGCGCCGCCGTCTGCTCCTCGGCGATGCCCTCGAAGAACCGCATCGTGACGACCAGCCGCTCCTGCGCGGAGAGCCGGTCCAGCGTGCCGCCGTGCGGTCTGCGCCACCACGGCCGGCAGCTGAACCGCCGCACCAGCTCGCTCCTGGCCTGCTCGTACGGGTCCTCCGCGCGCATCCGCAGCCAGTCCGCGTAGACCCGCGCGAGGACCGCGGTCAGCAGGCGCTCGGCCTCGGCGGGGTCGCCGGTGAGCAAGGTGGCGGCATGCAGCAGCCGTCCTCCCGCTCCAGCGGTGAACGCCGCGAACTCGGCGTCCCGTCGCAGCTCGGCATCGGCCCTGCGTCTGCCCACGTCGCCATGGGACGGCAACCCGGTGTGCGGGGTCAAGCCCCCTGCGCGTCGGCGGCCGGACCGTCCACGGGGTCCGCGGCGCCGTCCGCGGAGATCTCCGCGGCGTCGCCCGCCGGGCCCTCCGCCGGGCCCTCCGCCGGGCCCTCGGCCACGCCTGCCGCGGCGTCGGCGCGGACCGTGCCCGCGTGCCACTCGGCCAGCGCGGCGTTGAAGCGGACCAGCAGCTCGGTGAAGACCTCGCGTTCCTGCGTGGTCCACCCTTCGGTGACCTGGGCCATCAGCCGGCGCCGGGAGTCGCGGACCTCCTCCAGCCGGCCGCGGCCGCGCGGGGAGAGCGCGAGCACGACGGCGCGCCCGTCCTCGGGGTGGGAGGTGCGTTTGACCAGGCCCGAGTCGACCAGCGGGGCGACCTGGCGGGTCACCGTGGAGGAGTCGATCCGCATCGCCTCGGCGAGCGCCTTGACACCCATCGGGCCCTCCCGGTCGAGCCGGTTGAGCAGCAGATAGGCGGCGCGGTCCATCGAGTTGCGCGCCTTGCCGACGCCGCCGAGCCGCGTCTGTTCGGCGCGCCGCGCGAAGAGGGCGACCTGGTGCTGGAGGCTCTCAAGCAGATCTGCCGAGGTCTCCGGAGGGTTGGACATGACCTTGAAGCTCGCGTTCTGTCGGTCCTGCAGACGGGACGGGAAGGCAGGAAGTTGGGGAGAAGAGTAGTAGGCCGTGGTGGTGACCGAGCGGTTCCCGCGCAATCCGCGGGCCGCCGGCTGCGAGACTGGGGTCATGGACACCTCGTCGTCCCCCTCCGTCACCCTCGATGACGTGCGCGGAGCGCACAAGATGCTCTCCGGGGTGGCCCGGGTGACCGGGATGGAAGGCTCGCGTCACCTGTCGTCGCTGGTCGGAGCACCGGTGCACCTCAAGTGCGAGAACCTCCAGCGGACCGGCTCGTTCAAGATCCGCGGCGCGTACGTGCGCATCGCCGGGCTGCGGCCCGAGGAGCGCGCGGCCGGCGTGGTCGCGGCGAGCGCCGGCAACCACGCGCAGGGCGTGGCGCTGGCCGCGTCGCTGCTCGGGGTGCGCTCCACGGTCTTCATGCCGGTCGGCGCGCCGCTGCCGAAGGTCGCCGCGACCCGCGAGTACGGCGCCGAGGTACGGCTGCACGGTGCCGTGGTGGACGAGACGCTGCGCGCGGCGACCGCGTACGCCGAGGAGACCGGCGCGGTCTTCATCCACCCCTTCGACCACCCGGACGTGATCGCCGGGCAGGGCACGGTCGGGCTGGAGATCCTGGAGCAGTGCCCCGAGGTGCGCACCGTCGTGGTGGGCGTGGGCGGCGGCGGGCTGATCGCGGGACTCGCGGTCGCGGTCAAGGAACTGCGGCCTGACGTGCGGATCGTCGGGGTGCAGGCGGCGGGCGCGGCGGCGTACCCGCCCTCGCTCGCGGCCGGGCGGCCGATGGCGCTGGGCACGGTGGCCACGATGGCCGACGGGATCATGGTGGGCCGTCCGGGTGACGTGCCGTTCGCCCTGGTGGAAAACCTGGTGGACGACGTCGTCACGGTGTCGGAGGATCAGCTGTCCAGGGCGCTGCTGCTGTGCCTGGAACGGCTGAAGCTGGTGGTGGAGCCGGCCGGGGCGAGCGCGGTGGCGGCGCTGATGGCCGATCCGGGCGCGTTCCGGGGCGCGGGGCCGGTGGTCGCGGTGCTGTCCGGCGGCAACGTCGACCCGCTGCTGCTCCAGCGCATCCTGCGGCACGGCATGTCGGCGGCCGGGCGCTACCTGTCGCTGCGGCTGCGGCTGACCGACCGGCCGGGGGCGCTGGCCTCGCTCCTGGGGGCGTTGTCAGTGGCCGACGCTAACGTGCTCGACATCAGCCATGTGCGGACCGACCCCCGGCTCGGGCTGACGGAGGCGGAGGTCGAGCTGCACCTGGAGACGAAGGGGCCCGAGCACTGCGACGCGGTCCGGGCCGCCCTGGAGGACGCGGGCTACGCGGTGATCGCCTGACGGGTTGACGCGATATATCGCGTCTGCCATGCTCGCGGTCTATCGCGAGTGTGGGACTCGCGATTCGCCACGCAACCATGCAACGGAACGGGAGCGAGATCATGCCGGGCGCCATCTACGCCGAGGGTCTGGTGAAGACCTTCGGCGATGTCAGGGCACTGGGGGGAGTGGACCTGGACGTGCCGGAGGGCACCGTCCTCGGTCTGCTCGGGCCCAACGGCGCGGGGAAGACCACCGCGGTGCGCGTCCTGACCACACTGCTGCAACCCGACAGCGGCACCGCCGTCGTCGCGGGCATCGACGTTCTCAAGCACCCCAACGAGGTGCGCCGCCACATCGGCCTGTCCGGCCAGTTCGCGGCCGTCGACGAGTACCTCACCGGCCGGGAGAACCTCCGCATGGTCGGCCAGCTCTACCAGCTCAGCGGCAAGCAGGCCCGGGTCCGCGCCGACGAGCTGCTGGAGCGCTTCAACCTCGCCGACGCGGCCGACCGCACCGCCAAGACCTACTCCGGCGGCATGCGCAGGCGGCTCGACCTGGCCGCCGCGCTGGTGGTCAGCCCGCCGGTGATGTTCATGGACGAGCCCACCACCGGCCTGGACCCGCGCAACCGGCAGGCGCTGTGGGAGGTCATCCAGGAGCTGGTGGCCGGCGGCACCACGCTGCTGCTGACCACGCAGTATCTGGAGGAGGCCGACCACCTGGCGCACGACATCTGCGTCATCGACCACGGCCTGGTCATCGCCCGCGGCACCTCCGACCAGCTCAAGGCGCAGACCGGCGGCGAGCGCGTCGAGGTCGTCGTGCACGACCGCGACAGGATCGACGAGGCCGGGCGGGTGCTGGCCCGGCACGGGCAGGGCGACGCCAAGGTCGACCAGCACACCCGCAAGATCACCGTCCCGGTCGCCGGCGGCGCCAAGCTGCTCGCCGAGGTGATCAGGGAACTGGACGCGCAGGGCATCGAGATCGACGACATCGGCCTGCGCCGCCCCACCCTGGACGACGTCTTCATCTCGCTGACCGGCCACGCCGCCGAGGCGCCGGAGAGCGCCGAGAACTCCGGGGGCGCCGAGAGCGGCGGGCGCGACGGCGGCAGCGGCGACCCGCAGGACGCGAGCACGGCCGCCGACGCGGCCGGTGAGGAGACCGTGAAATGAGCGCCGCGACCGACACCGCGTCGGCCACCCTGGCGCCGACCGCCCGCGGCGGACTGGTGCAGTCCGCGCACGACTCGCTGGTGGTCGCCAAGCGCAACCTGCTGCGCATGATGCGCATCCCGGAGATCGTGATCTTCGGCCTGATCCAGCCGATCATGTTCGTGGTGCTCTTCAGCTACGTCTTCGGCGGCTCGGTCAACGTCGGCGGGACGTTCAGCGCCGCCGACTACCGCGAGTTCCTGATGGGCGGCATCTTCGCTCAGACGGTCACCTTCGCCACCGCGGGCGCCGGCGCCGGCATCGCGGACGACATGCACAAGGGCCTGATCGACCGCTTCCGCTCGCTGCCGATGTCCCGCGGCGCGGTGCTCACCGGCCGCACCCTGGCCGATCTGGTGCAGACCGCGCTGACCGTGGTGGTCCTCGCCGTGGTCGGCCTGCTGGTCGGCTGGCGGGTGCACAACGGCATCCCGAAGATGTTCGGCGCGTTCGCGCTGCTGCTCCTGCTCGGCTACGCCTTCTCCTGGATCGGCGCGCTGATCGGACTGTCGGTGCGCACCCCGGAGGCGGCCACCTCGGGCGGCCTGATCTGGCTGTTCCCGGTGACGTTCGTGTCCAACGCGTTCGTCAGCCCGGAGAACATGACGCCGTGGCTGCGGCACGTCGCGGAGTGGAACCCGTTCAGCGCGACCGTGCAGGCCGCGCGCACGCTGTTCGGCAACCCCGGTGTGGTGCACTCCGACGCCTGGCCGATGCAGCACCCGGTGTGGGCGTCGCTGGTGTGGTCGGTCGTGATCATCGCGGTCTTCCGCACCTGGGCGGTCCACAAGTACCGCTCGGCGACGGCCTGACCCGTTGCCTGGCCCTTTGCCTGACCCCTTGCCTGACCCGTTGGGCACGGAGCGCACGCGACGGCGCCGGACCACCCACGGGGGGTGGTCCGGCGCCGTCGTGCGTGTGTGAGCGCGGGCGGCCTCAGCCCTGGTACGGCTTGACGTCGAGGATGGTCACCGACGCCTGCTTGCCGTTCGGCAGCTCGTACGTGGCCTCCTCGCCCTTGCGCTTGCCGTCCACGCCGCGGCCCAGCGGGGACTGCGGGGAGTACGTCTCAAGGTCGCTGGACACGCCCTCGCGCGAGCCGAGCAGGAAGGTCATCGAGTCGTCCGGGTCGCCGTCGAACGCGATGGTGACGACCATGCCGGGGGCCACCACGCCGGTGTCCGCCGGCGCCTCGCCGACCTTGGCGGTCTCCAGGATCTGGTTGAGCTGGCGGATGCGCAGCTCCAGCTTGCCCTGGTCCTCGCGTGCCGCGTGGTACCCGGCGTTCTCCTTGAGATCGCCTTCCTGGCGGGCTTCCTCGATCTTGGCGACGATCTCGGCGCGCGCGGGACCAGACAGATGCTCCAGCTCGGCCTTCAGCTGGTCGTACGCCGCCTGGGTGAGCCAGGTGACGTTGTCGCTGGTCTGGGTCACTGGTGCTCCTCGTCGGTACTGTGATGCCGTATCCGGTCGCGCGGGCTCTCCGCGGACGGTCGCGGCGCCGCGCGGGAACCACGTGGCGGGCCGCTCGCCCCGACCGGCCGCTGCTGCCGACCGCCGATCCGGTGAACAAGTGCATTGCCACCGGCTGCCGGGACGAAACCACGAGCCTAACAATTACCGGCCGTGGACGGGAGCACGAAACGTCCCGGTGCGCCCCCGACGCCCGCGGGGGTTCAGTCGCGCGGCGCGGTGCCGCAGCTGACCAGCTCGCCGGTGCTGCCGCGGGCGGTGGTGCGTACCGTCACGATGGTGTCGACCTGCTTGGCGTGCTGCGCGAGCCGTACGTCCTTGCGGCCGACCTCGTTGTGGTCGGAGTCCTCCGAGCGCAGCGTGCAGACCGCCACCGTGCCGGCGTCCTTGTGGACCTCCAGGTGGATCTCCACCGCGTGGTCGGACATCACCTGGAAGGCCACCACCTGGGCGCTGACCTTGCTGTCGGCGATGGTGTGCCAGCCGTACCAGCCGATCCCGGCGAGCGCCAGCGCGCCGGCCACCACGGCGGCGATCCGGAGCTTGCGGTCGGCGCGGGCGTCGGCCTCGGCGTCACGGAAGCGCCGGTCGCCCGGGCCGTAGCGGCCCGCGGGCGGGGCCTGCGGGGTCCGCGGCGCCGGCGGGGCCTGCTGCGGGGGGGCCGCGGCGGCCGGCGGCTGCGCGGGCGACCGCGGGTCCGGCGGGCCTGGCTGCACGGCCGTCATGATCGTTCCTCCGGGTCAGGGGCGCGTGGGACCACGCGGAATTATTCGTCCCCTCACTCGGTCACTATAGGATGCGCCCTCCGGGCCGACGGAGGGGGCCCGAACCGGGAGACTTGAGGATTCAGCCTTGACTGAGCAGCTGCGACTGATGGCCGTGCACGCGCACCCCGACGACGAGTCGAGCAAGGGCGCCGCCACCATGGCGAAGTACGTGTCCGAGGGGGTGGACGTACTGGTGGCCACCTGCACCGGCGGCGAGCGGGGGTCGGTGCTCAACCCCAGGCTCCAGGGCGACCCCTACATCGAGGAGCACATCCACGAGGTCCGGGCCCGGGAGATGGAGGAGGCCCGCCAGATCCTCGGCGTGCGGCAGGCGTGGCTCGGCTTCGTCGACTCCGGCCTGCCCGAGGGCGACCCGCTGCCGCCGCTGCCCGAGGGCTGCTTCGGCCTCCAGGACGTGGACACCGCGGCCGGCGCGCTGGTGCGCCTGGTCCGCCACTTCCGTCCGCACGTGATGACCACGTACGACGAGAATGGCGGCTACCCGCACCCCGACCACATCATGACCCACAAGATCTCCATGGTGGCCTTCGAGGCCGCGGGCGACCCCGAGCGCTACCCCGAGGCCGGCGAGCCCTGGACCCCGCTGAAGCTCTACTACAACCAGGGCTTCAACAAGCAGCGCACCGTCGCCCTGCACGAGGCGCTGCTCGCCCGCGGCCTGGAGTCGCCGTACGAGGAGTGGCTCAAGCGCTGGGACGAGTTCGCCCGGCCCGAGCGGAACATCACCACCCGGGTGCCGTGCGCGGACTTCTTCGAGATCCGCGACAAGGCGCTGCTCGCCCACGCCACCCAGATCGACCCCGACGGCGGCTGGTTCCGGGTGCCGCTGGACGTCCAGCGCGAGGTCTGGCCGACCGAGGACTACGAGCTGGTGACGTCCCGGGTGGACGTCTCGCTCCCGGAGGACGACCTCTTTGCGGGCGTCCGCGGGGCTTAGGGGACAATGGCGGGCGTGACTTCCACCCACGCCCTTCCGCAGCACCTCGTCCCGCTCGCCCAGGAGCTGGACGACAACAAGGTGACGCCGGGGCTCCTCGGATTCGTGATCTTCGCCGTCATCGCCCTCGCGCTGTGGGCGCTCATGAAGAACATGGGCAAGCAGATGAAGAAGATCGACTTCGAGGAGAACCCGGCCGACCAGCCGCCGCGCGCCGGCGGCGCGTCCGCACCGGCGCAGCGTACGTCGACGCCGGCGGGCGCCTCCGCGAAGGCCGCCGGGACCGGCGGTTCCGCCAAGGCTGCTGCGGCCGGCACGTCCGCCACGTCCGCGAGCGCGGCCAAGCCGAAGGCTGCCACGTCCGCCAAGTCCGCGAAGCCCGCCGCCGGCCCGGTCAAGACACCCCGCCC